>JBJECI010000087.1:0-9660 GCA_051870915.1 Paludibacteraceae bacterium
ACATTATCGGAACATTATCGTAACATAAACGAGTCTGTAACGTGTCTGTAACGTGCCTTCAGCCCTTCTATAACAATTGTCCAAAACACGTATAAGCCTTGCTCGTCTCCTATCTATCGCCACAAAAAAAGACTGCCTAACTCGACTTGTTAGACAGCCTCATTGACAAAGATATCATTAAACCTTGCCTACAATAGCGGCAGGGCTTTCTCCATTTGGTTGCTGCGGGACCCTTTGAGCAGGATGGTGGCACCGCTGATAGGATGCTCCTGCAGATAGGCGCACAACGCATCCGCACTGGGGAAGACGGGATACGGCGAGGTGGTGGCGGCATACTCTTCGCCCACGAGCAGTACCATCGGCGCTTTGCGCTCCGCCAACATGTTCACGATGTTCTGGTGCTCCAAGTGGCTGTACTCGCCCAACTCGCGCATGGCGCCGAGGATATACGTATCGCCCGTGAAGGCATTGATAGCCGCCTGCATGGAGGTGGGGTTGGCGTTGTAGGAATCCGCTGTAATCGTATTGCCGCGGCTGCTATGCACCAACTGCGAACGGTTGTTGGTGGGGACATACGCGCGAATAGCGTCCAGTGCCACCTCGTCTGAGATACCGAAATAAGCCCCTACGCAGCGCGCTGCCGAAACGTTCTCCGCATTGTAGTTGCCCACCAGATGCGTACCCTCGGGCATAGTGCCGGTGTGGTAGGAAATGAGTTGGGCACTGCAATGTCCTACTTGTGCGGCCTGGAGACCGCACCTCCTTGATTTTTCCGCGGGTGAGACGTACCCGACTTGTCGGGATGTATCACCCGCGTCCCCAGTGGCGTTTTTGAGCATATCGTGCAGGTAGGGGTTATCGGAGTTTTGGAAGATAGTGCCGCCGTGAGCAACGAGGTAGTCGTACAATTCGCGCTTAGTCTGCTGCACGCCCTCAAAGGAGCCGAAGCCTTGCAGGTGCGCCCTACCGACATTGGTGATAAGTCCGTAGTCAGGCTCTGCCACCTCCACCAACTCCCGTATGTCGCCCGGGTGCGATGCGCCCATCTCCACGATAGCCAACTCATGGTCGCGCGTGAGTTGCAGGAGCGTGAGCGGCACGCCGATGCTATTGTTCAGGTTGCCCTGCGTGTAGTGGATACGATACTTGGTGCGCAATACCGCAGCGGTCAGTTCCTTCGTGGTCGTCTTGCCGTTGGTGCCGGTGATACCTATGACGGGCAGCCCCAACTCCCGCCGCCATGCTCGCGCCAACTGCTGCAACCCTACTATACCGCCGCGCCCATTTGCCTCTTGGTCCAGCAACACGGCATGGTCGGCACCAAAACGCTCGCAGAGCATTTGATAAACAGCCTCGTCGGATACGATAGCCATGCTCGCGCCTTGCTCCAAGGCTTGGGCTGCAAACTGGTTGGCATCGAAGCGCTCGCCCCTAAGCGCAAAGAACACGCAACCCGTAGGCAGGTTGCGTGTGTCGGTACTCACACAGAGTGAGTGCTTATTTCTTATTAGGAAGTTCCAATCCATAGCCTTTCTTTTTGTCTTCTATTTTCAGAGCAACGGAGAAGATAAATGCGAGCACGCCAAACGAAGCGAACACTATCATCGGCACGAGATAGCCACCAGTAGCCACACGCAGTTTGCCTATCAACAGCGGCACAAGACAGAGTCCGATATTCTGCACCCAGAAGATGAGGCAGTAAGCAGAACCCAATACTTTCTCATCGATAATCTTCGGCACAGAGGGCCACATCGATGCCGGCACGAGCGAGAAACTGACACCCAGCACAAGGATGGTGATGAGCGCGAGGGTCTTGCTCGGGTAGAGCGGCAACACAAACGCAAACACGCTATGGCAGATTATCATGATGATAGCACCGAGCATCATCATAGTCGCTCCTTTGCCCTTGTTGTCAATGAACGAGCCGAGGAAGGGCGTAAGAATCATCGCCAAGATGGGGAACCACTTGAACAGCCCTGCCGCCTCTGCATTGGTCATACCGGGGATGGTCTCTTCAAGGAAATTGGTCGCGAAACGCTGGAAGGGGAAGATAGCGCTGTAGTAAAGCACACAAAGCAGCGCAATAATCCAGAACATCTTGGACTTGAATATCTGCCCGAGGTCGGAGAAATGGAACTCATCTTCGGGGTCTTTCTCCGCAGTAGCCTCGCCGATAGCCACCAATTGTTTGTCGAACTTCGTGTCCATGATGGTGAATACAAAGAAATTCAGCAGGCCGATGACAAGCAACAGCGCCGAGAACAAGAACGGAGCCACCACCGAATTCATACCGTTCACGGCAAAACGCTCGGAGATAAGCGGCGAGAAGAACATCGCAGCGAAGACGCCGATACGCGCGATAGACATCTCCAAGCCCATTGCCAGCGCCATCTCTTTGCCCTTGAACCACTTAGCGAGGATCTTGCTAACGGTGGTTCCCGCCATCTCGCAGCCGCAACCGAATATCATAAAGCCGAACATCGCCATCTTTGCTGACCCGGGCATAGAAGTCCACCATGAGTTGAGCCAAACCATATCATTGGCACCAAACCAGTCGGAGATACCCACATATTTGATAGCGGCACCAAGCACCATCAGCGATGCGGAGAGCATACCGGTGAAACGCACACCCATCTTGTCGAGGATGACACCGGCAATAATCAGGAAACCGAACACGTTGAGCAGATACTCACCCGCAGCATACGTGCCGAACACACCCTGATCCCAGCCAAGGTGGGGAGTCTGCTCCAGCAGAGATGCCAACGGCGAGAGGATGTCCACAAACATGTAAGCAAAAAACATCATCGATGCTACCAGCACCAGCACTGTCCAACGCGCTACTGCCGAGTCGCGCAACGTAGTTTGCAATTTTTCTACCATTTTTCTAAAGGATTAAGGAACAAAGAACAAGGAGCAAAGACAAAATAGTCTTGTATAGTGAAATGTAATCAGTCTTGGTTCTTTGTTCTTGGTTCTTGATTATTATAAGGCTTCGTCTTTCATAGGGTTAGGGCGCGGAACAAACTTGTTCTTCCGCTTCAGCCATGCGGCTTTCTTCTTCTCATACTCCGCATAGTGGCTTTCTAAATACCCATCTGCCATGATTAGATAAAGGATTAAGGATGAAGGATGAAAGACTAAATAGTTTTAACTCTGAAACTCATAGAAAAAGGTAATCAGTCTTTTATCCTTTATCTTTCAGCGAACGTAGTGAGCGGTCTTGCGTCCTACTTAATTCCCAACTCTTTTTTCACTGCGGGCATAGCGTCCAAGGCGGTCTCGGAGATATAGACCATCACCGCAGAGTCGAAGATATAGGTGTATCCCTCTTTCTGCCCTACTGTCTGAATGGCTTTCGACATCTTCTCATGCACAGGAGCCAGCAACTCTTGTTGCTTCTTCTGAATATCTTGCTCTGCCGTCTGATAGAAGAGTTGGATACGCTGCTGCATCTCCTGCAACTCTTGCAGACGAATCTGCTTGATAGCCTCCGCCAGAGTAGCCTCTTGTGCCTGATAGTCTTGTACTTTCTTTTGGTACTCCTCTTGCATCATCGCCAATTGGTTCTCATACTGCGATTGGATGGTATCCATCTGCGCACGTACTACATTCACTTCCGGCATCTGTGCAAAAAGTTCTTGTGTGTTCACATGACCAAACTTCTGTGCGCTTACTGCCATCGGCAACACCAGCGCTAATGCTAAAATAATCTTTTTCATATGTATTTAGTTATAATTTACAATGTTTAGTTAGAACCAAGAATCAAGAGCCAAGAACCAAGATTGATATTATACGGCTATACAATACTATTTAGTCTTTAATCCTGCGTCCTATATCCTTGATCCAAGAATCTATTTCGCCCCTAATTTCTCCAGCACTTGGTCGCTGATATCCAACTTGCCGGACATGTATATCAGTGCGGGGTCTGCCGACCTGTCGCGCACTATATCTATCTTCTTTTCGTTTGCCAACTCTTGTATGGCGGCATAGATATCATCCTGAATGGGCTTTATTAACGCCTCGCGTTTCTTAAATAATTCGCCGTCTTTGCCGAAGTACTTGCGTTTCAGTTCCAGCACCTGTTGCTCTTTCTGCACAATCTCTTCCTCGCGGCGCTTGCGCATCTCATCGGAGAGAAATATCTGCTCCGTCTGATAGTTGCTGCTCAGCACCCGCGCTTCCTGCGAGAGCGCATCTATCTCTTTCTGCCAACGCTTAGAGATAAGCGTCAGTTGCTCATTGGCAGACTCGTACTGCGGCAGGTTCTTTAAGATATACTGCATATCGATATACGCTATCGACTGCTCTTTGGCAGCATAGCAACCCACTGCCATCACTGCGCTACACAATATAATGAATAGTCGTTTCATGTTTATTCAATCATCAATGAAGACCCGACAAAGATAAGTCAGCAATGCCCTCATAATTCTTAACTCTTAATTCTTAA
The DNA here is from genome assembly GCA_051870915.1 of Paludibacteraceae bacterium. Classification (GTDB taxonomy): domain Bacteria; phylum Bacteroidota; class Bacteroidia; order Bacteroidales; family Paludibacteraceae; genus Colicola. The sequence goes on from JBJECI010000087.1 coordinate 4,448, forward strand.
TTCATAATTATAGTTCCTGTCCCAAGATGAAGTGGAACTGCGAGCCGCCGTACTGCTTCGAGCCGTTGATTTCGTCAAATCCGTAGCCCCAGTCGATACCCATCAGCCCGAACATCGGCAGGAAGATACGCACACCCACGCCGGCGCTGCGCTTCAGGTCAAACGGGTTGTAGTCCTTGATATCCGCATAGCAGTTTCCTGCCTCGATGAACGCCAATGCCCAGATGGTGGCGTTCTGCTCCAGCGAGATAGGATAGCGCAACTCCATAGTGAACTTGCTATATACATAACCCATGTTACGTCCCGTCTGCGGGTCGTAGGGCGTGAGCGAGCCCGATTGGTAACCGCGCATGGAGATATAGTCGGTCGAGTACGTGGAGTAGCCCGACATACCGTCGCCACCCATGTAGAACGACTCAAACGGCGATTTCGCGTACTTGTTGTAATGTCCCAAGTAACCGAACTCCGCGCGGGTCATCAGCACCAACTTGCTGTCGCGGGTCAGCGGCGTGAACACCTTACCCGAGAACTTCCACTTGTGGTACTCCAGCAGGTTATACCGCTCCGAGGTAGTCATGTTGGCGTAGTTCTTCCCGTTCATCAGCGACCACGGCGGGGTAATCTTCAGTCCGAGCGTGAACTGCGAGCCGCGGCGGGTGTAGATGGGGTTGTCAATGCTCGAACGCGAGAGTTGCAGGTTCAGCGAGAGGTTGTGGCACATACCGTTGGAAATCAGCAGGTAGGGCCAGTCCTTCATCATATAAAGTTGGTAGGATATATCGCCGTAGAAGGTGAAGTAATCATCAGGCCAGCGCAGACGCTTACCATATCCCACGCTCACGCCGAAAGTGCGCATGTAGATATCCTTGTCGCTCTCGGTCTCTGCCAACTGCTGGTAGTAGTCGGAATAGCCGTTGGCGTAATAATAACTCGAATAAGAGTTCACCAGTTGGTTATACGCTTCCGTGTAGCGCTTGGAATAGCCCGACTGAGAAGCGAAGAACACATTGACGCTCAGCGAGTTAGGACGCTTGCCTCCAAGCCAAGGCTCCAAGAACGAGAGGCTCGCCGAGGTGTAGTACACGCCGTTGGTGCGGGCGTTGATGGAGAAGGTCTGTCCTTCGCCCTGCGGCACGATGCGGTAGGCTTTCTTGTTAAATAGGTTCTGTATCGCAAAGTTGGTGAATTTCAATCCGATAGAGCCTACCAAACCGCTGGCGCCCCACCCTAATGAGAACTCTATCTGGTCGCTCGACTTGGTCTCCAACTGGTAGGTGATATCCACCGTCCCTTCCTCAGGATTCGGCTGAATATCAGGCACTAACTTCTCTTGGTCGAAGTGCCCCATCTGCGCCAACTCGCGCAAGGAGCGCATGATGTCCGACTGCGAGTACAACTGTCCGGGCTTGGTGTACAACTCGCGGCGAACCACATGCTCATACACGCGCGTGTTACCTACTATATTGATTTCGTTGATGGTAGCGGGCTTGCCCTCGTACATACGCATCTCAAAGTCAATACTGTCGTTCTCCACATTCACCTCCACGGGCTCCACGTTGAAGAACAGATAACCTTGGTCGGTATAGAGTTTCGACACCGCGTCGTCATCGTTCAGCAGGCGGTCGTTGATGGTCTTCAGATTATAGACATCGCCTTTCTTCACGCCCAACGTCGCGTCCAGCAACTCGTAGGGATACACCGTGTTTCCCACCCAGTTCACGCTGCGGATATAGTACTTATCGCCCTCGCTGATGGTCATATACACGTCCACGCGCGTCGGGTCTTCGGGGTTCGGAACCACGCTGTCTGCCACTATGTACGCGTCGCGGTAGCCTATCTCGTTGTATTTCTCTATCACTGCCGCCTTGTCGTTCTCATACTCCTCGGCGACGAATTTCTTGGTACGGAAGAGGTTGATGATATTGTTATCGTTCGTCTTCTTCATCGCCTTGTTGATTTGGTTATGCGTCAGCGCCTCGTTGCCCGTGATGTAGATTTTCCCGACCTTGGTCTTCTCTTTCTTGTTCACGTTAATCGCCACCTTCACATACCCGGGGTGGTCCTGGTCTGCCTGCTGCAAGACGACAACTTCCGCGTTGTGATAACCTTTCTCCGCAAAATACTTCTCTATCACGGTCTTCGCATGGTCGGAGAGGTTAGGCGTCATCTGACTGCCGTTGCGGATACCTACTTTTACCTCCACATCCTCTTTCTCGCTCTTTTTCAGTCCGTTATATACCACCTCCGACACCCTCGGACGTTGCTTCAACGCTATCTCCAGCCATATCTTCTGCCCCTCTATCTTCTTGGCTTTTATCTTCACATCCGAGAAAAGTCCCTGTTTCCAGAATCGTTTGATAGCCTTGGTTATCTGGTCGCCGGGCACCTCTATCTTGTCGCCTATTGCCAGTCCGGAGAAGCCGATGAGCACAAAGTCCTCATAACTGTCCGCACCCGTAACGCTTATCCCTGCTATCTCGTAGGTCTTGCGCTGGTAGGTGTATTCTATCTCCGGCAGGTTCTCGTCCTCCGCATCGCTGAAAGACATACCTCCCCCCGATTGTAGAGGCTGCTCCTCGCCGTCCTCGGGCAACGCCGTTACCACCGAGTCTGCCGCCACCTGCGCCCGCAGAGCAACCGCCGTCAGCAAGCAAAACAACAACATGAATATATATCGACTATACGCCACCATTCTTTTATAATTTGAAAATTTGTAAATTTGTAAATTTGAAAATGATTAGCCACGATGGGTCGCGGGCACAACCGGACCGTCTCTTGCTCATTTTCAAATGCTTCATTTTCAAATTGAATACTCTTTCCGCATGGTAATTTTCAAATTTTCAAATTTTCAAATTTACACATTAATTTTTCACCTGCTCGCTTGTCTTGCCGAAGCGCCGCTCGCGGTGTTGGTAATCCACTATCGCCTTGCAGAACTCTTCTTCCGTGAACTCGGGCCACAGGCAGTCGGTGAAGTACAACTCCGAGTAAGCCAACTGCCACAGGAGGAAGTTGCTTATCCGCAACTCGCCGCTCGTCCGTATCAGCAGGTCGGGGTCGGGCATGCCTGCCGTAGTCATCAGCGACGACACCAGTTCTTCGTTCACGTCCTCCGCCTTCAGTTCACCCGTCTGCGCCTTGCGCACTGCCGCCTGCATGGCGTTCGTTATCTCCCATCGCGCGGAGTAACTGAGTGCTATCACCAGTCGCAAACCCGTGTTGCCGCTCGTCTCCTCCATACACTGCTCGAACTTGCGCTTTGCCCCTTCCGGCAACCGCTTTGTATCGCCTATGGTCAGCAGCCGCACATTATTCTTCATCAGCGTGGGCGTCTCTTTGGCGATGGTATCCACCAGCAACGTCATCAGCGCGTCCACCTCCTCTTTCGGGCGATTCCAGTTCTCCGTAGAGAAAGTGTAGAGGGTCAGATACTGAATACCCAACTCCGCCGCCGTCTCCGTGATACGGTGCACGGTTTCCACACCCTGCTTATGCCCGTACATACGTGCCAAGCCCTGCTTCTTTGCCCACCTGCCGTTGCCATCCATGATGATAGCCACGTGCCGCGGCATACGCGCTTTGTCTATTTGCGATTGATAGTTCATATAGTAGTCAGTGGTTAGTGGTTAGTGGTCAGTGGAGGTGCGGTCTCCAGGCCGCACCATAGTGGTCAGTGGTCTGTGCTTAGTGGTTAGTATCTGCGAAAATTAATGACTAATTACACGATAATTACACGTTATATCCTCAACACGATAATTATATGTTATCACCTTTACTCACACAATGCACAAATTTTCCTGTCTTGTGCAAACTCAAAAACTATGCCAACCGTGAGTTGCGAGGTAACATCATTGTTCAAAAAATTACTGCCGTTTAAGTTATGTGCATTGTTCAACTCATCTATACCTTCCAGATTATCAGCAAAATACACGTTATGTTGCCATGCGGCTTGCAACTGCCATCTATCTGCAATTTTCCACTTCACACCCACCACAAAAGGCACATACACTTGTACCACAGGGCTATACCCTCGCCATGCCCAATTCGGCTCCATACACATCCCGATGCCTATTCCCACTCCGATATAAGGCGTTATCGGCTTTATCCGCTCATCGTACTGACGCACCCCGAACCGAAAGAAATTGAACTCTCCCACGACATCCACATTCACCATCTGCGTCTCCCAAGGTTGTCCGATTATAGTGGCATCCTCGCTTGCTTGAAAGGAGGTGCGGTCTCCAGGCCGCACCATTTCAGCCTCGCCCGCGGAAAATTGCCCCTTGATATGGTGCGCCAAGCCCTTCACTTGCAGTGCCCATCGTTGGTCAAACTTATAGCGGAAATGCAGACCATACGCCTCTCGCACATCTTGAAACACGTATTCCGTTGCATCGCCCACATAGTATCCGCATCCTCCTTGCAGTCCCAACTCACAGCGATACATCCGCTCCGTCTGCGCGCTCACGCTCATCGCCCAAGCGGCGCACAACCACAATACGATATTTCGCAACTTCTTACCCAATGCCTACAATTCTCCAAAATGAGCGTGCAAAGTTACAAAAAAAATACGGAATTTCCAAATATATTGCATACAAAATAAAAAATAGTGCCATTTTTACCCAAAAATAACATTTTGCTTGGCAATATATGGCGCTTTTCCCAAGATTTGTCTTGATAAGATTATTTCAACAAAAATTGCCTAACCATCTTTCGCTAACGTATAATTAGTTGTTAATTCTGTCGATGCGGAGTTGGGCGGTTTGTACCAAACCATCCGCGGGCGAGACGCCCGCATCCCCAATATTCCTCTCAGCAGGCGGGGACGCCTGCGCACGCCGGAGGACCCTCTAAATCTCCCAAAATCCACCCCAAAAATCAAAGATTTTTCGGGGACCCCGGCAAGGGAGACTTTTGCCCGCGTCCACAGTGCTCTTTTGGTGCGGCCTGGAGACCGCACCTCCTTGAAATAGAGCGGGGGCATCGGCGGTAAAAACATGATAACATATAATTGCCGTGTAATTGTTCATATAATTTTCGCAATGAAAAATTAATGGTCAATTACACGGCAATTATACGTTAAGATATAGCCATGTTGGTATTTATTGGCGTTCCTCTCCGCAGATGCCATAGCGTTTGCCGTTGCGGAGGAGGATGATGTTGCCGTCTTGGAGTATCTTGGTAACCTTATCTTGCGCCTCCATGGCAGGGAGGGA
>JBJECI010000088.1:0-9388 GCA_051870915.1 Paludibacteraceae bacterium
AATAGCAAGGTAATGCCCTCTTATGGTTCGGGTTTACGAGTTGCAAAGCGGGGTGAATCTTTCAGCATTGTTAATCCCTCAATGAGGGAATAATTTATAGAAATTTATCCCCCGATGAGGGAAAATCACTATACAATGCGCAGAATAATGGTGTTTTTTAGATTTTATCCTCATAAAAGTGCATAGATATTTGGATTTTTCCAAAAAAGGCAGTACCTTTGCGCCGAAAAATCCCTTAATGATGGAAAACAAGCAAGTTGTCTTGCCTATATGTGAGTGCAGACATCCTATGGTTCAACACCATTCACGGCAGTATCTTGCAACTATTAATCATTGTTTATGTCTTTTCGTCTTCGTCTTGCGCTGCGGCTGGAGCAGTTGCGCCGCAGAAATATGAAGGTGTTGCATCCTTTGCAGCAACTCTTCTGGGAGAGCACGCTGCGCTGCAATGTGCATTGCCTGCATTGCGGCAGCGACTGCGTCTCTTCCGTTACCCAGCCTGATATGCCGGCTGAAGATTTCCTGAAAGTGATTGATGAGCAGATCACACCGCATGTGAACCCGCATGAGGTGATGATTATCATCTCCGGCGGGGAGCCGCTGATGCGCAAAGACTTGGAGGATGTGGGGCGCGCCTTATATGTCCGCGGCTATCCGTGGGGGATGGTAACCAACGGCTTGGCACTCACCAAGGAGCGTTTTGCGGCGCTGCGCAAAGCGGGACTTCGCTCGCTCACCATCAGTTGCGACGGCTTGCAGGAAGACCATATATGGTTGCGCCAACACCCCTTGGCTTTTGAGGGAGCCACGCGCGCCATCCGCTTGGCGGCGGCAGACAAAGGGCTGACGTGGGATGTAGTAACCTGCGCCAACCAGCGTAACTACCCGCATCTCAAAGAGATACGCGAGATGCTGTGGGGCATGGGCGTGCGCCACTGGCGCGTGTTCGGCATAGACCCCATGGGGCGCGCTGCCACTAATCCCGAACTGCTGCTGACCGATGAGCAGTTTCGCGGCTTGATGGATTTCATCGCCGCCGAGCGCGAGCAAGGCAGGCATGTATCCTATTCTTGCGAGGGCTATTTAGGCGACTACGAGGGGCGGGTGCGCGACCATCTGTACCACTGCGCTGCGGGTGTCTCCATCGCCTCTATTCTCATCGACGGCTCTATATCCGCTTGCACCAGCATCCGCGGCAAGTACTATCAAGGGAATATCTACCGCGATGCTTTTTGGGAGGTATGGGAGCACGGCTTCAAGCCCTACCGCGACCGTACATGGATGAAAGAAAAAACGCCTTGCAAAGACTGCAAAGCGTTCGCTTTCTGCGAGGGCAACGGTATGCACCTCCGCCGAGAAGACGGCTCACTGATGGTATGCCATTTGGAAAAACTAATGGACGAAGGATAAAGGACGAAGGATGAAAGACTGATTACTTTCGTCTTTGAAAGGGCTGTGAAATAACTCAGTAGGTTTTTATAGTTCAGCATCGGCGATGCGTTTGCGCAGGTCTTTGCGCGAGACGCTGCCGTTGAGGTATTGCTCCATCATCATGCTCGCTACGGGTGCAGCCCATGTGGCGCCGAAGCCTGCATTCTCCACCACCACTGCTACTGCTATCTGCGGGTTCTCCAGCGGCGCAAAGCCGATGAAGATAGCATGGTCTTTGCCGTGCGGGTTCTGCACGGTACCCGTCTTGCCTGCGCTCTCCACGCCCGGCACTTTGTACCAGCGCCCCGTGCCATTCGTCATCACGCGGTGCATACCCTCTTGCACCACGCCGAAATAACTGCTGTCGATGGGTGTCTGATGGCGGCGCAGGCGCATGGAGTCGGCTTTGTTGAGGTGGGGCGTGATGAAATAGCCCTTGTTGGCAATCATCGCCGCTTGGTTCGCCAGTTGCAGCGGTGTTACCAGCACCTCGCCCTGCCCGATACTGAGCGAGCGGATGGTGATGGCTTTCCAGCCCGTCTTGCCGTAGTACTTATCGTAGAAACGTGTGCTCGGGATGCTGCCCGACGACTGGTAACCCACGTCAGAATCTTCAAAGCGTTGTCCGAAGCCGAATGAGAGCATGTCCTCGCGCCACACTTCGTAGTTGTGGCGGAAGTGCTCGTTCTCCTCGCCGTAGCCGCCGCGCTGGAGCATGTCGCGGAAGGCGCACCAGAAATAGGGGTTGCAACTCTGCTCGATGGCTTCTTCGAGCGAGACGGGGCTGCCGTGGTGGTGCGTACACTTGATAGGCGTGGAGGCGGGACCGCTGCAAGGGTACTGTGTCCGCGGGGTGATACCTTTCTCTTGCAGGCATACCAGTGCCTGCACGGTCTTGAAGGTGGAGCCCGGGGGGTAGGTGGCTTGCGTGGCGCGGTTCAGCAGGGGTTTGGAGGCATCGTTGAGCAGGGCGTTGTAGTTGGCGTTGCGCTCTCTGCCGACCAGCACCTGCGGGTCCCACGCGGGGGACGACACCAGTGCCAGTATCTCGCCCGTCTGCGGCTCTATCGCCACCGCGCTGCCCACCTTGTTCGCCAGCAACTCCTCCGCCAACAGTTGCAACTGTATGTCGAGGGTTACCGTGAGGTCTTTTCCTGCTTGCGCGGGACAGTCTAACTCGCCATCGTGGTAGGAGCCCTGTATGCGCCCTTTGGAGTCGCGCATCAGCACCTCCACGCCTTTCTCGCCGCGCAATGCTAACTCATAGGTCTGCTCCAGCCCGTCGCGCCCCGAATAGTCGCCGCGGCTGTAATAAGGGTCTTTGTCCAAATCGCTCTGGCTCACCTCGCCCACGCTGCCGAGCACATGCGCCGCAGCGTTGTAGGTGTAGTCGCGCAGGGTGCGTTTGCGAATCTGCACGCCCGGGAAACGGAAGAGCGACTCTTGCAGCGTGGCTACATCTTCCTTCTTCAGTTGGCTCAAGAACACCTGCGGCGTGTAACTCGAATAGCCGCGGTTCTTCTTGCGGTTCTTGATGTCGGCAATGCGGGTGTCGAACTCCTCGCGGTCTATCGCCAAGGTGCGGCAGAAAGCCGTGGTGTCGAATTGCTTGCCCATCTCGCGCATAATCATCGTAACCTCATAGATGGGTTGGTTGAAGACCAACAACTCGCCGTTGCGGTCGTAGATTAAGCCGCGAGAGGGGTAGATGGTCTGGCGCACCAAGGCGTTGCTGTCTGCCTTGTCGCCACTGGTAGAATCGATGATTTGCAGGAAAAACAAGCGTATGATATACACCAACACTATACCAACGGCTATTCCGCTGATAACATACCGCCGCTTATAGTTGTTGTCGTTAATCATACCTATTGGATGAAGGATAAAGGATGAAAGATGAAGGACTTATTTGTTTCGTCTATGAATTTCAAAGTCGAAAGGTAACTTCAACTCCCCCGCCTCCCTCTTAGAGGGGGGAGGGGGTAAGGGGGCGGGAGGAGTACTCGGCATCCGGCCGCAACGAGGATATAAGGATGAAGGATAAATAGTCATTCATTTCGTCTATGAATTTCAGAGTCGAAAGGTAACTTCTGCTCCCCCGCCTCCCTCTTAGAGGGGGGCGGGGCTACCTCAAAGTCGGTACTATTAAGTCTTTTATCCTGTGTCTTTTATCTTTTCTCTCGTATCCAAGCATAGCCCAGTATAAGTGCCAAACTGACAATGCTACTGACCAGTGTGGTCAGGAGCGTGTACCACCATAGTTGGAACGTCCATGCCGTCAGGAAGAAGACCAGCAGATGGTGCGCCACCACCAGCAAGGAGGTATATTTGAGGAACGGCGCAATACCTATCGTCTGCATGCTGATGACATCGGTCAGTCGGTCGGTGTCGTTCACCCACAGCGGGATGAGATGGCGCCGCACATACATCAGCATGATACACGCCGCGGCATGCACGCCCAGCGAGTTGCAGAACACATCCATCAGCAGCCCCACCGCCAGCCCTATCAGCATATCTGCCCAACGAGGCAGCGTGATAGGCATCATCAGCAGCGGTAGGATATAGATGAACGGATGGCACACGCCGCCCAACTGCAACTGGTTAATCAGCAGCACTTGCAGCACCATCGCCACCAACCATTGTCCTATTTGTCGTAACCAAAGCATGTTTTGTTAGGATGAAGGATTAAGGATGAAGGATGAAAGACTTATTACCTTCGTCTGTTAAGTTTTCATCGCATAAACTATTTAGTCTTTTATCCTGCGTCCTTTATCCTTAGTCCATTTATCTCTTCCACATCCTCATTATCAATCACTTCTATATGTCGCAGGCGGCGGAAGTCGGTGGAGAGCCGCACACGCACGGTGTAGTACGATGCGCCTTCTTCCAGTCGGCACTCCTCCACCACGCCCACAGGTACACCTGCGGGGAAACTGGTGCTCAAACCGCTCGTAACTATCGTGTCGCCGACGTTCACCTCAAGGTGCGTCGCCACGTCTGCCAAGTCGGCAAAGCGCGTATCGCGGCCGTCCCATTGCAGCGTGCCGATATAGTCGTTTTTGAGGAAGCGGCAACTCAGGCGGGTCTCTATGTTGATGAGCGGCAGCACCACCGAGTAGTGCTTACCCACGGTCGCCACGATACCGACCGCCCCTTCGTCGTTGCGCACACCCATACCCTCGTACACGCCATCTTCCTCTCCGCGGTTGATAGTCAGGTAGTTGCGCATACCGTTCATCGTCATCTGCACCACCTTCCCTTCGCGATACACCACCTGCTCCCGCACATACGCAGACTGCGCCAAAGTGCTATCCGCACCTTCTCCTAAGCACTGACCACTACCCACTGGGGACGCGGGTGGTACATCCCGACAAGTCGGGTACGTCTCGCCCACGGTTACCTGTCCACAGCCCACTGCCCACTCACTATTCTCCAATCGGCTCCTCAGGGCGGCGTTCTCGGCTGCCAAACGCTCGTTCACGCCTTTCAGTCCGAAATAGCCCGTTACCTCCGACACCATCTCATACTGCCATGCCACCAGCCTGTTGGCGGTGCTCAGCGCGCTGCTGCGGGGGTAGGCATTGCTCCACACCACCAGCAAAAACGCGGCAACTTCCAGCAGGATAAACAGCAGGAAGTTGCCATAGCGCAGTATGAATTTCAGCAGAGTTTGCATAAGGAAGAAGGATAAAAGATGAAGGATGAAAGATGAAAGACTTATTACCTTCGTCTATGAGTTTTTAGAGCCAATACTATTTAGTCTTTAATCCTGTGTCCTTAATCTTTAATCTACAATACTATTTCGTCTTTTATCCTTTATCTTTGAGCGAAGCGGTCCTTTATCTTATCAAGAATCCAAAGTTATTCACGTTCTTCAGGGCGATGCCTGTGCCTCGTGCCACGGAGAGCAACGGCTCGTCTGCCACGTGGAAAGGAATAGTTATCTTATCCGTCAGTCGCTTCGCCAGTCCGCGCAGCAGTGCGCCGCCGCCGGCGAGGTAGATACCCTTGTTCACGATGTCGGCGTACAACTCAGGCGGCGTCGCCTCCAGCGCTTGCAGCACGGCGCTCTCTATCTTCGAGATACTCTTCTCCAAGCAGTGCGCCACCTCCTGATAACTTACCGGCACCGACATAGGCAATGCCGTTACCTTGTTCGGACCCACCACGATATAATCCTCCGGCGCGTCCTCCAACTCCGGCAACGCGGCGCCCACGTTTATCTTGATACGCTCCGCCGTCGGCTCGTCTATCTTGAGGTTGTGCATACGGCTCATGTACTCGATGATGTCTTGGTTGAAGTCATCGCCCGCCACCTTGATGGACTTGTTCGCCACGATACCGCCCAGCGAGATAACGGCAATCTCCGTCGTACCGCCGCCTATGTCCACTATCATACATCCCTCGGGGCTCTCCACGTCGATTCCGATACCTATCGCCGCCGCCATCGGCTCGTAGAGCATATACACGTCGCGACCGCCGGCATGCTCCGAACTGTCGCGCACGGCGCGTATCTCCACCTCCGTACAGCCCGACGGGATACCCACCACCATGCGGATACTCGGGGTGAACAGCAGGCTCTGCTTCGGTATCATCTTTATCATGCCGCGTATCATCATCTCGCACGCTTGAAAGTCGGCTATCACGCCTTCTTTGAGCGGGCGAATGGTCTTCACCATCATGCCGCCGCGACCTATCATCTGCTGTGCTTTCCTGCCCACGGCGAGGCACTTGTTGTCTGCCATGCTGATAGCCACCACCGAAGGCTCGTTCACCACCACCTTGTCGTTGCACATAATCAGCGTGTTCGCAGTACCTAAATCAATCGCAATCTCTTGCGTAAACGAAAAAAGTCCCATGTTTTTATTGTAGAATTGAAAAAATCACTTTGAGGGCGCAAAGTTACAACTTTTTTTCCATATATGCAAGAGAATTGCGTTTTTTTGACCAAGTTAACGTGAATCCGATACAAGAGAATCCTTTCAAAAGAGGCTGCCTAACTCAACTTGTTAGACAGCCTCTAATAAAATTAATGAATAATTATACGATAATTATATGTTAAAGAAAAAATATCAGAACAATTTTTGTTGAACAAAAAGGTTTTTGTGTGTTTTTGTCAAGTATTATTGTTCGTTTGTGTGTACCCCCCTATTTGTTCGACTTCCGCCGGTTGCACTCCTTGCACAGCATCTGGCAGTTGCTCGCAATCGTCCGCCCGCCTTTCGACCACGGCGTGATATGGTCGGCGTCCATCTCCTCTATCTCGAAATGCCGTCCACAGGCGGGGCAAATGCCTTGCTGCCGCTCATACACCTCCCGCCGCGTGTTGCCGTCGAAGGCGCGAATACCGAGGCAATGCTCATCGCGGGTGAACACATAGCGGTAAATCCCCCGCTTGTTCTCCACATCCGAGTCCGCCATCAGCCGCGCCACCTCCGCCTCTATCTCGTTGGGATTCATCGCCTTAGACGCCTCCTGATAACTGTTGTACAGGCTCCCCCAGTCTATCCCTTTCATCTCCTTGCGGTACTTGATAAACGTCTGCTGCACCCAACTAATCACCGCCTGATAATACGCCCACAGCCGCCCCGCGTCTTTGTCCGACAGCGAGTGCCGCGCCATGTAGTCTTCTATCTTATTGCCTGATATCCAGCGCAGTACGGTCTCCAAGTACTCCTGCTGTATCGGCGAACCGCTCACGTACTTGTTTCCCATCAAGTACGCCCCGCACTGCGGCTTGGAAAAATACCGTTTCGCGTCCGACAGCCACGGCGACGCATACACCGCGTTGAGCAACTCCTGCTCCGTCAGTTTCTTACCTGCGATGTTTATCGTCTGAAACCATTTCAGTTTCTCTTTGTCCGTCCCCTTGCACAGATACACAAACAACTCATAGTCCAGTATCTGCCGCTGCTCCTCGGCGGTCAGGTTGCCGAAGTAGCGAAACATATACGCGAACGCCCCCGACACATACTGACATATCGAGATAGTGCGTTGCTGCCCGTCTATTATCTCGTAGGTGCCATCATCGCGCACCGACCAATACATCACGTTGAGCGGGTAATCCTTTGTAATAGTGTCTATTACGGCTTCCCGCTCTTTGTCGTTATAGACGAACTCCCGTTGATAGGGCGGCCGCACGTCCAGTAGTCCCCCGTAGGCTTTCACGCCCGCCTCTTGGTTATCCACATAGCCCTTGGCTAATTCTCCGATGGTGATTTTCTGCAATGTTATTTCCATGGTTGTTTTAACATATAATTATCGTTAATTATTCATTAATTATCATCGCTACTGGGGACGTCCCGACTTGTCGCGGACGGACAAGGCGCAAGCCTTGCTTGTAAATGCTTTGTGCAATCCTAATCAGTTTGTCCCAAACTGCCCGCAGGCGAGACGCCTGCGTCCCCAGTGCGCTTTATTGCCTCCTGCGAATAAAAATACGTGAGTACATTCTTTTTCCGTTTACATATCCTCTTCCTAATGGAATGTTTAAGTCATACTCATTACCTAAAATCTCGAATTGGTCAGGGCAGTACTTATCCAAGAATGTAATAGGCACCCCCATAACCCCCTCATAGTCGCAGGGAATGTCGGAGGTAACATCCACATTGATAGCATCGTAATTATCGTATTTGGGATATTCTTCGGGAGAGTATCGCTTGTACAAAACAAGGTCTTCATGCCGTTGTGGGTAGTCCATATTGGTGAACCAGCGTACTCCCTTTACGCGAATGAACTTGCGCCCACGCTCATCTATACGACTTCCCGCAGCGTTCAAAGGGTAACTATCCGGCACTTGAAACTCCCTATCTCCGCTGTGAATACTTGCACCCATCCATACTTTGTTTTCCTTTATGAGCGGAAAGAACTCTTTGTAAGTGATAGCATTGACATTTCCAATGATAAGGAATTGCTTTTGATATTCCACCAACTGCGCCACATACTCCCGAAACAGCGAGAAAGGCGGATTGGTAACCACAATATCCGCCTCTTGCAGCAGCGCCACGCACTCCGCACTGCGGAAGTCCCCGTTGCCTTTCAAGATAGAAATCACATTCTTATCATTCTGCATAAGATACTGAATATCAGAAAGGTCAACCGCCCCGTCGCCGTTCTGGTCCGTTACCTCGCTTATCTCCACCTTATACGCAACCTTCTTCGGGTCATCCACCGTGTCGCCGAAGTCCAGCAACAACTCGTTGCCCGACACCGGCGAACCGTTGTAGCAGGTAGCAATCAGTTTCCGTAATCCTAACTGATTGAAGTTTAGCGCAAAATACTTGAAGAAATTACTCTCGTAGGGGTCGTCGCAGTTGCAGAATACCACCTTACCATTGAAATACTCGCGATAGTATCGCAACTCTTTCTCTATATCCGCCAACTGGGTATAGAACTCGTCTTTCTTGGCATCCTTTGCCTTCGCCAAATCTTGTCGTGCCATAGACTGATAGCGTTTGTGCATGCTATCAATCTCTGTCGAATAGTATGAAAAAGGTGCAAACCTCTTTCGCGTTCAACAGGAGCCTCGGAGAACCTGCTCTACCACCTAAGAAGTTTACACCCCAAAAGGGTATAAAGTGGTAGAATCGGTCTCACGACCACTCGCTCCGATGAAGACGTTACTATTCTTTCGTTGGAGAAAAGAGTTTCCGAGGCTTTTTTCTTGAACGCGAAATAATAGCCAATGCTGTTAATAATCAATATGTAATGCCATCGGGACTTCTCCCAATCGCGCTGCAAAGATACAACTAATTTTTCAAATGTGCAAACAAAACATAAAATTAACGTGAACTCGAAATAAGATACACATATATCGAAACAATAATGATTCTTTTATTTCAACAAAAATTTCCAAAAATTATTCGGAACTTGTCCCGACCTGTCGGGATATTATTTCTTAAACATATTATACCCCTCCCAAAAATTCGACAGTTAAACAAACATTTTTTCTTCTTATGCA
>JBJECI010000089.1:0-9035 GCA_051870915.1 Paludibacteraceae bacterium
GTTCGGAACGAACTGATTGGGTATGCATTGCACACACACGCAAGGCTTTCGCCTTGTCCGCGGGCGAGACGCCCGCGTCCCCAGTGAGGCATTGCATACCAAAGGTGCGGCCTGGAGACCGCACCTCCATGAAAGCAGGCAAAGGTATGTCCGGGTGCGCCCGCGTCCCCAGTAAGGAACCACCTCCGCCAACAATCCCTCCAAATCTCTGCAAGGGCGCAGCCCGCAGCAAGGAAATAACGCCCGCCATGCAAGCCCCAAAGGGGCGGCATAAACCAGCGTAGGGACTTGTCCCTACGTAAAATAGCACCCACACCAAGCAAGCCCCAACGGGGCGACATAACTCAATATCGAAACATAAATTATCAACCCAACAAACAAAATTAACCAAGTATGAAAAAACTATTTCTAATGGCTGCCCTCATGGCAGCCACCCTCTGCGCCACGGCGCAGCAGAACCAAGTGATTTGGCAAAACGGCAAGGTGATGTACGCCAACCCCATCCCGACGGTGGATAGCATTACCTTCGCCGCTGACATCGACTCCTCCGACACCCTCCACCTTATCCTGCCGCGGACGATTATCGTACACGATACGGTGATTAAGGAGGTGATTGTAGAGGTGCACGACACTATCTACCAATGCCCTCCCGATCCCTATGCTCCTTTGGAAGGCGTGTTCTCCGTGGCAGCAGACAAACAAGTGAAGTTCTCCAAAGGCAACCTGCAATGTACCATCCAAGGCACAGATACAACGTGGGCATTTGCTGACAATCAGTACGAAATGTTAGGCACTGCCAATGTGGAAAACAGCGCCTTGGCAGACAAGATAGACCTCTTCGGTTGGAGTGGTAGCACAGCAACCGCCAAGTGGGGCATCAGTACCTCCATGAGCGATAGCGATTATTCCGGCGACTTTGCCGATTGGGGACAGAATATCGGCGATGGCACCGCATGGCGCACACTGACCCACGATGAGTGGAACTACTTGCGCAGCAGTCGTGCCAATGCAGCAAATTTGATGGGTGTGGCGCGTATCAACCTTGATGCGGAGGGAACAACGTATGCTAATGGTCTTATCCTCTTGCCCGACACATGGACCTGCCCGGAGGATGTTGATTGTAAGATAGGATTCGCAAACTTTGTTGATAGCGAACAAGAAATTGAAGTACAGCAGGAATACGCAAATAACCAAACCTTCACGCTCGAGCAGTGGGCAAAGTTAGAGGCAGCAGGTGCCGTCTTCTTGCCTGCTTCGGGTAACCGCAACGGGTGTAGTTTCTATGGTATGCAAGAAATAGGTCGATATTGGTATGCCACTACCTATGGCTCAACTGTTGCCTACTTTCTTCTATTTGACCCGTATGGTAACTCAAACAATGGCGAATCCCGTCGTCTGGGATTTTCCGTCCGTCTCGTTCAAGACCTCTAACCTCTACCGATTCCACACACAAACGTAACCAAACAGGGCTACCCTCCCGCGAGGATAGCCCTGTTCCTTTGGCTGCAAATAATTAATGAATAATTACACGATAATTAACGTTAAAATAACTCACACGGTAATGAACGCCTTATTCTGCTTTGCCGTTAGAGCCGAGCACGTTGATAATCTTGTGCTTGTACAGTTCGGTCATCAGGTCGCGAGCAGGACCGCAGTACTTGCGCGGGTCGAACTCACCCGGCTTCTCCCAGAACACCTTGCGAACAGCAGCGGTGAAGGCAAGACGGCTGTCGCTGTCGATGTTAATCTTGCAAACAGCGCTGGCAGCAGCCTTACGCAACTGCTCCTCGGGGATACCCACTGCGTCGGGCAACTTGCCGCCGTATTGGTTAATCATATCCACATACTCTTGGGGTACGCTCGACGAGCCGTGAAGCACGATGGGGAAGCCCGGCAGTTGCTCCATGATAGCGTCGAGCACGTCGAATGCCAAGGGAGGAGGTACCAGACGACCGGTCTGCGGGTCGCGTGTGCACTGCTCGGGGGTGAACTTGTATGCGCCGTGGCTTGTACCAATGGAGATTGCCAGCGAGTCGCAGCCGGTGCGGGTAGCGAAGTCCACTACCTCTTCGGGCTTGGTGTAGTGAGATACCTCCGAGGCAACCTCATCCTCTACGCCTGCCAACACGCCCAACTCAGCCTCTACGGTTACGTCGAACTGGTGAGCATAGTCCACTACTTTCTTGGTCAGTGCGATGTTCTCCTCGTAGGGCAGCGAGGAAGCGTCAATCATCACGCTCGAGAAACCGAAGTCCACGCAACTCTTGCAGAGTTCGAAGGAGTCTCCGTGGTCGAGGTGCAAGCAGATTTGCGGGTGCTCCCAACCGAGTTCCTTTGCATACTCCACTGCACCTTGTGCCATGTAGCGGAGAAGGGTCTGGTTAGCGTAGTTGCGCGCACCTTTCGATACTTGGAGGATAACAGGGCTCTTCGTCTCTGCCGAAGCCTTAATGATAGCCTGCAACTGCTCCATGTTGTTGAAGTTAAAAGCAGGGATAGCATACCCGCCTTTGATTGCCTTAGCGAACATCTCTCGAGTGTTCACAAGACCAAGTTCTTTGAAATTAACCATTGGTTCGTTTGTTTATTTGTTTATAAGTTGATTAGTTTATGCGTTTGATACATATTCTTAGCCCCGACGGGTCGGGGCGCACCCGGACTATTCCTTACTATGGTGCGGCCTGGAGACCGCACCTCCATTTCAGCCCCGACGGGTCGGGGCGCACCCGGACTATTTCACCCTCTTGCTTGCTACGGTGAAGTAGATGATAAGTGCAATGTAGGCGATAAGTCCCACTATCGCAGCCCAGCCGCTGTTTGCCCATGCGGTGAGGTAGCACTCTGCGCCGCAGAACTTAATCACCGCGCTCACTACGCCCATCAGTGCACCGCCTGCGATGAACCCGCTGGCAATCAGCGTACCTTTCTCGTTGCGTTTCTGCGCCAACTCCTCCGCCTGCTCGCCGTCCTTCGCACGCTTCCTGCTGACGAACCACGAGATAGCGCCGCCCACCAAGAGCGGAGTGTTCAGGCTCAGCGGGATGAACATACCCAGCGCAAACGCCAGCACGGGTACTCCCATGAAGTTAAGCACCAGCGCCAAGACTGCACCTGCCAGATAGAGCATCCACGGCGCACCTTGTCCGCTCATCAGCGGCTCGATGACGGCTGCCATGGCATTCGCTTGCGGGGCTACAAGCGCGTTCTCGCCCGTGAAACCGTAGGTCTTGTTCAGGATAATCATCACGCCGCCGACCGTGGCTGCCGACACTAATGTGCCGAGGAACTTCCACGTCTCTTGTTTCTTCGGCGTAGTGCCTACCCAGTAACCTATCTTGAGGTCGGTGATGAAACCGCCTGCCATTGACAATGCCGTGCAGACCACGCCGCCGATAATCATCGCACCCACCATGCCGCTCTCGCCTTTCATGCCTACTGCCACGAAGATGACCGAGGCGATAATCAGCGTCATCAGCGTCATGCCGCTCACGGGGTTGCTGCCCACGATGGCAATCGCATTCGCTGCCACGGTGGTGAAGAGGAATGCTATCACCGTTACCACCAAGAAGGCTACCAGCGCCTGCCAGAAGTTATGCAGCACGCCCACCCAGAAAAACACCAGCGTGCAGAGCAATGCCACAGCAATCGCGATGATGAGGAACTTCATGCTCAGGTCGCGCTCCGTGCGCAGCGAGGCTTGCGCCACCGCTTTGCCTTTGCCGCCTAACTCCTTGCCTGCCAAACCTACCGCGGACTTTATCACGCCCCAACTCTTCACGATACCTATCATGCCCGCCATGGCGATAGCGCCGATACCGATGTTGCGCCCGTAGTCGGTGAACATCACCTGCGGGTCTGCCCCTTCCATACCGGGCACGCTGCCTAACAACGGCAGCAACACCCACCATACGAAGAACGAACCGGCGCATATCACCGCCGCATATTTCAGTCCGATGATATATCCCAAGCCCAAGACTGCGGCACTGGTGTTGATACTGAAGACTAATTTGAATTTCGTTGCCAGCATTTCGCCCCAACCCGTCATGCGGGTGCTGAGGCTCTCTGTCCAAAGCCCGAAGGTGGAGACCACGAAGTCGTACAGACCGCCGATGCCTGCCGCCCAAATCAGCGGTTTGGCTTGGCTGCCACCCTGCTCGCCCGACACCAGCACCTGCGTGGTGGCGGTCGCCTCGGGGAACGGGTACTCGCCGTGTTTCTCCTGCACAAAGTACTTGCGGAAAGGTATCAGGAACAAGATACCTAAGCAACCGCCCAAGAGCGACGACATGAATATCTGCATGAAGTTCACCGTCATACCCGGGTACTTGGCTTGCAGGATATAGAGTGCAGGCAGCGTGAAGATGGCACCGGCGACAATCACGCCGCTCGAAGCACCGATAGACTGGATAATCACGTTCTCGCCCAGCGCGTTCTTGCGCTTGAGCGCGGATGACAAGCCTACGGCAATGATGGCGATAGGGATAGCCGCTTCAAACACTTGCCCCACTTTCAGTCCGAGGTAAGCCGCTGCAGCGGAGAAGATAACCGCCATCAGCACACCCATCAGCACGCTGTAAGGCGTTACTTCGGGGTACTCCTGCCCGGGTTTCAAGATAGGTTCGTACTTCTCACCCTTCTTCAGCGGGCGATTGGCGTTCTCGGGGAGACGAGTTTGCATAATAATTTGTAAATTTGAAAATTTGAAAATTGCCGTGCGGCTGTCCGGGTGCGCCGGCGACCTGTCGGGGCTATCTATTTATTCGGTGTACCCACAACCTATCCGAACTAATAATTTTCAAATTTTCAAATTGTTAATTTTCAAATTGAACATTAGTGAATCAGATTGTGTCCTGTCATCTCGGCAGGTTGCTGCAAGCCGAGGATATGGCAGAGCGAGGGAGCCACGTCGGCGAGGATACCATCTTCCAACCGAGCATCGAGGTGCTCGCGGCTGACATATACGAACGGCACGGGGTTGAGCGAGTGCGCCGTGTTCGGCGTGCCGTCTGCGTTGATAGCATTGTCGCAGTTGCCGTGGTCGGCGATGATGATAATCTCGTAGTCGTTCTTGAGTGCGGTATTCACTACCTTGTCCACGCATACGTCTATCGTCTCTACGGCTTTCACGATAGCGTCGTACACGCCCGTGTGCCCTACCATGTCGCCGTTGGCGAAGTTGAGGGTGATATAGTCGTATTTCTGCGTGTCGAGTGCTTGGCACAACGCTTCGGTAACCTCCGGCGCGGACATCTCCGGCTGCAGGTCGTAGGTTGCTACCTTCGGCGAAGGAATCAAGATACGCTCCTCCCCCGGGTACTCTGCCTCGCGACCGCCGTTGAAGAAGAAGGTAACATGTGCGAACTTCTCCGTCTCGGCAATACGCAGTTGCTTCATGCCTGCTTTCGACACAATCTCGCCCATGGTGTTCTGCACATTCTCTTTGGGGAACAGCACGTGCAGTCCTTGGAACGATGAGTCGTAAGGAGTCATGCAATAGTAGTGCAGGTTGGGGATGGTGTGCATGCCTTGCTCGGGCATGTCCTGTTGCGTGAGCACGATGGTGATTTCCTTCGCGCGGTCGTTGCGGTAGTTGAAGAAAATCACGATGTCGCCTTCCTCGATAGTCGCCAGCGGCTGCCCGTTGCGCACATGTACGATAGGCTTCACAAACTCATCGGTAACCCCTTCATCGTAGGATGCCTGCATTGCCTCGTGCATGTCTTTAAAGGCTGCGCCTTGCCCGTTCACCAAACAGTCGTAGGCTACCTTCACGCGCTCCCAACGCTTGTCGCGGTCCATGACGTAGAAACGCCCTTGGATAGAAGCAATCTCGCCGCAGGTCTCTTGCAGGTGCGCTTCCAGTTGGTCAATGAAGCCGATACCCGACTTAGGGTCGGTGTCGCGTCCGTCCATGAAGCAGTGCACGAAGGTGCGACCGTCCAGTCCGTACTCCTTGGCGATAGAGGTCAAGTAGAAGAGGTGATCAAGCGAAGAGTGCACGCCGCCGTTGGAGGTCAAGCCCATGATATGCAGTTTCTTGCCGGTCTCTTTGGCGGTGGTGAAAGCACTTACTATCTCGGGGTTCTGCTTGATAGAGCCGTCTTTGCAGGCGCGGTTAATCTTCACAAGGTCTTGATATACCACGCGACCGGCACCGATATTCAGGTGTCCCACCTCCGAGTTGCCCATCTGCCCGTCGGGTAAGCCTACGTTCTCGCCGCTGGCTTGCAACCGGCTGTGAGGGTATTTGGCTAACAAGGCGTCCCAATGGGGAGTCGGCGTACTAAAAATAGCATCGGCTTTGGAGTGGTTACCCAAGCCCCAGCCGTCTAAAATCATCAATAATGCTTTTTTCATATATGCGTTATCTGTTTATAAGTTCAAATCGACCGCAAAGTTACTGCTTTTTTAGCAATTATGCAAGAATTCTTTGCAAACTGCCAAGTAGAGTGTGCAAAATTAGACCACTTCGTTGTCCGACCGCTTCGCTGTCTGACCGTTTCACTGTATGACCGCTTCGCTGCCTGACCGCTACGCTGTCTGACTGATTTAGTTTTTGAGTAGTAAATCAGTCTTTCAGCGAACGAAGTGAGCGGTCTTTTGTCTTTCAGCGTAGCGATTTTTCAGCAGGCGGGGACGCCTGCGTACCCGGACAGCGGTCGTTCAGCCGAAGGCGGTCTTTCAGTCTTTACCTTCCCTTGTACATATCTTCGTAGTACTTCTCGTACTCGCCGGAGGTGATGTTGTCCATCCATGCTTGGTTGTCGAGGTACCAACGAACGGTCTTCTCGATGCCCTCCTCGAATTGCAGCGAGGGTTCCCAGCCCAATTCTACTTGTAGTTTGCGCGAGTCGATAGCATAGCGCAAGTCGTGTCCTGCGCGGTCGGTAACATACGTGATGAGGTCCATGTCCTCGCCCTCTTTGCGCCCCAAGAGGCGGTCAACGGTATTGATAACTACCTTGATGATATCGATGTTCTTCCACTCGTTGAAGCCGCCGATGTTGTAAGTCTCAGCGATGGTGCCTTTGTGGAAAATCAGGTCAATGGCGCGTGCGTGGTCCTCTACGTAGAGCCAGTCGCGCACGTTCTCGCCCTTGCCATACACGGGCAACGGTTTGCGATGGCGGATGTTGTTGATAAAGAGCGGAATCAACTTCTCGGGGAACTGGTAGGGACCGTAGTTGTTCGAGCAGTTGGTAACGATGGTTGGCATGCCGTAGGTGTCGTGGAATGCACGCACGAAGTGGTCAGACGATGCCTTCGACGCAGAGTAGGGCGAGTGGGGATTGTACTTCGTGGTCTCCAAGAAGAACTCCTCGCCGTAAGCCTCGTGGTGTGCCGAGGAGGCTTTGGTGGTGAAAGGCGGGGTAACACCCTCGGGGTGCGTCAGTTCCAAGGCACCATAGACCTCATCGGTGGAGATGTGGTAGAAGCGTTTGCCATCGTATTTCTCCGGCAGCGACTCCCAATAGAGTTTAGCGGCTTGGAGCATCGAGAGCGTGCCCAGCACGTTGGTGCGCGCGAAGGTGAAGGGGTCTTTGATGGAGCGGTCCACATGGCTCTCGGCGGCAAGGTGGATAACGCCCGTAACATGCTCTTCCTGCATCATGGCATAGATGGTGTCGAAGTCGCAGATGTCGGCTTTCACGAAGCGGTAGTTGGGTTTGTCCTCGATGTCTTTGAGGTTCGCCAAGTTGCCTGCGTAGGTCAACTTATCCACATTGATGATTCTGTACTCCGGATATTTGTTCACAAATAGCCTAACAACGTGGCTGCCGATAAATCCTGCGCCACCGGTGATGATAATAGTAGAACTCATAGAATATATCTTATTTCTTTGAAGTGATATTTCTTACAGTCGTTGTTTTGTGTTTGTAGGATTAACTCGCCCGCATTGGTTATTCCCTCTATCCTTGCGAGGAAGCCGCCGTCTTTTGCCTCGGCGTTCATAGTGGGGGTGAGGGAGACTTCGCGTTCTACGAATCGCCACCATCCTTCGCAGCGGTAGAGGTGCTGCATGTAGGCTTCCCGCCATTCGCTCTGCGGTCGTTGCAGCCATGCCTGTAAATGCCCCATATACCGCGTGAGCACCTTCTCCGGCGAGTAGGATTGCCCTGCAATCAACCGCATGGAGACGGGATTCGGCGCATTGCCTATCCAGTGCTCTTGGTTGATATTCAGCCCGATACCGATGATAGAATAGGCGATTTCTCCACCCGCGAGCGTGTTCTCTATCAACATCCCTGCCAGTTTCTTATCGCCCCAATAGAGGTCGTTGGGCCATTTGATGGTCAGTCCCTCGTCCCCGATTACCTCCGCCACCGTCTCCCGCAGTGCCACTGCCGCCAGCATGGAGAGCATGAACTGTTCCGCTATCGCCACCTGCGGCTTGCGCAGCAATACCGAGAATAGCAGGTTCTGCCCCCGCTCGCTTTCCCATCCGTTGCCTGCCTGCCCGCGTCCTGCCGTCTGAAAGCCCGTCCATACCACGGGTATGCGCTCCTCGCGCAGCCACGCCGCTTCCGCCGCCACAGCGGCTTTCAGCAGGTTGTTCGTGCTATCGGTTTCTTCAATATACATTGATGGATGAAGGATAAAGGATGAAGGATGAAAGACTTATTACCTTAGTCTATAAGTTTTTTCAGAGTCGAAAGTAACTTCTGCTCCCCCGCCTCCCTCGTAGAGGGGGGAGGGGGTAAGGGGGCGGGAGGAGGACTCGGCATTCAGCCGCAATGAAGATACAGAATGAGGGATAATGGACTTATCATATTTGTTTCTTTTTATGCGTGGGTTAATTTTATTTGTTCTTTTATTTTCTTTTTTTTTGCGGCTTGATGCCGAGAGTACCTTCCCGCCCCCGTACCCCCTCCCCTCCTTTCAGGAGAGGCGGGGGAGTTAAAGTTACCTTCGTCTATGAGTTTTTCAGAATCAAAACTATTGAGTCTTTAATCCTGTGTCCTTAATCCTTAATCTAATTTTGATGCCGAGAGTACCTTCCCGCCCCCGTACCCCCTCCCCTCCTTTCAGGAGAG
>JBJECI010000090.1:0-39660 GCA_051870915.1 Paludibacteraceae bacterium
AACTAATCCCCACAGGCAACACCAAGTGCAGCAGATGCGTCTCTGCATCCACTCCAAACAGCCGAGCAAACGACTCGACAAAGAAATCGTAATACTTGAAAACACCTAAGATACCGAGGTTCAGCAACACATTCGCCCACAGCCAGAACTTCTTGCTACCTCTTTGCGAAGAATTACCCCCCCCCGTGCGGTTTGGCTCTTCGCGAGCAATCAGCAGCCCGCTACCATAAGAACATAGCGTGGTGAGCGCAATCAGCAGCAGGAATTTCCAATCCCACCAACCGTAGAACACATAACTGGCTGCCAACACAAACAAGTTCTGCCACCACAACTGCCGCTTGCACTTGCGCAATGCGTAGTCGAACACAAACCAATACAGCAGAAACACTATCGGCAGAAATATCGCAAACTCAATGGAATTAAACAGCACGGGAGTCTAATTTATGAATACAAATATCTATATTTTAGTGATGATAGATGATATTATAAATCAAAAAAAACAAGTTGTCCCCAATGGCTTAAAGGGACAACTCGTTTTCAAAGATATCATTTACTCAGTGCTTCGAGTGCGGCTTCGAGGGTGGCGATACGTGCCTCGGCATCGGCTTGTTTCTTGCGCTCGAGGGCAACGACCTCGGGCTTGGCGTTCTGCACGAACCGCTCGTTGCTGAGTTTCTTCATCACGCCGGCGAGGAAACCGCGTTGGTGAGCTAGGTCTGCCTCCAGTTTCTCGCGCTCCGCGTCTACGTTGATGAACTTATCCAGCGGAATGCTGTACTCGGTGGTGCCGATGATGAAGGACGACGACTGCGCGCTCTTCGCTGCGCCAACGGCTACCTCCACGTTCGCCAACTTGCAAACCAACGGATTGACCTCCGCGGGTGCCACCAGCGTCAGCACCTCCTTGGGCGATATGTTCTTGCTTGCGCGGATATTGCGGATGTTCGAGACGAGCGCCTTCACCAACTCGCCCTCTTGAGATATAGGATGAAGGACACAGGATGAAGGACTCATTACCTCCGTCTCCGCGTTTTCAGAGTCGGCACTATTTAGTCTTTCATCCTTCATCCTTAATCCTGCGTCCACCATAATGCTCTCTCCTTCTTTGCGGTCGGCGAGGTTCTGCCATAGTTCCTCGGTGATGAACGGCATGAAGGGGTGGAGCAGGCGGAGCATACGGTCAAGGAACAGGCAGGTCGCCTCGTAGGTCGGGCGGTCGATTGGTTGCCCGTAGGCAGGCTTAATCATCTCCAGATACCAGCCCGAGAACTCATCGGTGTAGAGTTTATAAATCGCCATCAGCGCCTCGCTCAGGCGGTACTTGCCGAACAGGTCTGCCACCTCTGCTTCTGCTTGCGAGAGCACTGCCTCGAACCAGCGGGTAGCGAAAGCGTTATTGGATGAAGGATGAAGGACACAGGATGAAGGACTTGCTGCACTCGTCTCTGTGTTTTCAGAGTCGGAACTGTTCAGTCTTTCATCTTTCATCCTTACTCCTTTATCCTCCGAGACTTCCCATCCCTTGATGAGTCGGAAGCAGTTCCAGATTTTGTTGCAGAAGTTGCGTCCTTGCTCGCAGAGACTCTCGTCGAAGAGGATGTCGTTGCCGGCGGGGGCTGCCAACATCATACCCATGCGCACGCCGTCCGCACCGAAGCGCGCGATGAGGTCCAGCGGGTCGGGGCTGTTGCCCAGCGACTTCGACATCTTGCGCCCTAACTTATCGCGCACGATACCCGTGAAATAGACATGGCGGAACGGCATCTTGCCTTGGTACTCATAGCCCGCCATAATCATACGCGCCACCCAAAAGAAGATGATATCCGGACCTGTTACGAGGTCGGCGGTGGGGTAGTAGTACTGTATCTCTTTGTTGTCGGGGTGCTCTATGCCGTCGAAGAGCGAGATAGGCCACAGCCACGACGAGAACCACGTGTCCAACGCGCCCTCGTCCTGAACCAAGACCACTTCGTTGTCCGACCGCTTCGCTGAAAGACCGCTTTGCAGAAAGACCGCTTCGCTGTCCGAGAACAGGGCACGGGCTTTGGCTTGCGCCTCCTCCATCGTCGGTGCTACGATAATCTTGTCCTCGGGGTAGTTCTCCGCACCCGTCTGGTCGAGTATCTCCTTAATATAATAGGCGGGAATACGGTGCCCCCACCATAGTTGCCGCGAGATACACCAGTCTTTGATGTTCTCCAACCAGTTGCGGTAGGTGTTCTTGTACTTCGTGGGATAGAACACTATCTCGTCGTTCATCACGGGCGGCAGCGCGATGTCGGCAAAGTGCTGCATGCGGATGAACCATTGCAGCGAGAGCCGCGGCTCGATGGGCACGTTGGTGCGCTCGGAGTAGCCGACCTTGTTGTCGTAGTCCTCTATCTTCTCCATCAGCCCTGCGGCTTTCAGGTCTTCGGCTATCTGCTTGCGGCAGTCGAAGCGGTCCATCCCTAGGTATGCCGCCACGTTGGGGCGAACGGTCTCTTCCAGCGTGTCGAGGTTGATATGCGCGTCGGGCGTGAAGATGTCGTATGCCTTGAGGTCGTATTTCTGCCCCAGCGCGTAGTCGTTCACGTCGTGCGCGGGCGTTACTTTCAGGCAACCTGTACCGAACTCAATCTCCACGTAGCGGTCTTCTATCACGGGTATCTCTCTGCCCACGAGCGGCACGATGACGTGCTTCCCGCGCAGCCAGTGGTTCTTCGGGTCTTTGGGGTTGATACACATCGCCACGTCGCCCATGATGGTCTCGGGTCGGGTGGTCGCCACCACGGCGTAGTAGCCCTGCTCGTCTTTGTGCACCACGTCCTCCGCCGTGAGCGAAGCCTCGTCCACAGGCTCTACCACGCGGTATTTCAGGTGAAACAGATGGCTGTGCTCATCGTGGTAAATCACCTCCTCGTCGGAGAGCGCCGTCTGCCGCTCGGGGTCCCAGTTGACCATGCGCAACCCGCGGTAAATCAGCCCCTTCTCATACAGGTCGCAGAACACGCGGATGACCGCCCGCGAGCGGGTCTCGTCCATGGTGAACGAGGTGCGGTCCCAGTCGCACGAGCAACCCAGTTTGCGCAACTGTTTGAGGATGATGCCGCCGTGCTCGTCGGTCCATGCCCACGCGTGTTTCAGAAACTCCTCGCGCGTGAGGTCGCTCTTGTTGATACCTTGCTCTTTCAGGCGCTTGATGACCTTCGCCTCGGTGGCGATGGACGCATGGTCCGTGCCGGGCACCCAGCAGGCGTTCTTGCCCTCCAAGCGCGCGCGGCGCACGAGGATGTCTTGTATCGTCTCGTTGAGCACGTGCCCCATGTGCAGCACGCCCGTTACGTTGGGAGGCGGGATGACCACCGTGAACGGCTCGCGACCGTCAGGCTCGCTGTGAAACAACTTCTGGTCAAGCCAATACTGATACCATTTGGCTTCGATGTCGGTAGGATTGTATTTCGAGTCCATAAAATATTAAAGATAATTTGCAATCACGAAAATGACTATATTTGTTTATAGCTGTCTATAAAAGCGATACTAACAAACACAATCAAAGAAACGCACAAAATTACATTTTTTTTTGAAATAAGCAAACCTTTTTAGTTTGCACCGATTGATTAAGTGCAAGTTCCTCAATGTTGTACTGCCTATTGGCAAATGAAATTTTGTGTACAAATTAGCAAGGAATGCTGAAGAAACAAATTTTAACTTTTCCGAATAACCTTAACACTTCATCGCTAGTGCATTGTGCAGGCAGGTGATGCGGCAGGGTCCCATGATGTGCTCTAAGATGCCGTCTGCCTCGAACATCAGGTGCTTGCGGGTGTTCACCTCCACCTCTTTGCCCACAAACGAGTGGACGAAATCCAAATCGGTCAATCTTCCGTCAAAGAGTCGCGGAATAGCTCTCAACACCTGTCGGAATGTGGGAGTCTGCACGAAGATAGAATGGAACACGCCATCGCGTGGGTCGGCATCGGGGTTCTGCTTGATACCACCACCGGAGAAAGGTCCGTTGCCGATGTTCATCGTGAAGAGCAGGTCATTCACTATCGTCTTCCCGTCCACTATCAGTTCTATCTTCTGCGATTTGTGCACGCAAACGGCGGCGAGCAAGGCAAAGAGGTAATTGACGTGGTGGCTGCCGATGTAGTACTTGAGGGTGGTTGCCCATTGGCAGGTAAGCGGGTCAACGCCAAAGCCGACCGAGTTGATGAAATAGCGATGGTGCACGATGCCGTTGCGCCAATAGGTAACGCACCCTACGTCCAGCGGCTGCCTTTCGCCGTTGAAGAAACGGTCGAGCGATTTCTTGTGGTCTTTGGTCAGTCCCCAGAAGCGTCCCCAGTCGTTTCCCGTGCCACGCGGCATCAGTCCGAAGCAAATTTGGGAGCGCTGCTCGGCGGGGATGTCTGCTCGCATGATACCGTTTATCACTTCTGATAGCGTGCCATCACCTCCCAAAACAAGAATCTCATCGCAACCCCTCTCCGCTAACTCGCGCCCCAACTCAATGGCATGCTCCGCGTATTTCGTTACACGGTATATGAAAGGCTCTCGCCGCTGTCGGAGCAGTTTCCAAAGGTAAATACGCTGACGTCGGAACGCACGTTTACCGGACTTCGGGTTGATGATAATTCCTAACATAGGCAAATGCGCCTGCAAAGGTACGAAAAAAAAAGCACACTACCAAAAAAATTGTGTACTTTTCGTATATTTATTGAACCAAGAACAAGGAACCATGAATAAAGACTAAATAGTTTTGGTTCTAAAAAACTCAGAGACGAAGGTTGTAAGTCTTTATTCCTGGCTCCTTGTTCTTGGTTCCCCTCTCAATCCCTTGGGTAGGCTGCCACAAAGACATTCTTCGCCGCCAGTTCCTCTTGGTGCGACCAGAGTTCCTGTAGCGACACCTCGCCGATGATATAGTGGTTCGCCTCGCTGCTGTACTCCTCGGAGATACGCATGAAATGCAGCAGGTCGCGGTCGGCTTTGTCGGTGAATCGATAGTAGATTCGGAAACGGTTCTCGCGGGTATAGAGCAGCGCCTGCGGGTCAGTGCTCGGCGTGAGCAGGTCGCCTTTTATCTTCGAGTACTCGTAGCGATAGTCGTACTGGCAGGCGGTGATGTCAGATAGCACCGCAGAGCCCGTGGGATAGCCGCCGGCACCGCGACCGAACATGAACTGCTTGTCGTAGAACAATCCCTTGATAACCACACCGTTGAACTCGTCTTCCACACCGTAGATATACTTCTTCGGCGAGATGAGTTGCGGCATGACGGACATGATTAACTCGTTGTCGGGCAGTTTCTCCACATGCCCTACCAACTTGATTCGCCTGCCTTTCTCCAAGGCGAAGCGGACATCGTCGGTGTTCATGTGCTGAATGCCGAAGGTGAAGATTTCTTCGGGAGCGACATACAAGCCGAAAGCGTGTACCGTAATGATTATCAGTTTGAAAAGCGAGTCCCATCCGCCTATGTCCAGCGTGGGGTCGCTCTCCGCAAAGCCCAACTCCTGCGCCTTTCGGAGTGCCTCTTCGTAGGTCATTCCCTCCAACATCATCTTCCAAAGGATGAAGTTGCTGGAGCCGTTGAGGATACCTTTCACAGACGTAAGCAACTCATTATCATAGTATTCCTCCAAGTTGCGAATGACGGGAATGCTCCCGCAGGCGGAAGCGTCGTAGAGCAACGCCACATGGTGCTCGCGCTGAATCTGAATGAGTTCGGGCAAGTGGCGCGCCAACATCTTCTTGTTGCCGCTCACCACGGGCAAGCCTTGCAGCAACGCGCGTTTCACAATCTGATACGACGCCTCGGCATCGTCTATCAGTTCGACGATGAGGTTGATATTCGGGTCGTTGAAGAGGTCGTCGGCGTTGTTGGTGAAGCGTGCCCTCACTCCGCGGTCTTTGCGAAGATTGCGCACGCAGATACGCTCTATCGTAACATCCTCTGCACCAATACGTTGCAGCACATCATACAGCCCCCGACCCACCGTGCCGAAGCCAAATAAACCTATGTGTAATTGCTTTTTCATAATGATTACGGAACCAAGAGCCAAGAACCAAGAACCAAGAGCCAAGAAGCAGGACTTGTTACCTTCGTCTCTGAATTTTCAGAGCCTAAACTATTTATTCTTTGTTCTTGGTTCCTTGCTCCTTGTTCCTTTTAACATAAACTTCTTAATTATCTCATCCAGCAAGTCTGCCTCCACGAGGAAACCGTCGTGCCCGAAAGGCGAGTCTATCACGTGAAACTCGTGGTTGGGGAATCGGTCGAGGATGGTCTGATGTTCCTCGGGTGTGAAAAGTAGGTCGCTGGATATGGCGACCACCAGTGTGGGCGTGTGTATCGGCTCGCCGGCGGGGATACGGTGGCTGTCCACCGCGTCCATCATGCGCAAGTAACTGTATGCGTTGAATCGCTTGCGCAGTTTCTCTCCCTGGTAGCGCTGGTAAGTCTGCACTCGGTGTTTGAACACGCGCTCGCTATTGGAATGACCGGGTGCGCAGGCATCCTCGCCTGCTATAGAGGAGGTGCGGTCTCCATGCCGCACAATAGATGCCACTGGGGACGTGGGCATCTCGCCCGCGGTCATGGAGGTGCGGTCTCCAGGCCGCACCACATAAGACCTATCAGGTAGTTCAAGACTAATAGGGGGTGAACAAATGAACGGCTCTTCCGCATCCGCCTGCGAGAGGTTGTATGCCGCCCCGCCGCGGTAACTGAGCAGCGCAATGGAGCGCGCCACCGCCATACCGTCTCTTCCTGCTTGCTCGTTGCGTTCGCCCAGCGTGGGGTCCAGTTCCATCGCCATGCGTTGGCTCTCGTTGAACGCGGCTATCCACGGTGTGCATGTCATGCCCGTGGCGATGAACGCAAAGCGTTTGGCGAACTGCGGTGCTTCCACTGCCCACTCCAATGCCTGGAAGCCGCCGATGGACGCACCGATGAGCAACTGCACCTGCTCTATCCCCAGTGCGCGCGCCAGCACTTGGTGGGCATGCACCATGTCGCGCACCGTAACCTTCGGGAAGTCGCCGTACCACGGTTCGCCCGTGTTGGGACAAATGGAAGTAGGTCCCGTAGTGCCATAACAGGAGCCGAGGATGTTCGCACAGACAATGAAGTAGCGCGTCGGGTCAAGAAACCGCCCCGCCTCCACCGTGTGCGGCCACCAGTCTGCCACATCGGAGTTGGCAGTCAGCGCATGGCAGACCCATATCACATTGTCCTTCGCCGCAGAGAGCGTTCCGAAGGTGTGATACGCAATTTGGAGAGTGTGCAAGGTCTGCCCACTCTCCAAATAAAAAGGATAATCGTGTGTGTATATGTTCACAGATTAAGCGAAAAATTCTTTTACTTTCTCGTTGAGGACAATCTCCTCTTGGAAGATGTAAGCACCGGTCTTAGGCGACTTAACCATCTTAATGCACTTGCTATGTGCGCGACCCGAGTTACCTGTTTGCAGAGTCGCAACCGCTTTCTTTGCCATAGTTCGAAAATGTCTTCATTTGGAATTATGAATCTCGAATTATGAAGCCGTATGTTCCGAAAAACGCTATTGCCCTCTTAATTCTTAATTCATAATTCTTAATTAGTTAATTACTTAATCTCCTTGTGGATGGTGTACTTCTTCAAGTAAGGGTTGTACTTCTTGAGTTCCAAACGCTCAGGAGTGTTCTTGCGGTTCTTGGTGGTGATGTAGCGAGACATACCGGGAACGCCGCTGGCTTTTTGCTCGGTGCACTCAAGGATTACTTGAACGCGTGCTTCTTTTGATTTCTTTGCCATTGTTTCTCCTCCTTTTTACTTGTAAAGATACCCCTTCTCGGCAGCATTTTTCAGCGCTGCGTCAAGGCCGATTTTGTTGATAGTTCTCAGACCGGCTGCACTCACGTTCAACTCGATCCATGTGTCCTGTTCTACCCAGTAGAACTTGCGGCGGAAGAGGTTCACATCAAACGTCCTCTTGGTGTGACGTTTTGAGTGAGACACATTGCATCCACCCAAGGCTTTCTTGCCTGTAATTTGACAAATCTTTGACATTGTATTATAGTATTTAATTTTTTCCTCTCATCTATCCCCATTCTTAAGCCCTAATTAGTCCCATTTTTCTCTTTCTTGATACTCTTTCTTGTGAGGTAATTGAAACCCGAAGAGCCTATTCTACGCGAAAAATCGTGCAAAGGTACTACTTTTTTTTCAATTATGCAAATCTTTTTTGTTTTTTTCTTCAAAAAAAGTGCATTTTATTTGATTTTCTGCTATTTTACATCAATACTGAACATCAGAAGGCACTTTCGTCAACCTGCTTCGCACGCTTTTCTTATAAATGCACACGACACTTCCGTGGAATAAATGAAATGCGAATACAGAATAATTTTTATCTATAAAGTACAACAAAATAGTACATTGATGGAAGGATAAGCTACTTTTTTGCAAAAAAGTACCGAAAATTTTGGTTGTTTCAAAAAAAAGCAGTATCTTTGCAGCCGCTTTCGGAAAAGCTTTCGGGATATAGTTCAGCCCGGTTAGAATGCCTGCTTTGGGAGCAGGAGGTCGTGAGTTCGAATCTCGCTATCCCGACAATGAATGTTATTTTGAGGTTGTCTAACAAGTAAAGTTAGGCAACCTCTTTTGTGTTTCATTACCCTTCCGATAATATTATATATAATTGTCTTTTTTTCGCATAACTATCTTCGATTTGCCACCTTTATTAACAGCATATTTTATAGTAACATTATCGTAACATAATCGAGTCTGTATAGGGGTATCATCCTGGTAGTAACAATTGTCCAAAACACGTATATTCCATGCTGACCTCTTGCCTTTCATATAAAAAAACTGCCTAACTTGTCTGACCTATCGGAAACAAACTTGTTAGGCAGCCTCTTTTATCAGATAGAGGCAAACTATAGGTGGTAGTAAGCCCTGTTTAATGAATGAATGGATTGTTGTGTTTACGCAGAAAAATAGAGTCCGTAAATGGCTGGTAAAGCCCTATAACATTAAAAGCCAAAGAAAGAAGATGATGGCGGGGGTGGCGAGGAGAATGGAGTCGAAACGGTCAAGCACACCGCCGTGTCCGGGCATGAACTTACCCGCGTCCTTCACGCCGATGGTGCGCTTGAGCAGGCTCTCCATCAGGTCGCCCAGTGTGCCGAAGATGACCACTATCAGGCTGAAAATAACAGGGGAGACAAAGCGGCAGCCGCACAAGGCAGGCAGGGCGTTGAACCAACCGAAGCAGGTCAGCAGGCAGCCTGCGGCAACGGCTACTATGGCACCGCCGATGAGCCCTTCCCACGATTTGTTGGGACTCACGCGCGGGAACATCTTGTGGTTGCCACCCTTGCGCTTGCTCAGCAACGAGCCCACGCAATAGGCTCCGCTGTCGTTGAGCCAAATCAAGACAAAGAGTGCGAGCAAGAGCCACGGACTGAGCATCATCACGCCGTTCATCAGGGCAAACGGCAGGGCAATCATCACCTGACTGAGCAGGAAATCACCCCAGTTCTTGACGGGGTCGGGTGCCTTGCGAAACAACTCGGAGATGAGCGTTGTGCCCACCGTGAGGACGTAGAGCGCGAGGAGCACGGGCATGAGCCACGGGAGGTCCCACTCTGCAAACGCCACCCACCAAGCCATGGCGAACAGCAAGACCGTTGCCGTCATAGAGGCGATTCGCAAGAAACAGTCTGCGCTGCGCAGGCGCATATACTCCCGCGCTGCGAGCATAGACACTACGAGAAAGAGCATGCCGAAGAAGAGCGGGTGCACCAAGATACTGGCGACAACAAGCGCCACATAGACGGCTCCCGAGAGGGTGCGTTGGACGAAATTATTCATTTTTTCTGCCTTTTTCTTTGAAATTATTTGCAAAGGTACGAAAAAAGTCGTATCTTTGCAAATAATTTGACGATTATTTTGATTTTTCACCTCAAATAGTATTGTTTACATGGCAAACGGAATGGAAATGAACCTCTTGGAGCCCGAAGAGCAGAAAGAGATTGCGTTTATTTGGAACCTGATTCCCGCAGAGGATAAACAGGGCATCACGGAAGAAGACGTCCTGCTGGTGCTGGACGCGATGGACGATTTCTTGGAGGAAGTGGGACTGCTGCATGTGGATGAGGAGACCGGCGAAGTGGAATACGAAGACGGCGAAGTGGACGAGACGGCGCAGATGGCGTATGTGGCGCAAGTCGCCAAAGAGCAGCACAGCCCGCTGACGATGGTGCAGATACAACTCATCATGGACGGCGAGTTCCAGTATGGGTTGCAAGAAGGGTGGTATGAGGAGGATTGAATTAAGAATTATGAATTAAGAATTAAGAATTAAGAATTAAGAGGGCGCATGCTCTGAGAACTCGGAGTCGTCGGATGATTCGGAGTGCTCTGACACTTCATCCTCAACACTAAACTCTCAACTCTCAACACTTAACCCAATCTTGGCAGGTTTTTTGAAGATACTCAGTAGGATTCCGTTGCGGGGACTGTATGCCTTCGCCTCGGGGGTGCTGTATCCCGTGATGTACTATGTGGTGCGGTATCGGCGGGGTGTGGTGGAGAAGAACCTGCGGCGCTCTTTCCCCGACAAGACGGAGGCGGAGCGGCAGCAGATAGCCAAGCGGTTCTATCGGTCGTTTGCCGACGTAATAGTGGAGATAGTGCACGGCTACACGGCTTCGGCAGTGGAGATGCGGCGGCGCGTGGTGTTCGAGAACGAGGAGCAGGTGAAGCAACTGATAGCCGAACACGGGGCGGTCATCGTGATGTTGGCGCACATGGGCAACTGGGAATGGATGGCGGACTTTCACCAACATCTGGCGCCCTCGGGCATGATGCAGGCGAACATCTATCGGCGGCTGAAGAATCGGCGCATGGACCGCCTGATGAACGATATCCGCAGCCAACGCGGCGGGGTGCTGATAGAGAAACAGCAGGTGCTGCGACAGATGTTGACGCTGCGCAAGGAGGGGAAGCAGGTGCTGTACGGCTTTATCTGCGACCAGAAGCCGCGCCCGCAGGTAACGCGCTGTTGGACGACATTTCTGCACCAAGACACGGGTTTCTTGGACGGTAGCGAGGTGCTGGCGAAGAAGTTCGGCTATCCCGTGCTCTACCTGCACATCACCCGCCCCGAGCGCGGCTACTACCGCACGCGCTTGGACTTGATAACCGACCAGCCCGCGCAGGAGCCGGAGAACGCCATCACCCTGCGCTACGCCCAAATGCTGGAGCAGAATATCTTGGAGCAACCCGAGTTGTGGCTCTGGACACACAACCGATGGAAGTGGGGGAGGAAATAGGACCCTCCCCGTCCCTCCCTACGAAGGGAGGGAGTAGGGGGTTAATTGTGAATTAACAATTAACAATTAACATGCTGCTGCTCGGAGAACTCTGAGGATTCTGAGAACTCTGAGGATTCTGAGGGCTCTGAGGATTCCGATTATTTGTAAATTGTAATTCGTAAATCGTAAATAAAAGAGGTGCTTTGTTCTGTTGTCATATTGAATTGGAACGGTGAGGCGATGCTTCGGCGATATCTGCCTTCCGTGGTGGCGTTCACGCCTGCGGCGGAGGCGGAGATAGTGGTGGCGGACAACGGCTCTACGGATGGGTCTGTGGCGCTGTTGCGGAAGGAGTTCCACTCTGTCAGGGTGCTGACGCTGGATAAAAACTACGGGTTCGCGGAGGGCTACAACCGCGCGTTGCAGCAGGTGGAGAGCCGCTATACCGTCTTGCTCAATTCGGATGTGGCGGTTACGGAGGGTTGGCTTACGCCGCTGCTGACCTACATGGAGCAGCATGCGGAGGTAGCGGCGGTGCAACCGAAGATATTGTCGGACTTGCAGAAAGACCACTTTGAGCACGCGGGTGCTGCGGGAGGCTATCTGGACATGCTGGGCTATCCGTTTTGCCGCGGGCGTATCGTGGGCTATGCGGCGAAGGACGAAGGGCAGTACGACACCGAGGCGGATGTGCTCTGGACGTCGGGCGCGTGCATGTGCGTGCGCACGAACCTATATAAAGAGGCAAGGGGATTGGACGGCGATTTCTTTGCCCACATGGAAGAGATAGACCTCTGCTGGCGACTCTGCTGCCGCGGGTTTCGGTTGGTCTGCCTGCCTCAGTCGCACGTGTACCACTTGGGCGGCGGGGCGCTCCACTACGAGTCGCCGCGCAAGACCTACCTCAACTTCCGCAACAACCTGCTCATGCTCTATAAGAACTTGCCCGCATCGCGTCTCCGACGGGTGATGGCGGCGCGTTGGGTGCTGGACTATGTGGCTGCACTGCAACTGCTCTTGACGGGCAAGCCGAAGAACGCGTTGGCGGCGCTGCAAGCGAGACGGGACTACCATCGGATGAAGCCGAGTATGCGCGCGAAACGCGAAGAAAACATGCGTCTGGCAACTGTGCCATACCCTGATACTATATGTCGCAGGAGCGTAATTTGGGACTACTATATACGCCAAAAACGACAATAAACTGGTCAAAACGTGCGATTTAAGGGCAATATGTTTGGAGAAATGGATTATTTTCTGTACCTTTGCACCCACATTTGCGTGAACTTGAAATAAGTTCCTATACAAAAACTGACCACGTTTTTTATTTCAACAAAAATTTCCAAAAATTGTTCAAATACTTTTTAACGTGTAATTGACGTGTAATTTATCATTAATTTATTACCAAAAACTAAGTTAGTGTTTGATTGCTGAAAGATGTTCGCATACATTGAACTTGCATTGAATTATTATTACATTATCAAATAAACAAATTTTCAAATTAACGAAGTATGAAACATCACTATTTGCATTACCTGCAAGAGGTAATGAAACATCAGTGGGGTGATACGGCGGTGTCGGATTATGGGGAGAAGCAGGCGTACACCTTTGGGCAGATGGCGGAGGAAGTGGAGCGATTGCATGTGCTGTTTGAGAAGATTGGGATTCAGGAGGGGGACAAGATTGCGATTGCGAGTAGAAACTGTGCAAACTGGGTGGTAGCCTATTTGGCTATTGCTACGTATAAGGCAGTGGTTGTCAGTATCTTGCAAGATTTTAAGGCAGAGGATATTGCGAACCTGCTGCGCCACTCCGATTCGAAATTGCTGTTTGTGGGTCCCTATGTGTGGAAAGACCTGCAGCACCAAGACCTGTCGCAACTGACGGGCGTGCTGTCGATGGAGGATTTTGCTTTCCTGCGTGCGCAGGAGAGTCTCGTTATCCCCACTTACGAGGAGGTGTCTTCCGCCTTTAAGGCGAAGTTCCCGAAAGGTATGCAACCTGCTGATTTCCACTATGATATTGACCCCGAGGCGTTGGCACTTATCAACTACACCAGCGGCTCTACGGGCTCGCCTAAGGGCGTGATGATTAGCGGGAAGTCGCTGTCGAATAACGTGGAGAACGCATTGCATATCCTCCCTGTGGAGCCTGGGCAGCGGGTGGTGTCGATGTTGCCGCTGGCGCACATGTTCGGACAGTTGTCGGACTTCCTCTATCCGCTCTGCGCCGGCACGCATATCTACTATCTGACCAAGTCGCCTACGCCGACGCTGGTGCTGAAAGCGATGTCGGAGGTGCACCCGTACATGGTGGCGGCGGTGCCTTTGGTGATTGAGAAAATCCACAAGAAGAAACTCGACCCGCTGTTGTCCAAGCCCGTGATGAAGTTCTTCTGGTACACGCCTATCGTGATGAATATCATCCGCAACCACGTGAAGAACGCGCTCAACAAGGCGTTTGGCGGGCAGGTGCGCTACTTCCTCTGCGGCGGTGCGGCGATGAATCCGCTGGTGGAGAAATGTCTGCTGGACGTGCACTTCCCGCTCTCCATCGGCTTCGGAATGACCGAATGCGGACCGCTGGTGTCCGGTAATCCGCCCAAGTACTTCAAGCGGCGCAGTTGCGGTGCGCCCGTGCCGAACATGGAGGCGAAGATTGACAATCCCGACTCGCAGACGGGCGAGGGCGAGATAATGGTGCGCGGCGAGAACGTAATGATGGGCTACTACAAGAACGAGGAAGCCACACGCGCGGCGTTTACCGAAGACGGATGGATGCGCACGGGCGACCTCGGGTATATTGACAAGCACCAAAACATCTTCATCCGCGGGCGTATCAAGTCGATGATTCTCGGCGCATCGGGGCAGAACATCTACCCCGAAGAGATAGAGGATAAACTGAACAACCAAGCGGGCGTAGGGGAGTCTATCGTGGTAGAGCGCGAGGGCAAACTGATTGGTTTGGTCTTCCCCGATGAGGAGACCAGCAAGCGGATGTCACTCGAGGAGTTGCAGGCACTGATGAAAGAGAACTTGCAGAAACTCAACAAACTCATCCCTGGCTATTCGCAAGTGGCGGACATCGAAATCAAAAACGAGCCCTTTGAGAAAACCCCGAAGAAGAGTATCAAACGCTTCTTGTACAAGTAAGGAAAGATGGTTTGAAAAAAGCATTACGCGGTAATTGAAGAAATCAATTGCCGCGTAATACGTTTGTATCGTTTAAGAAAGTGTAATCTCTTTGAACGGAATGCAAACAAAGTCGCGCTCCTGTATGTGAGGGTGGGGGAGGGTAAGTAAGCGAGTGTGCATAACCAGTTCTTTTCCCTGGTGGTCAAAGTATTGTAGCAAGTCGATATCTATGGTACGGTCGTGGTATATGGGAGTTCCGTTTTCAGTATCCACGGATGTCTTTGTGAGACGACCTAATTCACGTTCTATTATTTGTGTTTCTGCAAGCACTTGGTCGGGTGACTGGTCGGTTTGAAAAGAGGCGCAGATGTTGCAGAACGGATGTTCCGATTGGAAGCCCCATGGCTCGGAATAATAGAATGAGGAGCAACGCAGTAGAGTACCTACCCGTTGCTCCATGCGGTGTATGGCTTCCATAAGCGTCTGCTCACGGTTGCCTAAATTAGCACCTAATGAGAAATAAACGGTATTCAATTGGACAATTTAACAATTTACTATTTGACCATTGGCGCTACGGATTGACTATTACCGAGTCTGCCACATTGGGAATGAAACGAATAATCTGATTGGCAGTCTGTACAAACGGGCGATAGAGTGTGGAGGTCTGCACTACTTCGCTGTTGTCCAAGAAATGAAAATAGGAATCCAGCATATTGATGCAGAATACTGCCACCAAGACTACTGCAAGCCATTTGAGCGTGCCGAACACTCCGCCAAGCAGTCGATTGATAAATCCCAATTGGATTGCCCGCAGCAGTTTAGAAAGCAAACGCCCCGCAATGTTCAGGATGATGGCTATCGCGAGAAATAGTAGTGCGTATGCTACAACATTGCATACTGCTGATGGCCATGCGAACTGTAAAAGTAACCAAGCAGAAAACCTCGTTGCCCACATACGAGCCCCTACAATACCGAGAATTATCGCCGCAATGGCGATAATCTCGGTGATGAGTCCCCGCATAAGCCCGCGGACAAGTCCAACGAGCAGGGGCAAAAGTAGAAGAATGTCTAACCAGTTCACGATTCTTATTCGAAATAGATAGAGAAAGGTTTATTCTATGGCAGTAGAATCTGTGGCGTTGGTGGGCTTATATTCCATCGGAATCCACTCCTCGCCTTCAGCATTTATAAGGTTCAAGTCCTTTAGTCCTGCGTTTCTGCCGAAAATATCGCGCATACTGATAGACCACTCATAACTATCCAACCCATATTTTGCAATACTGGTAGCGTTATCTGCATAGTAACCGAGTATGCCGGTTACGATGCCGACAAATTCTGCATCCGGCAGGTAATAACGTGCAAACTTTGCATATTCCGAGGTGGAAACCAGCGTGCGACGATTAGCGCCATCCATGATGATACGCCCTTGCGGATAACCTAAATTGTTGGTAGTCGGGGCAAATACATTTGCATTCTCGTCTGTCTCAGGATCTCCTTCTGTGCAAGCCGTAGGAGTACCATTATTATCGTATTCGCCGGTGAAGTGAATATCTTTGATGCAAACCAACATACCGTCCATTTCGCGAACGCGCTGCATGTTTTCGAGGGTATAAGACAATGCTTCGCCAATGAAGTCTGCAATAGTAATGGTATCGTATTGCAGTTTGGATTGGTCGGGAGTGCCAATCAGCGTGGTGGCTTTGCGGAAGAGTTCGTTGGGAATACGCCCGGGTGCCCAACCTACTTTCTGCGATGCGTTCGACGCATAGATGTTGTTGTTGTAGGAAGGTACGCAGAGTTGCGGTTGATTGGCATAGCGACCGATGGAAAGACCATTGCAACGGATAAGCAGTTCTTGACCGATTTGGTAGAGCCCGTTGGCGGAGCCTATGTCCACCGACAGACGCAAGTTCTGCTGCTTGCCATCCACAATCTCTTGAATCACAATACTCTTGTAGAAATTGCCTCCATAGTCATCCGAGGATACACGACCGCGGATATAGATACCGATGGTGTCGGTAGGAATAGTGTCAATAGAGAACAAATAGATGCCGTTCCCCGAAGTCGCACGATCACGAT
Organism: Paludibacteraceae bacterium; assembly: GCA_051870915.1. Taxonomy (GTDB): domain Bacteria; phylum Bacteroidota; class Bacteroidia; order Bacteroidales; family Paludibacteraceae; genus Colicola. The sequence goes on from JBJECI010000090.1 coordinate 16,497, forward strand.
AGGGCGTGGAATCGTTTAGGAAATTGCCCTCCTCGGTCATAAAGGTGGCTACAAAATCGTTCAGATGATAGACGGAATCCCCGGGTTGCAAGATGCCGGCAACGGCATCGGGGTTGGTGAACACATCTGCCTCCGTCAGCGGGGCGGGATTGCAACCAACCATCGCTACAAAGAGCGAGCACAAACCAAATGCCGATATAATAGAATGAATGCGTTTCATAGTAGAAATTTTCAAATTTACAAATTTTTCTTTGTTCTTGGTTCCTTGTTCTTAGTTCCTATTAGAACTTATAGGTAAGACTCAAGAAGAAGTTTGCACCCCATGCGTAGTAGTACTTGGAGGGGAATTTCCATGCGTTAGGTGAGATAACGGAGTTCTCGTTATCATTCACGCCCTGTTGCGTCACACGCGGCAGGCGTGCCTGCTGATAGCCGCCCGTCTTGAAGTGCGTGTTGTTGGTCAGGTTGGTAACCGACAGGTTGATAGAGAGCGACTGACGATTCTTTAGGTAAATCAACTTACCTATGCTTGCATCGATGATAAAGCGGTTGAGCGGGTTTGTCGATACAAGCGACTCTTGCATGGAAAGGATGTTGTACGGATATTTCAGTACCGGCACCCCGTTGGCATCCAGCACGGCATTGTCAGGGAACGAACCATCTAATTGGACATTGGCTTTCCTGCCATCCATCGTCTCTATGGCATTGGCATTTTGGTCTCCATACCAACCATTCACGGGCGTTCCGTCCGCACGAGTGCCGGTGAAGAGCCCTTTCATGCGGCGTGAAGGTGCCACAGAGAGATAGTTCCAATCGTAGTAACTAACCGTTACGTCGGCAAACCACATCTTGGGATGGAAGAACGAGAGTTTAAGGCTGGCATTCACCTGAGGACCGGTAGCGACTTTCAGTCCTTTGAGCAGCACCTCATCGCGCAACTCAAAGACCGAATTTCCGTTCTTATCTACCGCCAATGCCATGCCGTTCTCTGCGGAGGTTACCGCCATGGCGTTGCTCGTATAACGATAGTCGCCCACGCTGGTGGCTCCCGTCAGGGTGAAATAGGTGCCGAGTTTCACGGCAATTGCTGCCTCGATACCCATGTGGCGGCGGTCAATGCCGCTCAACGCCTGATTGACAAAGGTGCGTGCCTCATCGTCGTAGTAACCGTTCAACTCGGAGCCGTCCCAGAACTGGGTGTAGAAGCCGGTCAGACGACCGCGCACAATGGGGTAGTTGAACTCGTAGGTCAGGTCTGCACCCACCACTTTCTCGCTGGCGGCATAGTAGTCGGCAAGCGAGGTGGCGTTATCGTGCTTGTAGATATTGTAGAGAGCACGGTCGTGTACACGCGGCGAGAGATAAGCATCGCGTGCAAGAGGTGCTGTAGTCTGCGCCAGTGCATTGACTTTCAGACGGTTGCGACCGTTGATTTTGTAGGTAGCACCCAGTTTGAAGGAGGGATCCACAAAGTGGTGTGAAGCACCTAAATAAGTCGCACCTGTTTGGAGTGTACCCGCCTGTGCCTGCGTGATAATCTCGTTGGCTTGCTTGCCGAGGTAGCGCTCGGCTTGGTCAGGATTGAGTTGGGCGAGGTACCATGCACGACCGTTAATCATGTTGGTGGTGCGCTGCATAGACGAGTAGGTGAGTTGGAGCGCATAGTAGAAGTCCACATCATTGAAACTCCACTCGTTTTGTGCCCACACTTTGACCGTCCCCATGTTGATACGATAGTCGTAGCCGAAGCGGTCGCCATCGTGCTTCACGTCGTTGTAGTCGGAGGCGATATCGTTTTTCTTCACGTTCTCAATATCCTCTTGCGACAGTCCCGCGTTGGTGGCCAACTCCTTGATATCGCGGTCGGCAAAGGGGTCAACGTCAATCCACTGGTTGGCACCCAGCAGGTCATCCACCGATTTATAGTGAATACCCTGCGAGAACTTGCCTTCCAAGCCCGCCGTTACTTTCAGGTGGTCGGCTTTGGTGTTGGTGTAGTGGATATTCACCATTGCCTCTTGGATATCGTTGTGCCGACGCTCCAAGACGTAGCGTGCCGAGCCGTTGGGGTTGTTGTAGTTGTTGGCGAGGTTAGCAGCATAGATGTCGTTCCAGTTGATTTGTGTAGTAGCGTTGTCGCGACTCTGCCACAAGTCCACCAACTGATTGTATTGAGCCGCATTCACCGACGGACCTAACAACTGCCCATCGTGTCCTATGCTACCCATACCCAATCCTGTGCCTTTCATGTCAGCACCGATGAAGTTACCGTAGTTGTAGTGGTTGCCGTTGGGGTCGAAGAGTTGCGCCGAGTTGCTGTCTGCAATCTGTCCATCCCATAGGAACGAAGGCAGGTTGCGGTAGTAGTCCGGACGCGGGTCGGGGGCGTTGTAGAAGTTGAGCGCGGAGTTGCTGTACATGCCGTAGTGGTAGCCTACGGCGAACTTCAGCAAGTTATGGTCGTCTATCTTCCAATCGTAGTTCACAATCGCTGTCGGGTCATACGATTTCACCACGCGTGAGTTGCGCATCTTGCCGTTCTGGTAGCCCCAATAGGGATTGTAGTAGATAGAACCCGTCAAGTCGTACACCTCCTGCGTAACGGCAGCCGACTGGCCGCGCTCGGTAGGAGAACCGAAGGTTACGATAGAGAGGCGGTTGCCGCTGTTCCATTTCTTCTCGGCAGCAAAGAAATAGCCGCCGGAGTAGTACTGAATACCCTCGCCGATGATGTTCTTTTGGTTGATATACGGTGAGAAACGGAATGCCACTTGTCCTACAAATGCCCATCCGTTAGCCAATACGCCGGAAGCATAAGTGGCATTCACGCGGGCTTTGTAGTTGCGGTTGGTGCCGGCAACGCCCACTTTCCAGCCTTGCGCAAAGCGCGATGCCTCCATCAGGTAGTTGGTCGAAGTACCCAGTCCGCCAAAACCGAAGTTGGTAGATTCCAAAGGATTGACTACCTCTTTGTTGCGGCTTGCGTCGTTCAGACCACCCATCGAAGAGAAGTTGAACTGTCCGCGCTCGGCACTATTGAAGTTGATTCCGTTAATGTAGTTCTGCTCTGCGGTCTGCTCGTAGCCGCGGTTGCGGTAACGTGCTGTGGACCAAGCAAATGAGGTAAGCGAGTTAAAAACATCTTGGCTTGCCGAAGATGCACTCGCTTGTGCCTGTGAGCGTCCTTCGTCATCATTTAAGTCCTCCTCCGACAAGTTGAGAAGGATTTCCTCTTGCGCCTCGCGAGCAATGTCTTTCTGCAGTACCACTTCTCCCATGTCATTGGTCTGGTTGGCATGTAGTTGCACCAACTCGATGGTAGCAATGTAGCCGTCCGCTTCGATAATCACTTCCTCATCTTGGGGCTCCAAGTAGAGTAGGGTGAAGGCACCTGCGGTGTTGGTGGTAGTGGAGATGTCTTGATTGGCGAGTGTTACCGTGGCACCAACAATGGCATGTTTGTTAGCGTCCACAACCACTCCTTGCAGAGATGTTTGTGCCGTCAGTGTGGTAGTCAGCGCCAGCACACCAAGCAGTAAAAAGAGTTTCTTCATAGCATTTTCCTATTTAAGGATGATTAAAATTCAGCCGTTTTGGGGGTACGCGGGAAAGGTATCACGTCGCGGATGTTCTGCATACCCGTTACGAAGAGCATCAGTCGCTCAAAGCCCAATCCGAAGCCGGCATGCGGTGCGGCGCCAAAGCGGCGCGTATCCAAGTACCACCACATATCTTTCATCGGAATCTGGCGACGCTCTATCTCCGCATTCAACTTATCCAGCGACTCTTCGCGCACCGACCCGCCGATAATCTCGCCTATCTGCGGGAAGAGTACGTCCGTGCCTTGCACCGTCTTGTCGTCTTCGTTGATTTTCATATAGAAAGCCTTGATATCCTTCGGGTAGTCAGTCATTATCACAGGTTTGCCAAAATGCTCTTCCACCAAGAAACGCTCGTGCTCCGAAGCCAAGTCATCGCCCCATTCGCAGGGGAACTCAAACTTCTTGCCGTTCTTCACCGCCTCTTGCAGGATGTTCACGCCTTCCGTATAGGTCAGGCGGACAAAGTCTGTATTCACTACCGACTCCAAGCGAGCAATAAGCCCCTTATCCACAAACTGGTTGAGGAACTCCAAGTCATCCTTGCAGTTTGCCAATGCCCAGCGCACGCAGTACTTGATGAAGTCCTCCTCCAAGTCCATCAACTCGTCTTTTTGGATGAATGCCACCTCGGGCTCTATCATCCAGAACTCTGCCAAGTGGCGCGGAGTGTTGGAGTTCTCGGCACGGAATGTAGGACCGAAGGTGTATATCTTGCCCAACGCCATAGCTGCCAACTCGCCCTCCAACTGCCCCGATACGGTCAGCGAAGTCTGCTTGCCGAAGAAGTCATCGGAGTAGTCTATCTTGCCATTTTCATCGTATTTCAGGTTGTACAAGTTCTTGGTCGTAACTTGGAACATCTGCCCGGCGCCCTCGCAGTCCGATGCCGTGATGAGCGGCGTATGGAAATAGAAATAGCCGTGCTCGTGGAAATAGGTGTGGATAGCCATTGCCATGTTGTGGCGAATGCGGAACACGGCGCCGAAGGTGTTCGTGCGCGGACGCAGGTGCGCGATGGTGCGCAGATACTCCATGCTTAGTCCTTTCTTCTGCAAGGGATATTTCTCGGGGTCTGCCGTACCATAGACTTCCAACTCGGTCAGTTGAATCTCCACTGCCTGACCTGCACCTTGGCTCTCCACCAGCGTACCCGTAGCGGAGATACACGAACCCGTGGTTACGGGTTTCAACTGCTCTTCCGAGAAGTTGGCAAGGTCAACCACTATCTGGATATTCTTGATGGTAGAGCCGTCGTTCAGCGCAATGAACGATACGTTCTTATTGCCGCGACGGCTGCGTACCCATCCGCGGACGTTGATTTTACTTCCAAAATCTGTGCGCTTCAGCGCATCTATGATTACTGTTCTTTCCATATATTATTTGACTATTTGTCTATTACTATCTTTAGTCTCCCTTTAAGGGAGATTTAGAGGGTCGGTTAGAACGGCGCACCATTGTCGTCGCCCATGGCGCCCATGGAGGCAGATGCACCATCTGGACTCATCGTATTCATGCGCGAGGACATGCTCCAGCCGCCGTCAGCATTGCCCACCGGCGCGGCGGGTATGCCATAGTCGTCGTCTGCTACCTCGTCCTCATTCTGGAACTTGGCGAACTTAGAGCGGAAGCGGAGCCATATCTCATCGGTGGCACCGTTACGGTGTTTGGCAATGATGATTTCGCCCAAGCCGCGAAGGTCCTTGTTCGATTTCTCATCGTTGTAGATATGGTAGTACTCCGGACGGTGGATGAAGCAAACGATATCGGCATCTTGCTCAATCGCTCCCGACTCGCGCAAGTCGCTCAGTTGCGGTTTCTTGCCGTCTATACCCGTTCGCCCTTCCACGGCGCGGCTCAACTGACTCAGCGCAATAATCGGTATATCCAACTCCTTTGCCATGGCTTTGAGGTTGCGCGAAATCATACTCACCTCCTGCTCGCGGCTGCCGAAGTTCATCCCCTGTGCGTTCATCAACTGCAAGTAGTCAATGATGATGAGTTGCACTCCGTGTTCGCGCACCAACTTGCGGGCTTTGCTGCGAAACTCAAACACCGAGAGCGATGGCGTATCATCCAAATAGAGTGGGGCACCTTGCAAGTCGTTAATCTTCGTGTAGAGCCGTTTGTGCTCTTCGCGCGTCATCTTGCCGGTCTTCACCTTGTCGCCCTCTATCTCGCAGACGTTCATTATCAGACGATTCACCAACTGCACATTCGACATTTCCAGCGAGAACATCGCCACGGGGATACGGTAGTTCACCGCCATGTTCTTCGCCATCGAGAGCACAAACGCGGTCTTACCCATGGCAGGGCGGGCGGCGATAATCACCAAGTCCGATTTTTGCCAGCCGGAAGTTATCTTATCCAGATTGGTAAAGCCGGAGGGAATACCCGACAAGTTACCCTCGTTCTTGCTCGCTATGTCAATGCGGCGCAGTGCCTCGGTAATCACCTCGTCCACCGGCATCACATCGCGCTTCTGCGAACGCTGGCTAATCTCGAAGATACCCGCCTCGGCTTGCTGCATCAGTTCCTCCACATCTTGCGTCTCGTCATAGCCGGCTTCCTCTATGCGTGCCGCCATGGCTATCAGGTCGCGTGCCGTGGCTTTCTGCGCCACTATCTGCGCATGGTAGCGCAGGTGGGCGGTAGATGCCACCAAGCGCGTCAGTTCGCTCAACGTAGATGCGCCGCCCACTTCCTCAAACGTGCCTTGCTGCCGCAGTTTCTCCGCTACGGTCATCATGTCTATCGGCTCCTCTTTGGCGGCTAATGCACGTATCGCCTCGAATATCAGTCTGTGTTGGTCGCTGTAGAACACCTCTGGACGCAGCAGGTCTGCCACCGTTCCGTACGCCTCTTTCTCTATCATCAGCGCACCCAACACCGCTTCCTCCAAGTCCAAGGCTTGAGGAGGCAGTTTGCCCATCTCGTTGGCACCCACCTTGATAATCGTGGGTTGCTGCGGGCGTTTGCGGGAGGTCTTATTGGTGGTTGCGCTTGCCATACTCGGTCAGGAGGTTGTTTGCGGCGATAAAACTGCTTATCTCGTTGTTGAGCACTTGTCTCTCGGTATCTTCAATCCGTTGCTCCATGTCGGGGTTCTTGTAGAATCCGTCCAGCAATGCCTGATTGATAGTCTCGTACATCCAGTATTTGGCTTGCTCGGTGCGGTGATGGTCAAAATAGCCGTTGGCTTTGGTGAAAGCCACATAGTCTTCGATGTTCTTCCATACCTCGTCTATGCCAGTCTTCTCCATGGCGGAGCAACAGAGTGCGTCCGGCTTCCATCCCGATGCGGAGGGCGGGAAGAGTGCCAACGCGTTGCGGAAACTCACGCGCGACGCGTGCGCGCGCTCCACATTATTCCCATCGCATTTATTGATAGCAATCCCGTCCGCCATCTCCATGATACCACGCTTGATACCCTGCAACTCATCGCCCGTGCCGGTTACTTGCAGCAGCAGGAAATAGTCCACCATCGAGTGTGCCGCCGTCTCCGACTGTCCCACACCCACGGTCTCCACCAGTATCGTGTCGAAGCCTGCCGCTTCACACAGCACTATCGTCTCGCGCGTCTTGCGCGCTACGCCGCCTAATGAACCCGCGGATGGGCTAGGGCGGATAAACGCATTCGCAGCCGTGGACAACTCGTTCATGCGCGTCTTGTCGCCTAAGATACTCCCGCGGCTGCGCTCGCTCGAGGGGTCGATGGCGAGCACGGCAAGGTGCTTGCCTCGGTGGCATAACTCCGTGCCCAACGCCTCTATGAAGGTCGATTTACCAGCCCCCGGAACACCCGTGATACCCACGCGGACGCTGTCGCCCGCAAAGGGCAGACACATCTCTATCACTTTCTGCGCAATGGCTTGGTCGGCAAGCAGGTTGCTCTCCACGAGCGTTACTGCCTGCCCCAAGATGCTGATGTCTCCGCGGCGGATACCTTCAAAGTAGTCCTCGGCGCGCAGCACACGTTTCTTACGGCGGAAAGTAGAGTAGGGGTTCACGCTCGGCAGGTTCTCCACGCCGGCGTTCACGGTCAAGCCCTTGTATTGTTGGTCGTTTTCAGGATGTTCCATGGCTTAATTTACAAATTGATTCTTACTCCACTACCCAAGTCAGTGTAACGTTCTTGCGCGGCTGGTTGGGGTCGTTGGTAATCACTTGCAGCACACGAGCGTACTTGCCGGGCTCCATAGTCTTACCATCTGCTACGGTGTTCACCTCCACCTTCACTACGCTGCCTTTCTGACCTGCCTTGACGCTCTTCGGACCGATAGCCTTTACGCGGCTGTCCGAGCAGTAAAGGCGGCGAATCATCAGGGCATTGGTGCCGCTGTTCTTGATAGTGAAACTGCCTTTCAGTTTCTTGCCTGCGGCTATCTTGCCGAGGTCTATCTGCGTATTCTCAATGCTCATGATGGGTGCTTGCTGGCGCTCTTCGGCGGTCAGTTTGCTGAAGTCCTCCGTTACATCTGCCGACAGCGTAATCTTGTAGTCGTCAGTAATCACACGCTTTCCGTTCACCACTACGTATGCGTACAGCGTCTGCGGACCGTATTGCTTGCAGGCTTTCGTGTCGAAGATAAACACCAGTTTGCCGGTCTCGTTGGGCTTCAACTCTGCCAGCGTAACCTGCGAGAGCAGACATACATCGGCATCGCTGGTTGCCAACTCCACTTGGATGTTCTCTTTCGTGAAGTTTGCGTACTCTATCTCGCGCTTCGCGTTTTCACCTTTGCGAATAGTACCGAACTGTACGGCTTTGCTCTTCAGGCTCAGTCCATCCATCTTCACGCTGTAGTTCTGCGCGGGGTTGGCGGGCTTGGGAATCACCTCACCTTTGATAGTCAGGCGTTTGGTTGCCTCGGTAGCATTGGAGGTGATGGTGATGGTCTTTTGGAAACGTCCGGGACGACCGCTCGGGTTGTAGGTAACAGTGATGTTCCCTGTCTGTCCGGGCTCGATGGGTTCTTTCGGCCATTTCGGCGTGGTGCAACCGCAGCTGGCGCGTACATTGCTCAGCACTAACGGCTCCATACCTTCGTTCTTGAAGGTGAAGATAGTTGTTACTCGACCGTCTGCTTCGTTAATCTTGCCGAAGTCATGCTCTGTCTTCTCAAACGTAATCACCGGCTGTTGCGCCATCATGGCTACTGCTACGAGAGCCATAGAGAGTGTCGTCAAAATCTTTTTCATATCGTAAAGTATTACTTATTACTTAATTATCTATTACGAATTACTCGTGCTCACCCGTTTTACGACCTTTATCTCGGGTATCTTTCTCAGCGAGACGAATAGGTCTTGCAGTTCTTTTCTGTCGTACACATATACCTCCAATTGCCCTTTGAATATCCCGTCGTCTGCTACCACGTTCATCGCCCGCATGTTGATATGGAACTGCTCGGTGATGGTCTTCAACACATCGATAAACACACCGAACTTGTCTATTCCCTGTATCTCTATCGTCTCCACGAACGACTGCACGCGGTGGGTGTTCCATGTCGCGGTGTAGAGCCGCTTGCCGTGTGAGGTCTTGAGCAGCATCGCCTCCTCGCAGTCTATCTTGTGGATATACATCTTCCCGTCTTCTGCGAGGTAGCCCAAGACCTCGTCCCCGGGTATCGGGTGGCAGCAGTCTGCTAAGACGTACTCCTTCCCTAAGTTCTCGTCCGTCAGCACTATCGAGTGCGATTTCTTCTTCCCTTTCTCCATCGCTTCTTTCTCCAACACCGTCGGCGCGTCTTTCACCTCGGTGGAGGTACTCTTCTCTGTGCTTGCGAACGGGTTTATCATATTCCAGATACTCTTCTTCGGGAATAGTATCTGCTGCATATCGTTCAAGCGGATAGCCCCTTTCCCTATCTGCAAATACAACTGAATAGGTTGCGACAGATGGTAATGGTTGAGCATTTTCTGCACCGCCATATCCATGTTCACGGGCATCTCCATCATGTCCACCGCGTCGTGGAACAGTTTCTCTCCGCGCTTGATATAACTTCTCTCTTCCCTGCGGAAATACGCCCGCAGACACGATTGCGCCTTGGCGGTGGTTACATAGTCCAGCCAGTTCTCCTGCGGGTGCTGGCTGCCGGAGGTCAGCACTTCCACTTGGTCGCCGCCCTTCAACTCATAACTCAGCGGCACCAGCGTGTGGTTCACCTTCGCCCCGATACAGTGCTCGCCTAATTCCGAGTGCAGCAGGAAGGCAAAGTCCAGTGCGGTAGCACCCTGCGGCATGGTCTTTATCTCGCCCGTTGGAGTGAACACGAACACCTCTTGCGCAAACAGGTTGAGTTTGAAGGTGTCCAAGAACTCCATCGCGTCTTTCTCGGGGTGCTCCAGTATCTCTTTTATCTCGCTCAGCCACTTGTCCAACTCCGATTCGTCCTGCTCACCGGTCTTGTACTTCCAGTGCGCCGCCAGTCCGTGTTCTGCCAACTCGTGCATGCGGTCGGTGCGTATCTGCACTTCCACCCACTCGCCGTTCTGCCCCATCACCGTAACGTGCAGTGCCTCATAGCCGTTGGCTTTCGGCGTGCTTATCCAGTCGCGGATACGCTCGGGGTGCGGGCGGTAAATCTCCGTAATCGCCGAGTAAATCATCCAGCATTGGTCTTTCTCCGACATCGAGTCGTGGGGCGTGAATACTATCCGCACTGCCAGCAGGTCATACACGTCCTCGAACGGTATCTGCTTGGTCATCATCTTCTTCCATATCGAATAGACCGACTTGATACGCGCCGTTATTGAGAACTGATAGCCCATCGCCTCAAGCCGTTCCCGTATCGGCGCGGAGAAGGTCTCGAAGGTCGCCATCTGTGCGTTCTTGTTCGCGGCGAGTTTCTCTTCTATCTCCGCGTACATCTCCGGGTGCTCGTACTTGAAACTCAGGTCTTCCAACTCCGTTTTTATCGGGAACAAGCCCAAGCGGTGTGCCAGCGGCGCATATATATATTGTGTCTCACCCGCTATCTTGTACTGCTTCTCTTTCGGCTGTGAGCCCAGCGTGCGCATGTTGTGCAGGCGGTCGGCTATCTTTATCAGCACCACGCGTATGTCGTCCGAGATGGTCAGCAGCAACTTTCGGAAGTTCTCTGCCTGCTCGCTCGCATGCTCCCCGAACACCCCGCCGGAAATCTTCGTCAGCCCCGCCACTATCTTCGCTATCTTCTCCCCGAACAGGTTCTCTATGTCCTCCACCGTGTAGTCCGTATCCTCCACCACGTCGTGCAGCAGCGCGCTGCAGATACTCGTGCTCCCCAGTCCTATCTCCTTCACGCATATACGCGCCACCGCCAGCGGGTGCATCATGTACGGCTCGCCGCTCAAGCGGCGCACACCGTGGTGAGCCTGATTGGCAAAATGGAAAGCGCGAGTTATCAACTCCACTTTCTGTCTGTGCATCGTATGCGCATAATCATCCAACAACGCCTCAAACTCGCGTTGAATCATCTGCTCTTCGGCTTGTGTAAACTCACTTTCTTTCATATCCGGCACAAAATAGTGCGCAAAATTACAAAAAATAATTCATATACGCAAGCCTTTTCCTTTTTTTCTTAGAAAAATCCATTTGAGCCTTTTTTGAAAACCTCAGAAATCCCACCTTCCCCTCCCCGTTTCTTCCATTTTCCCTCCCTATCCCCTACCTTTCCTCTCCCGACCTCATCCCTTTCCCCTCTCCGCCTCCTCCTTGACTCATCCCTTTCCCCTCCCAACCTCCTCTCTGTCCCCTCTCTGTCCCCTCCCAGCCTTATCCCTATCCCCTCTCAGCCCCCTCCCTCTCCCCTCTCTGAGTCCTCCGTGTCAACAAGCCGACAATCTTGGGTGATTCTTGGGTGATTCTTGGGTGATTGCCCTGTGTATTCCGTATGGCTGCCGAGAGGAAACCGAGCCAATCTTAGGTGATTCATAGGTGATTCATAGGTGATTCATAGGTGATTCATAGGTGATTCTTATGTGATTGTAACCTCTCGGTCGAAACTCCGTCGAAACTATCGTGGGTGATTCGTAGGTGATTCGTAGGTGATTCGTAGGTGATTCAGCAGCCAATAACCTGCCAATGAAGAAACTCTCCGCACATCTAAAAGAATTGCAGATGGATTTGTTTGCAAAAAATCATCCCTAACCTTGTGTATATCATTTTTTTTTCGTACCTTTGCGGCGTGTTTTGTGTAATGTTCCCTATGAAGTTCCATTCTTTTCCTTTTATATACGCGCTCGCATTTTTGTGGTTGGGGCTTTCGCCTGTTCTTGCGCGGGCGGAGAAAGCGGAGAAGGCAGACAAACCTTTCACCGTGGTGATTGACGCCGGACACGGCGGGAAAGACGTGGGGGCGGTAGGAAAAATTGCCTATGAGAAGAACCTCAACCTTGATGTGGCATTGCTCACAGGGCAACTCATCAAGGAGAACTTCCCGGAAGTAAACCTTGTTTACACACGTTCCACCGACGTCTTTCTACCCTTGCAGAAGCGTGCGGACATCGTCAATCAGAACAAGGCGGACCTGTTCATCTGCATTCATACCAACTCCGCGGAGACCAAGGCGGCAAGGGGTGTAGAGACGTTTATCCTCGGCACCGACAAGATGGACCAGAACCTTGATGTAGCCATGCGCGAGAATGCCGTCATCAAGTTGGAGTCGGACTACCAAACGGCATACCAAGGCTTCGACCCCAACTCTATTGATAGTTATATTATGTTCGAACTCATGCAGAACGCTTATATGGACCAATCGCTGAACTTTGCCACCCTTGTGCAGCGCCAGTTCGTAGAGAACCTGCATCGTGAGGAGCGCGGCGTGCGACAGGCGGCGTTTTGGGTGTTGCTCAAATCGGCATGCCCGTCCATATTGCTGGAGATGGGCTTTATCTCCAATCCCGAGGAGGAGAAATACCTCGCTTCGCAAAAGGGAAAGAACGAAATGGCGCAATCGCTCTACAACGCTTTCGATACCTTCTACCGCAAGCAGAAAGCAGCGACGGTGCAGGGAGCAGAGGGCGCGGAGGTGCCGGAGAAATCGGAGTTATCGGAGAACTCGGAGCAGTTAGAAAGCGCTCCGCGGTATGCTATTCAAATATGTGCGTCGAAAGATCCGCTGGCTAAGAACGACCCCAAGTTGAAAGGCCTAGACGCGCAATACTTCCAACAAAACAACTACTACAAATACTATTGTTTCCCCTCTGTCAGCCGCGATTCGGTAGCGCAACACCTCCCTGCAGTGAAGCAACTTGTCCCCGATGCATGGATTATCAAACTGCCGTAAAAAGCCGCGATATATCAAGGCAATATAACATGAACAATTAACAACATACAACTATGAAACTGAAATATGCAAGAGAAATCAAAGTAGGCGTACTCGCCGTGGTGTGTATCTTCCTGCTTTTCTTTGGATTCAACTATTTGAAAGGAGTAAATATCTTCTCCTCTATCCATTCCTTCCACGGAGTCTATACCAACATCCACGGACTGGAACTGCAAGCACCGGTGTATATCCGCGGCTATAAGGTCGGACAAGTGGACAACATCGCCTACGACTTCACCCGCGACTCCTCTTTCACGGTGGACATCTCCATCAAGCGCAATATCAATCTGCCCGAAGGAACTTGTATGGCACTCGTCTCTGATGGTATCATGGGCGGCATGGCTATTGAACTTATCCTGCCCACGACGGGGGACGCTCCGCAAGAGGACATCGCATATATCCCGACAGGCGCTACTATCCCCACGACCGTTGTCCCCGGGCTGCTGGACGGCTTGCAGGAGTCGGTGATACAGCCGTTGAGCAACACCCTCGCTTCGCTTGACACCCTCGTCGGGCAACTGCAAACGCAACTTGACAACAACCATATCGAGTCCATCCTTGCGAATGCCGACTTGGCGGTGGCGGACTTGAAGGTAACCTCACGGAAACTCAAAGACGTGATGAACGACCAAGTGCCTTCTATCGCTACCAAGATAGACACCACCATGTCTGACTTGCAACAAGTGGTGGCGGACGTGAAAGGCGCGAACCTCAAGGCTACCGTTGCCCGTGTAGATACGGCTATCGACAATGTCAATTACCTCATTGCAGATTTCCGCTCGCCGAACGGCACCGTGGGCATGCTCCTCAACGATAAGGGTCTCTACAACCATATTGACTCTGCTGTCGTCTCTGTGGACTCCCTCCTTGTTGACCTTAAGGCGAACCCGAAACGCTATGTTCATTTCTCGCTCTTTGGTGCAAAAGACAAGAAAAAGAAATAAATCTTCCTACCTTTTTCATTATCTCTCTAACTTGCACGATACAAGCGAGTTAGAGAGTTCTTTTACAGAAAAGTGTGCTTTTATTTGCAGGTTTGAAACTAACTAATAATCAACGCGTTAAATGTTTATAAAATTCGTAATTTGTTGATTATCAATTAGCAATGCGTAACATACTGATAACCCGCTACTTACACATTTGCAAGAAAAAAGGCAAAAAAAATGATTTTTTTATGTCGAAAAAAAGCAGTACCTTTGCATCCACTTTCGCGGAAACTGGAAGCAGAAGATGTGCACTGCACTCTTAATTCATAATTCTTAATTCTTAATTAGAATAGTGTCTGACCAACTTAGCATATTGTGGAAACAGTGTCTGAACATCCTTTCAGACAACCTCACGCCCAGCGCCTTCCAAACATGGTTCGCGCCCGTCGTGCCTTTGCAATATGCCGACAACACTTTGGTCTTGCAAGTGAAGTCGCAGTTTATCGCGGAATATATAGAGGAGAACTATATTGAACTCTTGTCGGCGACTATCTTCCGCGTCTTCGGTCATGGCACGCAGTTGGAGTATCGTGTGCTTATCGACTCCACTTCCGGCGCGGGGAGCACCATACCCTCCACGGGAGCCTCTATTGAGTCGTTGCGCAAAGAGCACACTCCCGAAGCCAACTATCAGCCCGCTAAGCCTGTTAATGATTTCGATACCCAACTCAATCAGGGCTACACCTTTGAGAACTTCATTGCAGGCGAGACCAATAAGTTGGCACGCACTGCCGGCATGACGGCGGCTCGCCAGCCGGGCTACACCGCTTTCAATCCGCTCTTTATCTACGGCGGTAGTGGAGTAGGGAAGACCCACCTCGCCAACGCAATCGGTAACCAAGCCCTGTTGGCGAACCCTCACGCGCGTGTACTCTATGTATCTGCCAACACCTTTAAGTTGCAGTTCCAAGACGCACGCAACACCAACCGCATACCCGACTTCCTCAATTTCTACCAGTCGGTGGATGTCCTTATCGTGGACGACATACAGTATTTTGCAGGCTTGAAAGGCACGCAAGACACTTTCTTCCATATCTTCAACTACCTGCAGCAAGCCCACAAGCAGTTGATATTCACCTCCGACCGTGCGCCTGTGGAGTTGCGAGATATCGAAGACCGTCTGCTCACCCGTTTCAAATGGGGACTCTCGGCGGAAATCACGCGCCCCGATTATGCACTGCGCCGCGCTATCCTGCTCAGCAAGATGCACCGCGACGGTATCCAACTGAGCGAAGAGGTGATAGACTTTATTGCCAACAACGTGCGCGAGTCCGTGCGCGACCTCGAGGGCATCCTTGCCAGCCTGCTTGCGCACGCTACGCTGACCGACCGCGAGATTGACCTCGCGCTGGCAGAGCAAGTCGTTTCCCGTATCGTCGAGATTCACGAGAAAACCATTGACTTGCCCGACATCCTCGGCGCTGTCTCGGAGCATTGCAATATCCCCGAGAAGTCCATCCTCTCTGCCAACCGCGCGAAGGAGATTATGATGGCACGCCACATCGCTATCTATCTCAGCAAAGAACTAACCGACCATTCGCTCAACGAGATAGGTGCCTACATGGGCAAACGCACGCACGCCACGGTGCTCCACTCGGTGAACACCATGCGCGATCAACTCTCCTACGACCCGGTCCTCAGGCAGACAGTTATGCAGATACAATCTGCTTTGCAACGATAAATACCTCAATATAGGGAAACACATCAGAGAAGAGATGATTTTTGTTTCATAACGCAATTTGTTTTTGGAAATTGGAGGAGTCGGGAGATTGCTCCAATTTTTTTTTGTCCCCAAAACAGCCTTGCTCTTGCATATCTCGAAAAAAAGTCGTAACTTTGCCGCCAAATTGTTTTATCTATGGAAAACTATATCGTCTCTGCACGCAAATACCGTCCGCTCAATTTCGAGAGCGTGGTCGGGCAGAAAGCACTCACGCAGACTTTGCAGAATGCTATCCGTCAGAACCATTTGGCGCATGCTTATCTCTTCTGCGGACCGCGCGGTGTCGGTAAGACTACTTGTGCCCGTATCTTTGCCAAGACCATCAACTGCCTGAATCCCACCTCGGGGCACGATGCCTGCAACGAGTGTGAGTCTTGCCGCGCCTTCAACGAAGGACGGTCATTCAATATCCATGAGTTGGACGCCGCCTCCAACAACTCTGTGGAGGACATCCGCTCGCTTATTGACCAAGTGCGCATCCCGCCGCAGATAGGCAAGTACTCCGTCTATATCATCGACGAGGTGCACATGCTCTCTACGGGCGCGTTCAATGCGCTTCTAAAGACCTTGGAAGAGCCGCCCTCGTATGCCATCTTCATCTTGGCGACTACCGAGAAGCACAAGGTGCTCCCCACCATCCTCAGCCGTTGCCAAGTGTATGATTTCGCGCGTATCACCATCGCCGACACCATTGCCCACTTGCAGCATGTAGCGCAGCAGGAGGGGGTCAGCGCTTCGGAAGAGGCGCTCAACGTGGTGGCGCAGAAGGCAGACGGCGGTATGCGCGACGCGCTGAGTATCTTCGACCAACTCGTATCTTTCTGCGGCAACACCATCACCTACGAGCGCACCATTGAGGTACTGAATGTGCTCGACTCCGACTACTATTTTCGCATGGTGGATTTCGCTCTCGCGCATGATGTTACGGGGGCGCTGCTGTTGCTCAACGAGGTCTTGCAGAAGGGCTTTGATGCAGGTAATTTCACTACGGGCTTGGCGCAACACCTCCGCGATGTGTTGGTTGCCAAAGACCCGCAGACCATCACGCTGTTGGAGACGGCGGACACGATTCGGCAGCATTATGCCGCGCAGGGGCAACACTGCTCGCCGCAATGGCTTTTTGCCGCGCTCGATATACTCAATACCTGCGACATCAACTACCGCACGGCGAAAAACAAACGCCTCACGGTGGAGTTGGCGCTCATCCGCCTGACGCAGTTGGGCGTGCAAGCCGCCGCCCCGACAACGGCGGCCCCCATTCAAAGCATTCAGAATAATCAGAATACTCAGAATATTCAGAAGACTCCGATTTCTCAGACTCCTCCTGCAGCGCCGAAGATGCCGACCACGCCTCCGCTGCCCAAAGCCCCCTCGCTCTCGTCTATCCCCAAGATACCGAGTATCAATGGGGTAGGGAATGCCCCTGCAGCAACCCCCGCGGCACCTGCTCCTCAAAACGTGGCACCTGCTGCTGCACCGCAGAACAACCCTTTTACGGAAGACCGGTTCAATGACGCGTGGACCGGTCTGAAAACCTACTTCGGCAAAGAAGATTCGCGTCTCCAAAACGTGGTATCGTTTTACCAACCGGTGCTCCACAGTCAGCAGTCAGCCACCCTCGAGTTGCCCAACCAATGGGAACTGGAGGAAGTGAAGAAGGCTCTCCCGCGTATCCATGATTATCTGCATAAGCAACTGCGAAACGACCAACTGACGCTCACCCTCAAGGTGGCGCAATATACTCACGAGCAGAAAGCCTTCACCGCAGAGGAACGCTACAAAGTGATGCTCGAAGAAAACACCGCCCTCAATACCCTAAAAGAGCAATTCGCACTACAAATAGACTAACAATTAATTATGAATTAAGAATTATGAATTATGAGTGCGCATGCTCTTTTTAATTATCAATGCTCTCTTAATTCTTAATTCAAAATTCTTAATTATCAATGCCCGACCTGAAAGCATATCTCCCCACTACTCGCAAAGAGTTAGACATCCGCGGATGGGACGAAGTGGATATCATCCTCTTCTCCGGCGATGCGTATGTGGACCACCCGCAGTTTGGTGCGGCGGTCATAGGGCGTGTGCTGGAGCGTGCGGGGTATAGGGTGGCGCTTGTGCCGCAACCTGACTGGCGGGGAGACCACCGCGATTTCACCAAGTTGGGCAAGCCGCGGCTCTTCTTCGGCGTAACGGCGGGGGCGATGGACTCCATGGTGAACCACTACACGGCAGCCAAGCGCAAACGCTCGGATGATGCCTACACCCCCGATGGCAAAGCAGGTATGCGCCCCGACTATTGCACCGTTACCTATTGCCAAATCCTCAAGCAGCATTTCCCCGATACCCCCATCGTCATTGGCGGCATAGAGGCATCTATGCGTCGTCTCACGCATTACGACTATTGGGCAGACACGCTCAAACCCTCTATCTTGGTGGATGCCAAAGCCGACTTGCTCATCTATGGCATGGGCGAGCAAGCCATCCTTGCGATTGCGGAGCATATCGCTGCTCGCCGCCCGCTGACGGACATTCCGCAGACGGCTTACCTTACCACTGATATCCAACCTTCAGAAGAAGACATCCTCCTCCATTCCCACGAAGCCGCTTACCAAGACAAGCGCAAGTATGCGGAGAACTTCCGTCATATTGAGACGGAGAGCAACAAGATACAAGCTCGCCGCCTTATCCAGCCCATTAAAGGAGGTGCGGTCTATAGGCCGCACCAAGGTGCTACACAGGAAAGGATAGAGGGGATTTCTGTGGTGGTCAATCCTCCTTACCCGCCCATCTCGCAGGAAGAGTTGGATGCCATCTACGACCTGCCTTTCCAATACCTGCCGCACCCTAAATATAAGGACAAGCGCATCCCTGCTTACGAGATGATTCGTTTCTCGGTCTGCATGCACCGCGGCTGCTTCGGCGGTTGCTCGTTCTGCACCATCTCCGCCCACCAAGGCAAGCAGATTGTCTCGCGCTCCAAAGCATCCATATTGCGCCAAATCAAGCAGTTGCAGACTCTCTCCGAGTGGCGGGGCGTTATCTCCGACTTAGGCGGACCGTCGGCAAACATGTACGGCATGCACGGTAAAGACCTCTCTCTTTGCCAACAATGTGCGCGTCCTTCTTGCCTCACGCCCTCCATCTGCAAGAACCTCAATCAGGATTTCCGCCCCCTGCTGGATATATACCGAACGGTGGATAATCTGCCCGAAGTGAAGCATGCGTTTGTCGGCTCGGGCATTCGCTATGATTTGATGTCCGAAGAATACGGCAGGCAACTCATCACGCGGCATGTGAGCGGACGGCTTAAAGTGGCACCCGAACACACTTCGCCCGAGGTGCTAAAACTGATGCGCAAGCCTTCGTGGGAACATTTTTTGCAGTTCCGCGAGTTCTTCCTCCGCATCAACGAGCAGGCGAACATGCACCAACAACTCATCCCGTACTTTATCTCTTCCCACCCGGGTTGCACCAACCGCGACATGGCTCACCTCGCCGAGTGGACGAAGAAGATGCACTACCGCCCCGAGCAGGTGCAGGACTTCACCCCCACGCCGATGACCCTCTCCACCACCATGTTCTACACGGGTCTCAACCCATACACCATGCAGCCCGTCTATGTCGCCCGCACCCCGAAAGAGAAGAAGCAACAAAACCAATACTTCTTCTGGTGGAAACAATAGTTAATTTGAAAATGAAGAATCCCGACTTGTCGGGATTTACAAACTTACAAATTTTATTTATGGTGCAACTACGTAAAACAAGATATCAAATCAACCCCAAGACGCTTGCCATGGAGCGGGTGGAGATGGGCTTTCGGTATTGGCTGCGTCGTTCCGGCTGGTATCTCATAGGAGGTATCTGCATAGGAATCGTATTCTTTTTGGTGTTCTTCTATTTCTTCCCTTCTCCGCGTGAGTCCCAACTCAAACAGCAGAACCGCAACTTAGAGGCGCAGTTGCAGGTGCTCAACAGTCAGGTGGACCAGATGCAGATTGTGATGAAAGATTTCGAGCAACGCGATGAGAACCTGTACCGTGTCTTGTTCGGCGCAGAGCCTATCCCGCTCTCGGTGCGGACAGGGGCTAACAGGCGTATCGTGTACTACGATTCCATTGCCCGCATGACCAACTCACAGTTGGCATCCGACCTCACAATGAAAGTGGATCTCCTCGCCAAGGAGACCTATATCCAAGCCAAGTCCTACGAAGAACTATTGGAGTTGGCGAAGACGCAGGAAGTGCGTATGGAGAACCTGCCTGCTATCCAGCCCGTACTCAACAAAGACCTCAAGCGTACCGCCTCGGGCTACGGCATGCGTATCGACCCTGTCTATCACGTCCGCCGTTTCCACGCGGGTATGGACTTCTCCGCTCCCGTTGGTACGGATGTCTTTGCCACGGGCAACGCAAAGGTGGTTTTCACAGGTTGGAAACAGGGTTATGGCAACACGGTGGAACTCGACCACGGCTTCGGCTACACTACGGTTTATGCCCACCTCTATAAGATTATTGTGCGCAAGGGGCAGAACGTCAAGCGCGGCGATGTGATTGCATTGGTGGGCAACACGGGTAAATCCACCGGTCCGCACTTGCACTACGAGGTGCGCTTCCAAGACAAACCCGTTGACCCACGCAACTTCTATTTCTATGACCTCACGCCGGAGCAGTACGACCAAATGATTCAACTATCCAACAACTTTGGTCACATGCTCGACTAAGTTTAAGTATATGGAAACCTTGTCGTGAATCTTCCTGAAGAGTATAGTTGCGTTTTTCTTGAACTTTTTTGTTCAAAAATTTGCGTATATCAGAAAAAAGTAGTAATTTTGCACGCTTTTTCGGGTTTAGGCTCCAACAAAGTCGCCTTAGGCAGCGTATGAGAACGAGATTCAGCAGCGCGAAGACCTAACCAGCCGCCTGACACGATGTAATTAAAAATCAATTAGATACAATGTACGCAATTGTAGACATGCAGGGCCAGCAGTTCAAAGTAGAGGTCGGCAAGAAACTCTTCATCCACCGTATGGACACCGAGAAAGGTGCTGAGGTGGTATTCGACAAGGTGCTGCTCGTGGACAACGAGGGCAACGTAACGGTAGGTGCTCCCTACGTAGCAGGCGCAAAGGTAGTTTGCGAAGTGCTTGACAACGAGTGCCGCGGCGAGAAAATCTTGGTATTCCACAAGAAACGTCGCAAAGGTTACAAGAAACTGAACGGTCATCGTCAGGACTTGACCAATGTAGTGGTAAAAGACATCGTTTTGGCTTAATCCACAGATTGTTTAACCCATTAAAAAGAAAGAAATTAGATTATGGCACATAAGAAAGGTGTCGGTAGTTCTAAGAACGGCCGTGAATCAGAAAGCAAACGACTTGGTGTAAAGATTTGGGGTGGTCAATTCGCAAAGGCAGGCAACATCATCGTTCGCCAGCGTGGTACGGTGCACAACCCGGGTGAGAACATGGGTATGGGTAGCGACCACACTTTGTATGCACTCGTGGACGGTATCGTAACCTTCCGCAAGAAACGCAACAATAAGTCGTACGTTTCCATCGAGCCCCTCGCAGAAGCATAAGCGGGTCGTAGAGACCGCTACGCTGAAAGACCGCGCTTTGCGCTAAAAGACCGCTAACGGCGTTCGCTGTAAGACCGCGCTTTGCGCTGTCGGACTTCGAGCGACATAGCGGTCTTTTGCATTGTTTCGTCTTTTATCGTTCAGCAGGCGAGGACGCCTGCGTACCCGGTATCCTTCATCCAAACAAAACTATTTCGTCTTTCATCCTTTATCCTTCATCCTTTATCCTAAAAAATATGTTAACCCTCAAACAAATTTACGACAACCAAGACCGTGTGATAGCCGGCTTGGAGAAGAAGCACTTCGCCGGTGCGCGCGAGGCTATCGCCGAGGTCATCGCCCTCGACGCCACCCGCAAAGCAGCACAGCAGAAGAAAGACGCCGCCGCTGCCGAGATGAACAAGATTTCCAAGTCCATCGGCATGCTCATGGCGCAAGGCAAACGCAACGAAGCCGATGCCGCCAAGGCGCAGACAGGCTCGCTCAAAGAGCAGATTGCCCTCTTCGACAAAGAGATGGCGCAGGCGGAGGAGGCGCAGCGCAACCTGCTGCTGACCATCCCCAACGTGCCCTACGACATCGTACCCGAAGGCATCGGCGCAGAGGATAACCTCGCCGTCCGCATGGGTAACTGGCCCAACCAAGCCGTGCTCGACAGCCTCGCCGCAGGCAAGCCCGTGGCGCTCCGCGACTGGCCCGCCGCTGCCGACGAAGCCATCGCCGCAGAGCGTATCGCCAAGAGCGAGAAACTGCCGCACTGGGAGTTGGCGAAGAAATACAACCTCATCGATTTCGACCTCGGCGTGAAGATTTCCGGCGCAGGCTTCCCCGTCTATATCGGGCAGGGCGCACGCCTGCAACGCGCGCTCATCAACTTCTTCCTCGCCGAGGCGAACAAAGCAGGTTACACGGAGATTATGCCGCCGACGGTGGTCAACCAAGCCAGCGGCTACGGCACGGGACAACTGCCCGACAAAGAGGGGCAGATGTACCACTGCGAGGTGGACGACCTCTACCTCATCCCCACCGCCGAGGTGCCTGTGACGAACCTCTACCGCGATGAGATTATCGACGAGGCGCAACTGCCCATCAAGAACTGCGCCTACACCGAGTGCTTCCGCCGCGAGGCAGGCTCCTACGGCAAGGACGTGCGCGGACTCAACCGCCTGCACGAGTTCAGCAAGATAGAGATTGTGCGTATCGACACGCCCGAGCACTCCGATGCGAGCCACCACGAGATGCTTGACCATGTGGAGGGGCTGCTGAAGAAACTGGAACTGCCCTACCGCGTGCTTCGTCTCTGCGGCGGCGACATGTCGTTCACGGCTGCCCTCTGCTACGACTTCGAGGTCTATTCCGAGGCGCAACACCGCTGGCTGGAAGTGTCCTCCACCTCCAACTTCGACACATATCAGGCGAATCGCCTGCATTGCCGCTACCGCCGCGCAGAGGACAAGAAAGTAACGCTCTGCCACACGCTCAACGGCTCTGCCCTCGCCCTGCCGCGTATCGTGGCTGCCCTCTTAGAGAACAACCAGACGGAGGAAGGCATCCGCATCCCCGCTGCGCTCCAACCCTACTTCGGCGCGGACATGATTCGATAAAAGAAGCAAATAGGCATCTATATTTCTATTGACCCCATCAAAAATACTACAAGTGTCCTTAAAACGTAACCACCGAGGACTCAACAATTTCGCTTGCGGTCGTTTTGAACTAAACGAAGGTTGTTGCGGTGATTAGAGCCCCTTATAAGCCATTCACACACAAAGAGGCTGTCTAACAAGTCGAGTTAGGCAGTCTTTTTTGTGGAGATAGGTAGGAGACGAAAAAGGCTTATACGTGTTTTGGACAATTGTCATAGAAGGGTTGAAGGCAGGTTACAGACACGTTATAGACTCGTTTATGTTACGATAATGTTACGATAAAACCGGCTACTGATAAAGGAGACTGATCGGGTATGGTTATGCG
>JBJECI010000091.1:0-8950 GCA_051870915.1 Paludibacteraceae bacterium
CAACCAATGCGACTCTTGCTGTCCTCGGCGGCGGCACATTGGCAGCCGGTGGCGGTGGTATTGCTTTGGGTAGCATCGTTTTAAGCACTACAGCAGCAGGTATCGGATTATTAGTTGGAGGTGCAATTTTCAGTATTGCAGGTCAAATTTTATCTAATAAAGCCGATGAAGCCCAAAAGCAAATGCTTGAAAACAAACAGCAAACTGATGTTCTTTGTGATTATCTGAAAGATTTGCAACACACTGCGGAGCAATATACTCAAACTTTATTGAAGATGCGTTCTCTGTATGACAAACAACTAAACAAGATGTGCAAAATGGTTACTGCACACGAAGATAGCAATCAGCATGTAGATTGGAACACATTGAGCAAAGGAGAAAAACTTATTGTAGAGAATATGGTTCTAATTGTGCAAGTTCTCTATGACATGTGTAAAGTACAGTTCGTTCTCTCTTCGGAATCTTCCGACCAAAAAGTCATTAACAAAGATGCTATCCATAAAGCCGAGAAAGCAGCACAGGATACCATTGAACAGATGACGGATAAGTAAATGTCAAACCGAACCATCTCATTTGGAGTGTCTATTTCTTCCGATAAATGCTCAAGATGAGCATTTATCGGAAGGGGTAGCGATATTGAAAATAACACCCTATTTTTCCGCTAAATGGGAATGGTGAATAAATTTATTAGTAAATATGGTACAGATTAAATTAATTACCAAAAGGACTACTAAGCCTAGCGAGTTAGAAGAATTGGTAAACACTTACTTACGAGAAAATGCAGCCTCAATCGAAGTCATGGATATAAAGTATAATATTGTTAGTCCATTCGACAATGGTTGGTACACCTATTCTGCGATGGTAATCTACAAAACAAAAGACGCATAATGCTATTGATAATCACCTTCAAACAGGAGGAGGGGTACACTATGCTTCACAGATTACCTTCTACAAAAATATCTTAACGGAGTAAGCCGAAAATCCGTCCCAAGAGTAGGCAAAATAAACGAATAATACCACTATGGGAATACCACCAGGATTCGGCGTTGGTTTAGAGGCATGCCGAAGAAAACAAGAAAGTTGGCTCGAATCAATTGGGTTAAGATTAAGCCAATTAACATGGAATATAATAAAGGATGAGAAAGGTAATTTCTTATACTATGAATGGGATGTAAAAGGTGCTGATGTAAACTTATGGGGCTACCAAGAAGAATGTTTACTTGGAAATTACGAAGAAAAAGTGCGTAAATGGTTCAAGTTCGGAGAAATAAGAGGAGGTAGTTTTATCTGCGCAGGAAGCCAATTACGTTCTTTCCAAGGATTTCCTAATATGGTAGGAAGGATCTTTGATATGAGTTTCTGTCCTTACCTGACTAAATCGCAAATCCAAACGCTTGATGGAGTGCCGTCTTTGGTAGATATAAATTTTGTTTGTTTAGGACAAGGTTTCTCTGAAGATGAGATTAGAAAAAAATGTAATGTAACACATAAAGTCTATTGTTAAAGATAGTATCTGACGTATTAAACAAGCACCCAAAGAAATAGATTTAGGAAAAATCATCCTATCAGAGCATATTTTATGGTGGTAGCAATGGACTACATTCCTCATTCTTGTATCTGTTGCTGTTTTCTTCAAATGCTACAAAACATGAAAAGTTATTGTATTGTCGTTACCTGCCCTCATTGTGGCAAAGAAAAGGAATTTGTGCAAGTCCGCGGCGGTTTTGTATTTCGTCGCTTTCAGTGGTGGGACATGCGGAAAGCCTCTTTGCCTTCCTCGTCCTCCCTTTCCGAAGTACAGCACTGTGCACACTGCGGCAGATACTTTCTGCTCCACGATGGAGACTATACGGAAAGCGAAGTGGAACAACCCTTGTCTTTGTTGGGTGAAGCAACTGACCTGCTCAGTTACGAACAGACTCGCGAGGCATGGGAGCAACTGAAGAATGAACTGCAGCATGAAGACTTAGCAACTCTCGCGCTATGTTGCTTGCAACGGTACAATGATTGTTTTCAGCGGGAAAGATGGGAAGAAGAGACCAAACGAGAAAAGTCAGCAGAGGATATACTCTTCGCAAAAGAGGTGGTTGAGGTGCTCATTAACAACCTGCCGACAGAAAGCACAAAGCGGCTGATGGGCAATAGCCTACCGGCTAAAAGTCCATTGCTTTGTGCAGAGTTCTTACGGGAAGCGGGCGAGTTTGAACGCGCCATGGAAATACTGAAAGCGCTCCCCTACCCATCCGACACAGACGAGCAAAGGTTATACAATATGATTAAGGAAAATTGTGCGCAATCAAGCACCCTCGTTGGAATACAACAAAGTTTTATAGTCTGAGGTGTTTAACAAACAAAAGATTCATTACATAGTGCACATATAATATAAGAACCCAAACATCCCAAAAGGAATGAAGTCATCCTAATTGCACAATAGAATGTGCGATTTTTAGCAAAAACTGCTCAATAGAATGTGCATTATTGAAAAAGAAAAGGAACTATAAATGCATCCTTTCGACTCAGAAACGGCTCTTTTAGGTTCACTTTTAGCAGTGATTTGAGCCGTAAAGCAGCAATTGGCAATCCATTTTGAGCCGCAAATGTGTAGATGTCTTTTTTTGAGTTATGCCAATTAACGAAACTAAAAAAACACAACACACATAGGTTTCGGTAAACTATACAATGGATACACTCATTGAAGGTGTGAAGAATATTGATTTCCGCAAATAAGTAGGATATTAAAACGCATGAAACGTTTTTTTCTAATTCTTTTTGTAATACCGTTCACAATGAAAATATCTGCTCAAGAGCCTACGAACGTCTTTTCAGCAGACCGTCCCGGGATGGCGACGGGTGTAGATGTGATGCCGTTCCGGGGCGTGCAATGGGAGACAGGATTTCAGTACGACTATACGGGCGGCGCACACAGCATCACGCTGCCCACTACCCTATTCCGCTTCGGTATCACCCGCTTTGCCGAACTGCGCGTGGAATACGATGGTGCACTCGCTTCTGCCGACGGCAAACAATGGAACTACGCCGTAGAGCCATTGGTATTGGGTACGAAAATCAAGTTTTTTGAGGGCACAGAGAACGAGAAACTGCAATGGCTACCCGCTGTCTCTTTTCTCTTCAACTTGGCTATCCCGAGTACCCCCGACTTAGCAAAGACAACGCATGTGGCTCCGTCTGCATACCTCCTTTTCCACCACGAGGCGACCGATTGGCTCAGCATTGACTACAATGTAGGAGCCGAATGGGAGGGCATTTCCGCCCTGCCTGCCACGTTCCTTGCGCTATGTCTCGGATTCGGCATCACCGACCGAGTCGGTGCCTTCCTCGAGAGCTACAACTACATCACCGACTATGGCAAGAACACAGCCGGCTCTGCCAACTTGGACTTCGGTTTTACCTATCTGGTACACCCGCGGGTGCAGTTGGATATCTATGGGGCTTTCAACTGCCAAGACCCTGCCTCAAGTGCCAACGTTGGATTGGGCGTGGCATGGATGATTCACTAATTTGACAATTGGACTATTTACTATTTGACAATCGGACAATTTACTATTTGACAATTGCCATGCGGCGGTAATAATTTTCAAATTTTCAAATTTACAAATTCTTAAGCCCCAACCGATCGGGGCGCACTCGGTACTATGAACGAAAAGATTAAGCATTTCAAGCAACAACTGGCGCGCGTGTTCGATGACGACTTGCGGACAGAACAATGGCAAAACTATGTTGATTATGCTATCATGGGACTTATCGGACTATCCACACTGGGGATATTCCTCTCCACATACGACAACATAGTCGCCATATACGGTTTATGGCTCGAGATTATAGACTATTTCACGCTGGCTGTTTTCACCGTTGAGGTAACGCTCCGCATCTGGTGCGCCGACATGATTGACGACAAATACAAAGGCGTGTGGGGAAGGGTACGCTACTGCCTATCGTTCTACGGGCTGATGGATGTATTGTCCACCTATACCTTCTATTTGGCTTTGTTTTTCCCCATACCCTATATGACGTTCAAGGTGCTGCGTGTGGCGCGTTTGTTCCGTATCTTCCGCTATATGAAGGCTTTTGACGTGCTGGCGCGTGCCATCAAGAGTAAGAAGAATGAGATGCTGGTGAGCCTGCAGTTCCTCTGCATCATCACGCTCATGCTGTCTTTTATCCTCTACTTTGTGGAGCATGAGGCGCAGCCGGAAGTGTACGACAACGGTTGGACATCGGTTATTTGGGCATTCGCACAATACATCGGCGACCCGGGCGGCTTTGCCGATACGCCGCCCATCACCTTCTGGGGACGCATCATCGCCTGCATCATCGGCGTACTCGGTATCGCTATCTTTGCCGTCCCCGCAGGACTTATCGGCTCCGCCTTCACCGAGGTGATGGAGGAAGATGAACGTCGGCAGAATGCCGAGGAATGGGCGCAGAAACTGCACATGGCATTTGAGCGGAAACTCGACCGCCCTACCGGTTTTCAGATTGCACCGCGATATGTTTCCATAGTGGATGCCCAAGCACGGTTAGGACTCAAAGAAGATGAGATAATGGATGCTGTAGCAGGAGATAATCATTTCCGACTCATCAACTTAGCGGCTACACAACCGGCGGAGATGCATCCGCAAGATAAGTTGGCGGTGGAGCACTTTGCCTTAAATACCCCTTACGGACAATGTATTGACCGTGGAAGTAAGGTTACCATCTTTGTACCAAGCGGTATGATAGACCCAATCACCGGGTGGTGGGGCTACTATTTGGCAAAGATAGGTGGTTTCAACTTCGTATGCCGAGAGTTGGGTGAGAAGCGACCCTACATCACCTTCTATCAATACAAACCGGAGCTGTTAGCACCTAATCAACAGACTTGTATGGACGACTTGAACAAATTGCTCTCTGCAGAAGACCATTGGGTGTTTGTGCCAATGGCAGCCAGCGGTGCCAACGAGCCGGAATACCCGACCCTATTCCATTTTGGCTATGGGGCAAAAAAGGGAGACGAGACCTACAACGACCCGAACATCACCCTCAACGACATAGATAGTTTTGAGGCTCTCTACCAATCGTTCTCCAAACTCTTGGAAGAGAAATATCACTTGCTATCTGACAAGCAACGCTACCACAACAATAGCGCAAGCACATTGTTCTGCCGCCATCTGGCGACGAAAGTGAATGCCGTTACGCTACGCATCGCATGGAGCGTTACCTGCTGGGATATGCGTGCCATACAGATTGCAGAGGATTTGGCGAAGGAAATACATCGTAATATCCTCCATACAGAGTGCACCATTGCGCCGGAGATGAAAATCAAAGATATTGCATACGATGGCTACTCCGATTAAAGTACTACTGACAGGTTTTGAGCCGTTTGGCAGAAGACCTGCCAACCCATCCCAAGAGGTGGTATCGCTGCTTGCCCCACAATCTTTCGCCGAGATAGAACTCAGCACAAAAATTCTGCCCGTAGCCTACCAACCTGCCATGGACCAAATACGCGCACTGACAGCGCGTTATGATTATATACTTATGACGGGCGTTGCATGGTCACGCAAAGAGATATGCATAGAGCGTGTGGCTATCAACCTGATGGATGCCGCTCGGAAGGACAACAACGGTTTTTGTCCGACCGATATGCCCATTAGAACTGATTCTCCAACAGCGTATTTCTCTAATGCGCCTATCAAGCAAATCTTGGCTGCTATCCGTGATACAAGGAACCCTTGCAAAATAAGCAACTCAGCGGGTACGTATGTCTGCAATGCCGTATATTATGCCGCGTTGGACGAAATCGCGAACCGTCATCTGCCTACAAAAGCCGTGTTTATCCACCTGCCTTCCGATGAGTGTTTACCGGTATCATCAATGGCAGAGGCAATAAAAGCCGCCTTAAATATCAGGGTACGCAGTACCGGGGACGTGGGTCTCTCGCGGGTGGGGAAAATCGTAATTCGTAAATCGTAATTCGTAATTCGTAAATAAACCATGTCTTATCAATTCAAAGCAAGCCATATCACGAGCGGGAATGTGGTGTTTCCTGACAAGTTGGAAATAGATGAGGAGAAAGTGATTTTCTACAAAGCCAAACTCATCGGGTACGAGAGTACGGTCATTCAGCGCAGTGCCATCGGCAGCGTATCGCTCAACGCGGGGTTGCTCTTTGCCGACATCATCATCGAGACCAAAGGCGGGCAGCGCACCATAGCCAACGGCTTCACCCGCTCCGACGCCAAACGCATACAGCAAATACTCTCCGAGTAGATTTTTGAACAAAAAGAAAAGAAAGTATCTGAAGACGACTATGTTTATTATAGTGGTCTCGTGTGGGTGTTGCTATTTTTGATATTATTGCCATAAAAGAAGCATTTTTCTTGCATATTTCAAAAAAACATCGTATCTTTGCAACCGTTTCCCCAAAAGAATGGCGTTAAGACATACTTCAAACGGCGACGAAAATAACAAATTGACACAATAAACACAGAGCAATATATGAAAGTAGCATTAGTAACCGGCGCGAGTTCGGGCATCGGATATGAATACGCCCGCGTGATGGCGGGCAGAGGATACAACCTGCTGATTGTCAGCAACGAAGAAGCAATCCATGAGAAAGCAGAGATACTGCGCAAGGAATTCCCTGTGGAGGTCGTTTCCTTGGTGCGCAACCTCGGCGTGCAGGAGGCGGCAAAGGAGTTGCATACCTACTGCGAGGAGCACGACCTGCAGGTGGAGGTGCTGATTAACAACGCCGGCGTGTATCACGACCGCGACTTCCTCGACGACTCCGAGGGCTTTAACTACCTGATTCTCAATCTGCACATGATAACGCCCGCCATGCTCACCTACTACTTCGGACACGACATGGTGGAGCGCGGGAAGGGATATATCTTGAACATGTGCTCCATTACGGCGAGCGTGGCGGTGCAGCGCATGGGTACCTACGGCGCGAGCAAAGCGTTCTTGCAGAACTTCACGCGCTCGGTGCATGTGGAGTTGCGCGACAAGGGCGTGATAGTAACCAACGTCAGCCCGGGTGCGGTGCAGACGGGTTTGTACAACCTCAAGTCTTATGCAATGAAGATAGGAAGGGCATTAGGCTATATCGTTACCCCGCAATACTTGGCGAAGCGAGGCGTGAACGCGATGTTCCGCGGGCGCGCAAAGGTAACCGTTCCTTGCGTGTGGAACTACCTGCTGCTTTTCTTCGTTGCCCTCATACCTACGTGCGTACTTCGCCTCATCCGCAAACTGGGATGGTTCTAAGTAAGACCGTCTAACGACTATCAGACCGCTGACGCTGACAGACAAACGACCACTCACTTCGTTCGCTGAAAGACTGATATACCACTTAAAACTAAATCAGTCGTTCAGCGAAGCGGTCGGACAATGAAATGGTCGTTCAGCGAAGCGGTCAATATAATCAATTATCTTTATGAAAATCCTAATGGCAATGTCGGGTGGGATTGACTCCACGGTAGCCGCCATGCTCCTCTTGGAGCAGGGATATGAGTTGGTGGGCGTAACCTTCCGCACTTTCGACAGCATCAAAGAGTCGTGCCTTGCGCGGGAGAAAGGTTGTTGCTCGGTGGAGAGCATCATGGAGGCGAAGCACATGGCGCAGACATTAGGCTTTGAGCACCATATCTTGGACTTCCGCGACACCTTCCGCGAGCATGTGATAGCCAACTTCATCTCGGAATACAGCCACGGGCGCACTCCCAATCCCTGCGTGCTGTGCAACTCCCATATCAAGTGGGGCGAGCTGGTGAGGGCGGCGGACGAATACGGCTGCGACCTTATTGCTACGGGGCATTATGCGCGGATAGCCGAGCACCGCGGGCATTGGTATCTGCGCAACGCTGCGGACCCCCGCAAAGACCAGACCTATTTCCTCTGGATGCTGACGGAGGAGAACCTTCGGCGCACGGTCTTCCCCTTAGGCGGACTGACCAAGCCCGAGGTGAGGCGGATTGCCTTTGACCACGGTTTCGAGAAACTGAGCAAGAAGACGGAGAGTCAGGAGATATGCTTCGTGCCGAACAACGACTATCGGCAGTTCCTGTCAGAGCAGGGTGTGCAGGTGCCTTCGGGTAAGTTCGTGAACGCAGAGGGGCAGGTATTAGGTAAACACACAGGTTTCTGCAACTACACCATCGGGCAGCGCAAGGGGCTTGGTATAGCCCTCGGTACGCCACAGTTCGTAACGAAGATAGACGCCGCGCGCAACGAGGTAACATTGGGCTGCCGTGACGACCTCTACGCCACCGAAGTACAAGCCGACAGTGCCCGCATACGAGACGTGGAATGGTTGCAGGAATCGCCTATGGTCAGTGCCCGTATTCGCTACAAGTCGCCCGCCGTACCCGCACGCATAGACCTATCGGAGTTCACATCGGAGCACCCTATCCTACGCCTGCATTTCGACCAACCCGTATGGGGCATCACTCCCGGGCAGTCGCTGGTTATCTACAAAGACGACTTAGTCATAGGCGGGGGACTGATTAAGCAATAAGAGTTATCAGAAGAATCAGAGGAATCAGAACACTCAGACCTCAGCCTGACAACACGTGTTGTCAGGCTGAGTTGTTTTATATTCATTCTGTTAGAATGAGACGAAGAGGGTGTAGTCCGTGCCGTCTTCCATGATACTACTACCAGCATGGGCGGTGGAGGCGGATATCGTGGAGGTGGAGGTGGATGGCGACTGCTGCTTGGTGATGAGGTTGGTCGGTCTATATTGTATCGGGATACACAAGCCAATCAACAATCCGCAAGCGGCTGCCACAGGGATTGTCAGCCAATGCCTGACGGTGCGTTTCTTAGCCGTCGGAGTATCGCATGGCTTCTCTGCTGGCAGGTGGCAGTTACTATCTGCCGAAGAACGGTAGTTGCGTCCCGGTGCAGTGGTCAGTCGTGCATCTTGTGCTTCACGCAGGCGGCGTGC
>JBJECI010000092.1:0-564 GCA_051870915.1 Paludibacteraceae bacterium
TAGATTTTGTTTCTAAGGAATCCAAAAAGTGTCAACGATGTCTTGATATATGACATTTAGCGTTTAGTGTTTTGGTATGGCTGACATACAGACACAATAAAAAAACGCGGATACGATGTTGTTCGTTCCGTGCTCGAGGTTTCGCAGTACCCATCCAACCGAAACGAGCAACTGCATCCACGCCGAATATGTAAAACTCGGGCTATCGCACGATAACCGAAGTAGCGTTCCTTTGTAAGGAATACTGCACACAAGTTTGTCTATATGGACAAACTATGTGTTGCTTAACACATTCTTAATGGCATCCATGTTGCTTTGCTTGGGTTGGAACATGTCTGAAACTGCGAATTTCGAGCACCAACTACAAAGCGTATAAACGCCTGTTTCTTATGTAAAGATCATATACGAAAGCATCCACCGACAGTCGATTGCTTTCATTTCGGTGGCAAAGATACTGCTTTTTCTTGAAATATGCAAGAATGGAGATTTGGAAAAGTGCATTTTGTGTTGTAGAACATTATTATGGGGGGGTGAGGGGGGATAGATGGTATAGTTGTTATAGAT
>JBJECI010000092.1:664-6235 GCA_051870915.1 Paludibacteraceae bacterium
GCTATAGTTGTTATAGGTGCTATAGTTGTTATAGGTGCTATAGTTGTTATAGGTGCTATAGTTGTTATAGGTGTTATAGGTGCTATAGTTGTTATAGATGCTATAGTTGTTATAGATGCTATAGTTGTTATAGATGCTATAGTTGTTATAGGTGCTATAGATGGTATAGTTATTTTTAGCAGGCGGGGACGCCCCGATAGATCGGGATTCAAGCACCTGCGCACCCGGGCATTGCATAGTCAAACAGTTTGTTTCAAACTGCCCGTCCCGACAAGTCGGGGCGTCCCCAGTGGTTGCGTTTCATTGGACTTGTTAGACAGCCTCTCTTTTTATTAGGAAAGAGAATGGACAATGGAATGGTATGAAATACACTGATAAATAACCTACGAATCACCTATGAATCACCTACGAATCACCTATGAATCACCTACGAATCACCTATGAATCACCTATGAATCACTAACTAATAACTAACTATTGTCCTTAGATGATTACTGTATGATTTCTTGGAAGTTGAGGGGCTGCCTCTTTTCAAATGAGGAGACAAATACGAGAGGATTACGAGACGGATACGAGAGGATGAGAGAGGATGAGAGAGGATGAGAGAGGATGAGAGCCGTTTAAGAGGAGGATAAGGGGAAGATCAGGGGAGGATAAGGAGTGGATAGCGCGAGGATAGCAAGAGGAGAGCGAGAGGAGAGGGCGGGGTGGAAACCTCGAAATACATGTTTTACAACACGTTTTAAGCAAAAAAGGTGTTTACGGTTTGCACATTCAAAAAAAAAGCAGTAACTTTGTGGACTTTTTGAGAAAATAGTTCTACAGAATACTATGAAACGCCATTTTTTTGCTTTTTTCTTAGTGTTTTTGCCGTTTCTCGGCACTCCATTGAGGGCAAAAGATGTTACTCCCGCGGGGCAGTTGCCGACTTACTATGTCTCGATGAATGGAAAGTCGTCGAAGTCGCTGTTTGATGAAGTGCATACGATAGTCAAAGTGGGGTATTCGTCTCTGGGATACGATGGTCTGTTTGGCGCTTATCCCGAGACGGATATGAAGGAAAACGGGAAACTATGGGATATGTACTCTAACTGTGAGTTCGATTTGGATAAAGACCGCTGTGGTAACTATAGTCACGAGTGCGATTGCTGGAATCGTGAGCACAGCATTCCCAAGTCGTGGTACGGCGGCACGAAGAGCGGTCCCGGCTGCGACATCTTCCACTTGGTGCCTACGGACGGCAAGGTGAACGGTATGCGCAGCAACAATGCTTTCGGCGAGGTGAGCAACGCGACTTATACGTATGATGGCAGCCAGTTGGGCTCTGCCGCGTCTATCACCATCACGGGCGGCAACACGCTTGCCGGCAATGAGGGGACAACGGTGTCGTGCTCGGGTACGGTGTTTGAGCCGCAAGACCAATACAAAGGCGATTTCGCGCGCGGGTATATGGGTGCACTGCTGAAATGGGCAGGTGATTATCAGGCATTTACCTCCGGCGACGGCAGCAAGATTTTCAGCGGTAACTATACGGCAACGGGCAAGTTCGGACTTACCAACTATGGCATTGCGTTGCTGATGAAATGGCACAGAGAAGACCCTGTGTCGCAGAAAGAGATTGACCGCAACAACGGTATTCAGGCGACGCAAGGCAACCGCAATCCGTTCATTGACTACCCGTATCTGGCAGAGTATATATGGGGTTCGCACGCGGGCGAGGCGGTGGATATGTCGCTGCTTGTCTGCTCGTCCGACCCTGCTTTTGTCCCGGGCGTGAGCAACGGCTACGACGGCTCGGGCGGCGGCACCGTGCCTGACCCCGAGGAGACTTGGCAGATTACATGGCAAGTGGACGGCGAGGAGTACACCGAGGGCAACCCGACGACGAAAGTGGTGAAGGGAAAGGGCATCGAGGTGCTTCCTGCGATTCCTACCTCGTGCAGCGAGACGAGCACGGTCTTCATGGGATGGACCACGCAACTCATAGCAGGCACTACGGATATGGCACCCGAAGTGCTGTTTACCGATGTGGCAAACGCGCCGGAGATAAAGTCGGACATGACCTTCCACGCGGTGTTTGCGAAAGGCGAGACTACAGGTTCCGCGCAGGGAAGCGCCGCTACGGAGATAGCGCTGACCAAGGAGCAGACCAACGGATGGACGATTAGCGGCGTGAGCACGCAACCGACCTATTGGGTACTGACCAAGGACGCCTATATTGAGTCGCCGACGGTGGAACTAAGCACCGTAGAGTCTATCGTGGTGAATATGCGCACCTACGGCGGCACTGCTTATAAGACGGTGGATATCACCTGCGCAGGGCAGACGCTCGGCTCGCTTACCGCAAGCAATAACAATCTGAAAGACTATGAGTTGTCAGTGGGCAGTGGTCAGTGGGCAGAGGGCAGTGGTGCTATTCGTTTCAGCAGCACTACGAACACCGATAAGAACGGTCCCGGCGTTGCCGCGATTACTATCCGTTTGGGCGGAGTGGAGATGGTTTACACGGAGTATCTGACCACCTGCCACTCCACATCCACCGATGAGGCGTACAACACCGACAACCATCTCAAACCGCAGAAAGTGCTCCGCGACGGGCAACTGCTCATCATCGTGGACGGCAAGACATACACGGTGTATGGGGAATTAACAATTAACAATTAACATGCACTGCTCTGACCGCTAACCTCCTTTGAAACTCGTATCCTCTGCAAGAATATTCTCCATTAAAGACCATATAAAGAGCCATTAAAGCATATTCTTTTTAATGAATTTTTAATGGCTTTTCATGGAGAAATGAAAAACTAACTCGCATAATTAACCATAAAACAACAATAAATCAATTCAAATCATGGCAGAAGAAAAATTGAATTTGTTGGCTGATTTTCCCGCCATCTCTACCAAGACATGGAAAGAGAAAATCGTGACCGACTTGAAAGGTGCCGACTTCGAGAAAAAACTCGTTTGGCGCACTCCGGAAGGCTTCAACGTGCAGCCTTTCTACCGTCGTGAAGACCTCAAAGGCCTGAAAACCACAACCTCCGCACCCGGGCAGTTCCCCTACGTGCGCGGAACAAAGACCAACAACGAGTGGGCTATCCGTCAGAATATCTGCGCGGGAACCAACGCTCGCAAAGCCAACGCCAAAGCCCTCGATGTCCTCAACAAAGGTATCACCTCGCTGGGCTTCCGCTTGGACAAAGAGAAACTGAACTACCGCTTCATCAAGAACCTGCTCAACGGTATTCAGGCAGACGCCATCACGCTGAATTTCCAAGTATGCGCCTGCGCTGCCCCCGAGTTGGCAAGTATCCTCGTGCGTTACTATGGTCGCATGGGCTACAACCTGAAAAACATGAAGGGTAGCATCAACGTGGACCCCATCCGCAACATGCTACTGAAAGGCAAGTTGCTCAGCCGCGAGCAGGTTAGCGAGAAGATTGCCGCCGTGGTGAAGGCAGCGAAGTCGCTCCCGGGCTACCGCGTGGTAGGGGTTAACTCCGTTATCCTGAACAACGCCGGCGCTTACTGCGCACAAGAGTTGGCTTACGCCCTCGCATGGGGTGCAGAATACATGACCATGCTCACTGAGGCTGGCGTGGCTAACTACAAGGCAGCAAACGCTATCCGCTTCAACATGGGTATCGGCGGCAACTACTTCATGGAGATTGCCAAGTTCCGCGCCGCTCGTATGCTCTGGGCGAAGATTGTAGAGGCATACAAGTCACCGCTCTTCACCGCTGCACTCAAAGAGGCTGCGAAGATGAACGTCAGCGCCGAGACCAGCCGCTTCAACATGACCGTTTTCGACGCGTATGTCAACCTGCTCCGCTCACAGACCGAGACTATGTCGGCGGCTATCGCAGGCGTGGACGAGATAGTCGTTACGCCGTTCGACGTAACCTACGAGCAGCCGACTGAGTTCGCAGAGCGTATCGCCCGCAACCAGCAACTTCTGCTCAAGGAAGAAGCCCATTTCGACAAGGTGGTTGACCCCGCCGCAGGCTCGTTCTACGTGGAGAACCTGACCCATGCCATCGCCGAGGAGGCATGGAAGCAGTTCCTCGCTATCCAAGAGCAAGGCGGCATCTACGAGATGGTGGCTGCCGGCAAGGTGCAGCAGGCTATGCAGGAGAACCTCACCAAGCGTCTGGCAGACGTGGCGAAACGCAAAGAGGTGCTGCTCGGCTCCAACCAGTATCCTAACTTCACCGAGAAAGCCGCCAAGAAAATCAAGGAGACCGCTTGCGGTTGCGGCTGTTGTGCTACGCAGCAAGGGCAGATTCCTGCGCTCCATATCGCGCGTGCAGCCGAGGAGTTCGAGGCTTTGCGTTTGGAGACCGAGGCAGCGAAGAAGCAACCCGTGGCATTCATGCTCACCATCGGCAACCTCGCTATGCGTATTGCGCGTGCACAGTTCTCGTGCAACTTCCTCGCGTGCGCGGGATATAAGGTAATCGACAACAACGGCTTCAAGACCGTAGCCGAGGGTATCAAAGCGGCTCGCAAGGCGAAGGCAGACATCATCGTGCTCTGCTCCAGCGACGACGAGTACGCAACGCTCGCACCCGAGGCATGGAAGACGCTGAAAGATGCCAAAGAACTCTTCATCGTAGCCGGCGCACCCGCTTGCTCCGAAGACCTGAAGGCACTGGGTATCAACAACTTCATCAACGTCCGTTCCAACGTCCTTGAGACACTGAAAACCTTTAACGCTCAACTCTTAAACAAATAGTAACGGAACTTGTTTGCACAAAGATTGTACTTTTTTCTTTGAACAAGAACAACCAAATATATAGTACAAAAATTCCCAATAAAACATTTGCGATAGGATTAAAAACAAAAACTAAATTACTTGAACAAAAACAACCAAATATCTTGTACAAAAATTTCCAATAAAACATTAGCGAGTGGATTATAACCAAAAACTAAATTACTATTTGTGATATGATAGCACGCCATACATCGGATTCTATTTATCAAATCGTTGGGGCAGCGTATGAAGTGCAACATGAAATCGGCTACGGCCTGTTAGAGGCTGTATATAACGAGGCAATGCGCATGGAGTTGCAAAAACGGAATGTAAATGTGCAATCAGAAGTAGAGGTGCCTATATATTACAAAGGAGAGAAAATGAAAAAGCACTATCGTGTAGATCTCCTCTGTGATAATATCATAATAGAATTAAAGGTTGTGGATGAGTTGACAAGTGAACATCGTTTTCAATTATTTAACTATATGAGACTTACCAACATACCGTATGGTCTTTTAATCAACTTTGGTAAAAAGATGGTGGAATCAGAACGTTATCAGTTAGATATGGAAACACGCAAAGTAACTTACTTCTGACAAGACAAACACTAACTTATTTTTAGGAAATTATCAGTCTCGCTAACCGAAAAAAGTTTTTGGAAAATTATTGAACGTGTTTTTGTATGTTTTTGTATAAAAGTAATGCAGTACGTTTTTGTATAAGAAACGAGTACAATCCAAACTGTAAACGCAATACAATGTATCAATTATGAAGCCTAATTTTAGTGAAATAGACATCAACAAGGTTCCCGTTTCGCA
>JBJECI010000092.1:6335-8932 GCA_051870915.1 Paludibacteraceae bacterium
CAATTATGAAGCCTAATTTTAGTGAAATAGACATCAACAAGGTTCCCGTTT
Organism: Paludibacteraceae bacterium; assembly: GCA_051870915.1. Lineage (GTDB taxonomy): Bacteria > Bacteroidota > Bacteroidia > Bacteroidales > Paludibacteraceae > Colicola. The sequence goes on from JBJECI010000092.1 coordinate 6,387, forward strand.
CGCATGTAGAGGGAGCCAATGAAGCCAACTGGCAGACGCCGGAACTCATCGACGTGAAGCCTGTTTACACCAAGGAAGACCTGGAAGGTATGGAGCACCTCGACTACGTGTCGGGTATCCCGCCTTTCCTGCGTGGTCCGTACAGCGCGATGTACCCGTTGCGTCCGTGGACTATCCGCCAGTATGCCGGATTCTCCACTGCCCAAGAGTCCAACGCTTTCTATCGTCGTAACCTCGCCAGCGGTCAGAAAGGTCTGTCCGTTGCCTTCGACCTGCCTACCCACCGCGGCTACAACGCCGACAACATGCGCGTGGTCGGCGACGTGGGAAAAGCCGGTGTGTCCATCTGCTCGCTGGAAGACATGAAGGTGCTCTTCGCGGGTATTCCTTTGAACAAAATGTCCGTTTCCATGACCATGAACGGCGCCGTGCTGCCCATTCTGGCATTCTATATCAACGCCGGTCTGGAACAGGGGGCTAAACTCGAAGAAATGGCAGGTACCATACAGAACGACATTCTCAAGGAGTTTATGGTGCGCAACACTTATATCTACCCGCCCAAGTTCTCCATGAAGATTATCGCCGACATCTTCGAGTACACCTCGCAGAAAATGCCGAAATTCAACTCCATCTCCATCTCCGGCTACCACATGCAGGAGGCAGGTGCTACCGCCGACATTGAGTTGGCATACACCCTCGCCGACGGTATGGAGTATCTGCGCGCAGGTATCAACGCCGGCATGGATGTGGACACCTTCGCGCCGCGTCTGTCCTTCTTCTGGGCTATCGGCATGAACCACTTCATGGAGATTGCCAAGATGCGTGCCGGTCGTATGCTGTGGGCGAAGATTGTCAAGTCCTTCGGTGCGAAGAACCCGAAGTCGATGGCGCTGCGCACCCACTGCCAGACATCCGGCTGGTCGCTCACCGAGCAAGACCCCTTCAACAACGTAGGTCGTACCTGTATCGAGGCGATGGGCGCTGCGCTGGGACACACCCAGTCGCTCCACACCAACGCCCTCGACGAGGCTATCGCGCTGCCGACCGACTTCTCCGCACGTATCGCGCGTAACACGCAGATTTACATCCAAGAAGAGACCAAGGTCTGCAAGGAAATCGACCCGTGGGGCGGCTCCTACTATGTAGAGGCTTTGACCAAGGAAATCATGGACAAGGCATGGGAGCATATCCAGGAAATCGAGAAACTCGGCGGTATGGCTGCCGCCATCGAGACGGGCATTCCCAAAATGCGTATCGAGGAGGCTGCCGCCCGCACACAGGCGCGTATCGACTCCGGCACGCAGAAGATTATCGGCGTGAACGAGTATCGCTTGGAGCACGAGGACCCCATCGACATCCTCGAAATCGACAATACCGCCGTACGCGAGGAGCAGGTGGCTCGCTTGAAAGAACTGCGTGCTAACCGCGACGAGGCTGCTGTGCAAGCCGCATTGGCAGAAATCACCGCTACCGTGCAGGAGTGGGCGGACGGCAAGAAGTGCAGCCACAACCTGCTCGACCTCGCTGTCAAGGCAGCAGGGCTCCGTGCGTCGCTGGGAGAAATCTCCGACGCATGCGAGAAAGTGGTAGGACGTTACAAAGCAACAATTAGAACTATTTCAGGCGTGTACGCATCAGGAACTAAGAACGATGATTGGTTTGTCAAGGCACAAGCCCTCACCGCCGAATTTGCGAAGAAAGAAGGTCGTCAGCCGCGTATCATGATTGCCAAGATGGGGCAGGACGGGCACGACCGTGGTGCTAAAGTGGTAGCAACGGGCTATGCTGACTGTGGCTTCGATGTGGATATGGGACCGTTGTTCCAGACTCCCGCCGAGGCGGCTAAGCAGGCAGTGGAGAACGATGTGCACGTGATGGGTGTATCGTCGCTCGCCGCAGGGCATAAGACCCTCGTGCCGCAAGTGATTGAGGAGTTGAAGAAACTCGGACGCGAGGACATCATGGTGATTGCCGGTGGTGTCATCCCCGCGCAGGACTACGACTTCCTCTACAAGGCAGGCGTAGCCGCCATCTTCGGTCCGGGCTCCAACGTGGCGCAATCCGCTTGCACCATCATGGAACTCCTGATGGCTGAGTAACACCCCGCCCCCACAAACAGAGTAATACTAACATCACACTTCGGAGAGGCTGTCTGACAATCGACTCAGACAGCCTCTTTTTTTTGTGATGGGTGTAAGGTAAAAACAATTACTACACTTTTTTCTGATATATGCAAATGAATACTAAATTTTATTGTAGCAAATGTTTGTTTTGTTACTATTGTTACTACAACAATAACATTTGCTACATTCACTTTTTATGCTTTCTGTCTATAAGGGCTTTGCCGAGACCTTGCCGAGACCTAAGGTGGGTCAAAAACGGGGTACTTTTCGGGAAAAGTACCCCCTCTTTTTGGTGAAAAAAAGATTAAAATTTTTTTTTTTTTGGGGGGGGTATGGGGGTTATTCTAATTATTATATATAATCACTACTGTCCACTAAAAATGGACGATTAAATATCAAAAGTTAAACAACAACGGTTCACTT
>JBJECI010000093.1:0-8892 GCA_051870915.1 Paludibacteraceae bacterium
GTACTACTTTTTTTTCGCTTTTGCAAGGTTGTCTGATTTTTCGGGAGGATTATAAGGACCTTAGGTTCGTAACGGATGAAGAGATAGACCGCGATATGTTTCCCGATAGTTTCGTTCGGGAATACAATGCCTATTTTGCCGGCAGAGCAGCCGAAACAGCGCCGGAGACAACGGATGAGATATCCCCTGCTGAGGCAAAACAGCAGCAGAAAACACACTCTGTTGAGTCAGCAGAGGAAGAATGGATAGATTTATAATACTTAAATTCACTAGTGTCCACTAAACTTAAAATAGTTGTTCTTTGATATATTGAAAATTAGTTTGTTATAGCGTTATTTTGTTTCCGTCGATTTGAATTTGCACCTCTGCCGAAAGTTTTCTATTATTAATGTTCGGCTTATGCACAATAAAAAAATCGTTTTTTCTCAAATCTTGGCATCTTGAGCCAAACTAATTCTCAAAATGTTAAAGAACACGATATTGTTAACAAACAACTAATGTTCGATTTTTAAGATTGATTTTTAACTTTTATTTTTAGTGGACACTAGTGACTTAAATTTTTACTAATATGGCAGAAAATAATTTTGGTCTTAAGTACCACGTTGACATTGTTTTTGTGGTGGACACCACAGGTTCTATGGGTTCGCTCCTTAGTACGGTTAAGGAAAACATCCTCCGTTTCTATCCCGACTTAGTCAGGGTGGCTAACGAGAAAGGAAAATCGGTGAGCCAATTGCGTATTCGTGTTATCAGTTTCAAAAATTTTGAATACGACGGGCAAAATGCGTTAAAAAAATCTGAGTTCTTTGTTCTGAGCAATGAAGAACAAATGGAAAACGAAGAAGAGCAACTCAAAGCGTATGTGGACAATCTGGAGGCTATGGGAGGTTCAATGTCTTCTTCGCAGGGCTGGCGAGAAAACGGATTGGAAGCATTGACCGAAGCCATGCTTTCCGATTAGGACATGGGAGGAAACAAACGGAGACACATTATTGTGCTCTTCACCGATGTGGCACCGCTAACTTTTGAGGAAGGACGCGAGTTCGCCGGAGTTAAATACCCGTCCGGAATGCCGAAAGATATGGACGAGTTCACCGATATGTGGGATGCACCGCAAGGCGCGCTTATGCCGAAAAGTTCCAAGCGACTGTGTCTGTTTGCACCCGAGTGTGAGGTGTGGTCCACCATCTCCTCCACATGGAACGAAGTAACCCACTGGCCCGCTAAAGCAGGAGATGGCTTGTCCGATACGGACTATACCCAAATCTTGGATGCAATAATGAACTCTATTTAATGGGAATGCTGAGACATGATACTATCTGCTTATTCTGTTTGTCGTCCCGACAGGGACTATCAGTTGCCGGATGCAATCAAGGTGCTCGCGGACTCGAAAAATCATGCCCGAAAAGAAAATGCCGGAGAAGACGCCGAGCCTATCCTATGGCTCTCTTCGGATTTCTCCTGTGGCGTTTTGGCTACGTTTGACGGAATGGGGGGTGCCGGAAGTGCCATAAGAACATTGCCAACGGGAGAGATACATACTGACGCATATATTGCCTCCCGCCTCGTTAGGGAAACTACGCTGGAGTTCGCGCAAGAGAATAGTGCTAACGGCATGAACTTTGATACAACCTCCTTAGAGAATACCATTAAGGCTGCGCTGGAGAATATCAAAGAAGACCTACATATCGTTCCGTCAAGACTCAAGTCCACAATGTCAAAAATCCTGCCCACCACCATGGCGATGATGTCGTGGGCTACGAGCAAAGGCGGCATAGATATTTATAGTTACTGGGCCGGCGATTCGCGTAACTATATTCTACGCGCAGAAGGGCTGTTGCAAGCCTCGCAAGACCATGTCAGAGGGGGAGGAGATGCCTTGTGCAATTTGCATAACGACCCGCCTTTGAGCAATGCGATTTCTCAAAGCGACTCGTTTTATATCAGCAAATTACAATTCTTGTCTGATGCGCCGGTGATTCTCATATCTTGCACAGACGGATGTTTCGGGTATGTGATGACACCGATGCATTTCGAAAAACTGCTACTCGACACGTTGTATATGTCCGACAACATACACGATTGGGTAAACCATATGGATAACATGCTGTTGGATATATCAGGCGATGACTACTCCTTCGCCATCACCATGATTGGATTATCGTTCGAGGATTGGAAAAAAGCACTCCTAAAACGGCATCAACGGCTGATGAAAGCGTTTATCCGACCCTACGAACTCTATCAGTCGCAACTGAACGAACTCCCCAAAGCGATGGATACGATATGGAATGCCTATAAGGAAGGGGCAGAACAGTTGCTTGGCTCAGAGAGCTGATAAACCGATAAATCTATAAATTCTTACTTTGTATGACACTTGGAAAAGGAAAATATCTTGGACGCTACTTGCTCGAAGCAGATTTTCGGGTCGCCGGAGGACGGAGCAGAATAACTTCGGCAACCAAAGACGGGAAGCGTTGGTTCATAAAAGAGTTTCTCTCGCCCAAATATCCGACCGAGGATAGCCCGGGAAGTGAGAAAACAAAAGCATATAAGCGGAATATGTGCGTTGAGTTCGAAGCGCATCAACGCAACATAATGAGGATTACCAATGCGGCATGCTCCGAGGGAAGCAACCTTGTCTGCGCGAAAGAACTGATGCTCCATGACACTTCCTATTACAAGATTAGTGAGTGGGTGGACACCACAACCATGAACCCGAAAGAAGTGGCGAAACTGTCTTTCAAAGAAATTATTATCATCTTGAGGAGCCTCGCTTCCAGCCTCCGTATTCTGCACAATAACCACATTGTGCATGGAGATTTGAAGCCGGAGAATATACTCATCAAGAAAACAGCATCAGGCATTTATACCACCAAACTGATTGATTTCGATGACTCCTATTTCGAAGCCGCTCCTCCTGCCGACCGACAGGCTGTGGTAGGCACTCCTGAGTATTACGCACCCGAAGTATTTGATTATATATCCGATGAGGACGAACGCCTCCCCGGCAGTGTGTTAACCACCAAAGCGGATATTTATTCACTCGGCATCATCTTCTGCGAATATCTCAGCGGTGAGAGACCCTTATTCGACAAATCCAAGTACATTTATACCTATGCGGCAACCAATGCCGGAGAATCGGTCGGAATCCCTTATAGCGAGAATATAACAAGAGGTATAAAATCTCTGTTGGTATCTATGCTTGATAAGAATCCGAATAACCGACCGAATATTCTGCAAGTGTTTAATGAACTGAAGAAGATAGACCTCTCCAGAGTGCCTGTTCCTGCTAAGCAGGACGCTCGATGCCCTCGTCCTGACTATGCTACAATGACAGAAGAACGCAAGCCCAAAGGAAACAAATCACTGCCGGTTGTGTTTCCGCGCTTGAAACTGCCAAAGTCGCTGGTCTTAAAGTTGCGTAAAGATGCTTCTGATGCAGTACTTACTTCATCGAAAGAATCGGAAATAGATGATAAGACAGAACACGCAGAGCCGGATAAGCATTCGCTAAAGGTAAAGTCATCTTCTTCTGCTGCTGATTCATCCGTAAAACCGAAATTAAAAGGAACTCTCATCAAATAAATGCGAAACCCATGTGGACATGTAAACAGTGTGAATCAACAAACGATGATGCATCTGCGATATGTGAGGTTTGTGGTGCAACATGGCCTGTCGTGTCCATAGCATGGGAAAACCTGAACGGTGCGCCAAAAACGAATGCTATTCTCCGTTGGAATGGTAGCAATATACGCTCAGCTTTTGCGGTATGTGGAGAAAGAACATTTTATCTCACAACCAATAAGCAAAAGGAGATACCTATCGGGGACGAACAAGAAGATATTGTGCTCTATTTCTGTTCATCCGCCGGATACCAAAAATATACCTATCGCTTGGGTAACAACGATGCGTATATCTACTCATTTGAGGCAGACAAAACGGAAGTAGAGTGGGGAGACATCATCCGTCTTTCGTGGAAGACAAAAAACGGCGAATGTGCCATCCACGGCATCTCGAAAAGCCAACTGCATGGAGAAACGAGCCTATCCGTTCATATTTGGCGCAATAAGACTTTCACGCTGAACGTGATAGGTGAGTCCACAACGGCATCCAAGAAACTACATATCACCTGCCGCCCTCCCACCCTACGGAAAGTACTGCGTCTTTTGTGCGAGAAGATATGGGAGAGAACGAAAGCCCCGAAGGGGCGACATAAAACAGCGTAGGGACTCGTCCATACGGAAACGGAGACCACCTCCAACAACTCCCCCGCCCCGCTTGCGGGGAGGGGGTACGGGGGCGGGGAATATAGCCCCGAAGGGGCGACATAATACAATTTGAATTTTGTATATCATTGCCTAAAAATAACGTATGAAAAGAATGAATTTTTTTGTAGTGTCCCTTCTGGTCGGGACGATAGTCGCATTGTTCACGGGGTGCTCCTACTACGATGCGCAGTACCATCGTTTTGCCACAAGCCCTTGGGAAGAACAGTATGCCCACATGCAGCGCGACTGGGAGATGCTCACTACCTCCGACTCGGCGTGGGCGGAGCGCGAGTTCCCTGAGGCGGGCATATACACCGATGCAACAGGCAAGTCCGTAAGAATCTACGGCGATGCGATGGTCAACAACTACGGCTATCCCCTGACAATCAACGAATACCGCTACATAAACGCCGACGGACTCATCAAGGTGAACCATGCCAAGATATGGCTGGACATACTTTGGTACTTCTCCGTCTTCCTCTCCCTGCCGCTGTGTATGGTGCTGATACTCACCCTGCTCATCAAAAAGCGATTGCAAAATAAGAAATAACATACCGCCACAAAAAAAGCTGCCTAACTCGATTCGTTAGACAGCCTCTTTGGTCGAGAAGAGGCGACTCGAACGCCCGACCCCCACGTCCCGAACGTGGTGCGCTACCAACTGCGCTACTTCTCGATGCCCTCAAAATCAATTTGAAAATTTGTAAATTTGAAAATTTGAAAATGACCATGCGGGGGCTCATAATTTTCAAATTTTCAAATTGTTCATTTTCAAATTTTTTCTGAAAAGCGGGTGCAAAGGTACGGCTTTTTTTTGAAATATGCAAATTATTTTGCTTTTTTTCTTGAAAAAGCGCGTTTTCCGCCGCTTGTGGGGGCGGAAGAGGCGATTATCTCGCGGCAGTCCTCCTCGGTCAGTGTCTGTGCGTCCTGCCCTTTGGGAATCTTATAGTTGTTGCCGTTGGCTTTGATATACGGTCCGAAGCGCCCGTTCAGCACCTCTATCTCGCCGTACACATGTATCGGTTCCTGCGCTTGTGCTTTCTTTGCTATCAGTGCTTGTGCCTCGTCCAGCGTGATAGTGAGCGGGTCCGTACCCTTGGGAATGCTGACGAACGCCCCTTTGTGGCGGATATAAGGACCGAACTTGCCTTCGCCCACCACCACCTCCTCGCCGTCTAACTCGCCCAAGGTATAGGGGAGGGCGGTATGAAAGAGGTCAAGCGCCTCGTCCAGCGTGATGGTGAAGATAGACTGCCCTTTCTTGAGCGACGCAAAGCGCACCTTCTCCGAGTCTGCACCGCCTATCTGTATGCAGGGACCCATCTTGCTTATCTTCGCCACTACGGGCTCGCCCGTCTCGGGGTCGGTGCCCAACTCGCGCCCCGCAATCTTACCCGCGGGGACGGAAGACAACATCGGGTGGAAGGCTTTGTAGAACGTGTCCACCGTCTTCACCCAGTCGGCATCGCCCTCGGCTATCTTATCGAAGTTGGCTTCCTCGTTGGCGGTGAAGTCGTAACTCAATATCTCGGGGAATTGTGCGACGAGGAAGTCGTTGGTGATACAGCCCAAGTCGGTCGGCAGCAGTTTCTGGTTGTCTGCGCCTGCCATCTCCTGCTTGGTCGTCTCGCTTATCTTGCCGTCACGGAGCGTCAGTATTGTCAGGTCGCGCTTCTGCCCCGTTACGTTGCCTTTCTCCACATACTTGCGCGACTGGATGGTCTCGATGATGGTCGCGTAGGTAGAGGGGCGACCAATACCCAGTTCCTCCATCTTCTTCACAAGCGTTGCCTCGGTGTAGCGGTAGGGAGGCTTGGTGAAGGTCTGTTGTGCGGTCATCTCCTGCGCCTGCAAGGACTCCCCTACTGCCACGCGCGGCAGGGTCTGCGTCGTCTCCTCCTGCTCATCGTTGCCCTGTATGTAGGCGCGCATGAAACCGTCAAAGGTGATGACCTCGCCGGTAGCGACAAATACCCATTCCTGATCGCTCTTCTCCATGGTGCGGCCTGGAGACCGCACCTCCTTGAGTGCTTGCCTCATAATCATAGGTGAGAGAATACCCACCTCCACGCGGGTGGTCTCCACCTCGGCGTCCGCCATCTGCGAGGCGATAGTACGCTTCCAAATCAGTTCGTAGAGCCGCTGCTCGTCCGCCGTCTCGCCTGCCTTGCGCTTGTCCATATAACTCGGACGAATCGCCTCATGCGCCTCCTGCGCGCCCTTGCTCGAGGTGTGGTATTGGCGCGTCTTCTGATATGCCTCGCCGTACTCCGCCAGCACCTCCTGTTTGCTCGTCGCGAGCGCCAGACTGCTGAGGTTCACCGAGTCGGTACGCATATAGGTGATATGCCCTGCCTCGTAGAGCGACTGCGCCAAGCGCATGGTCTTCGACACGGGGAACTTCAACTTCCGCGCCGCCTCCTGCTGCAACGTAGAGGTGGTGAAAGGCGGTGCCGGACTGCGTTTGCCCTGCTTCTTCTGCACATCACGCACGCGGTACTCCGCCTGCGCACAGGTCTCTAAGAACGCGCGTGCTTCCTCTGCTGTGGCAAAACGATGGTTCAACTCCGCACGCAGCACCGAGTGCGTCCCCGCCTGCTCAGAGTCGGTTCTAACCCGTCCTTGCTCCTTGCTCTTGGCTCCTTGCTCCAACACAAACTCCGCCGTTACGCGGTACTGCGCCGTGCTCTTGAACTGCGCTATCTCGCGCTCACGCTCCACTATCAACCGCACCGCTACCGACTGCACGCGCCCCGCCGACAAGCCCGTGGTAACCTTCTTCCACAGCACCGGCGACAACTCGAAGCCCACAATCCTATCCAGCACACGGCGTGCCTGCTGGGCGTTCACGAGGTTGTAATCTATGTCGCGCGGCTGCTCGATGGCACGCTGGATGGCTGACTTCGTAATCTCGTGGAAGACAATACGTTTCGTGTCTTTCTTGTCCAGATCGAGCACCTCTTTCAGGTGCCATGCGATAGCCTCTCCCTCGCGGTCTTCATCGCTCGCGAGCCATACCGTGTCGGCTTTCTTCACCTCCGCTTTGAGCGTATCCACGAGGTGGTGCTTCTTGGGGTCAACCACATAGTTGGGTGCATACCCGTGTGCAAAATCAATACCCATGCTGTTCTTCCCCAGCGGCTCAATATCGCGGATATGTCCCTGCGAGGACAGTACATGATAGTCCTTGCCCAAGAATTTCTCTATCGTCTTTGCTTTCGCCGGAGACTCCACTATAACCAAGTTCTTGCTCATATATTGCGTTGCGTGTTTACGTAGTTTTCGTAGTTTACGTTGTTTACGTTGAATGTGTTGTTTGCGGTGTTTTTCTCGCAAATCGCGGGCAAAGGTACAACAAATTTCCCACATACACAAACAAAAACACGTTTTTTTCAAAAAAAGGATAAGAGACCGCTTGCGCTAAAAGACCGCTTGCGCTGTCCGACCGTTGCACTAACCGACCGCTCACTGCGTTCGCTGACCGACCGCTATGCTGAAAGACCGCTACGCTGTCCGACTGATTTAGTATATCAGTCTTTCAGCGTAGCGGTCTTTCAGTCGTCAGCGTTCCCGATAAATCGGGATGCAAGCATCGGACAACCGTAGGTGGTCGGTCAGCGAAGCGGTCTGACAGCCGTTAGGCGTTCTAACAGTCGTTAGACGGTTTAAGCCTCTTGTGCACCTGCCTCAGCGGCAGCAGCCTCTTGAGCGGCTTCCTGTGCAGCGGCTGCGAGAGCAGCAGCGGCAGCGGCACGCTTCTCAGCCACAGCAGCGGCTTTCTTAGCATTGGTCTCTACCTCTTGTGCGAGGAGTGCCTTTGCTGCAACGGCTTTCTTGTCAGCCTCAGCCTGCGAAATCTTGCCATTCTTAGCATCTTTCTGTGCTTTCCAAGCGTTGAAACGCTTCTGAGCCTCCTCTTGCGAGAACGCGCCCTTGGCTACACCGCCATTCAGGTGCTTCATCAGCAATACGCCCTCTCCGGAGAGGATGTTGCGAACGGTGTCGGTAGGCTGTGCACCTACGCCCAACCAATACAACGCGCGGTCGAAGTTGAGGATGACTGCACTGGGGTTGGTGTTGGGGTTGTACGAACCGAGACGCTCGATAATTTTGCCGTCACGCGGCGAGCGGCTGTCTGCTACTACGATGTGGTAGAAAGCGTAGTCTTTGTGACCATGACGAGCCAAACGAATCTTTGTTGCCATTTAGACTTTGTTTTTATGGGCTACAACTGCACGAGTTGCGTGCCCGAGTTAATAAATCGTTAGTGCTTTTTACCCGAAAAAGCGTGCAAAGATACTGCTTTTTTTTTGTATATGCAAATAAAATTTGGTTTTTTCGTTTTTTTTCAGTACTTTTGCAGCCGATTTTAAGGATAAATGACCGTTCGCTGCGCTCACTGAAAGATAAAGGATGAAAGACTTATTACCTTTGTCTATGAGTTTTCAGAGTTGGAACTATTTAGTCTTTCATCCTTCATCCTTTATCCTTAATCCAAAGAGCCTATGCAATCATTAGATAATCCCATTCTTCATTTGGTCGGCGAGGAGGCAGACCGTTTGCAGTTGGACTGCTACGTCATCGGCGGCTGGGTGCGCGACCTGTTGCTGCACCGCCCCTC
>JBJECI010000094.1:0-25048 GCA_051870915.1 Paludibacteraceae bacterium
ATATAATTTTAGTCTTAATATCTTATCGTCAATCTTTTAGTGGACAGTAGTGATACATTATATTTTTATCTTTCATTCGCCGCCGCAACATATCGCCTGCGGCGCTATCTCGCGCCCGCTAATACACCTCACCACCATTCGCTAACCAGTACGCCTCTGCCACCGCTATCTCTTTGCGTATCTGCTTCAATAGAGACAACACGCGCACGCGCTTGTCCCCATCGAACATACCGCCTTTCAAACACTCTTCGATATTGTACAATAACACCAACGTGCTGTTGCACTCATCTACATTGCCGTAACTCAATAACGAGTTCAAATTTGATTGTAAGTTTGCCATAACCATTGCTCTTTTATCTGTTATACATTGTTTTTTATCTTTCATTCGCCGCCGCAATATATCGCCTGCGGCGCAACCCACGTTCACACCATGTCAAGTAGCCGATTTTTAGCCGAAGATTAGCCGAAGATAAGCCGAAGATACACACCACTTCAAAAACCCATCGCACGCAACTTTCTAAACACACCCCACTTCTTATTCATCACATGCACGCACGAGAAACTTATCACCACTACCAACAACTGCAACAACACCGTTACAATAAAGTTCGCGTCCCCCGCCGGCTCGCTGCATATCGCTACTATACCAACTGCCATCGCTGCACTCAACGCAGAAACCTCTGCCAAAAACTTAATAACTGACTTTTTCATATCACTAACTTTTTTCTGATTGATTACTTGCGTATTTCGTTTATTTTCACTAACTTTGCCCGCAATTTTAATGTGATACCTTTGTTACATTCGTAAATCACGATGCAAAGATACTAACTATTTAGAATATACGCAAGTTTTTAGCAATAAAAATACTAAATAATTAGATTTTGCAAAGTAGAGTTTGCAAAATGAAAATTATTTTATGTTATAAAACACTTATTTTTTAGTATTATGACAAATGTGGAAAAATTGCGAGAAATGTATCAATACGCTCGCGAAATGGAATTATGTAAAAACCAAAAAGGTTTTGCAGAGATTGTTGGGGTTACACCTAATAATATGTCTAACGCATTTTCGGATAAACTTGCAGATAAATTTTGTTCTAATAGTTTCCTACTCAAAGTAAATGATGCTCTTGGTCATGTATTCTCCACGGACTGGCTCCTATACGGCGATGGGGATATGCTCAAAGAAAATAACACCGCTGCACATATCATCGATACCACACAGAACGAAAACAATGATAACGACACACAACACTACACAACACTTCCCCTCGTGCCACTCTCTGCCATAGCAGGATATAACGGCTGGGACAACGAAGGAGTAGCACTTGATGACTGCCCGCAATACTCCATTCCCGACTTCATCGCCGTTAAAGCAGAGTTCCTTATCAGAGTTAGCGGCTCATCTATGTACCCTAAATACTCATCCGGCGACATTCTCGCTTGCAGAAAAGTACAGGAAATAAGATTTATTCAATGGGGAAAAGTCTATGTCATCGACGGCTCACAAGGAACAATGGTCAAACGCTTATTCGAGATACCAGACGACCAAGAAAACATACTTTGCAAGTCTGATAACGAAAACTACCCGCCTTTCAAACTACCAAAAGACGACATCCGCTCCCTCTCCATAGTAGTCGGCGCAATAAGGTTAGAATAGCAAAATTCAACACAAAAACACTTGACAAACAATGAACAAAACCAACTGGAAATACTATCGAGACTCGCAGGACGGAAAAAGAGTAATCGGACTATTCGACTGTAATCAACCGAACGCTCTGACTATTATCGCGGACGGAATTTTCGCATTCCAAGAAAGAAAGATGCACCAACCTTTCGCGCCGGATATATTCGGACGGCACTACAGACTGATAGCGGAGTATCTGAATGAGAATATACCCGATATTCAACACGAGCAGGATATAGACCAGTTCCTTGCATTCATAGATAGCATGGATATATTCCGAAACGACCGAGAGAAATTAAGCATCCTACCCGTTCTTTCTGTATATCTTTATATCAACTATAACTTTTTCAAACCTATACTTTTTACGTATAGATTTGATTATTTCCTACAATTATGCGCGAATATCGGAGTTGAACTACCAGAAATGACACGCAGCAGAGGTTATAGAGAGTACTTCAGATATTACCACCAACTATGCGGAGCACTATCTAAATTTCAGGAACAAAACCAACTGACAGACGAAGAACTATGCGCCTGCCTATATGATTATGCTGACACACTCGGAGAAGAGAATAGTGATACAGCAGAACTTCCGCAGCCTACTAATATATGGCTCACAGGAGCAAATAAAGAAGACGTTATTAACATTGAGAAAAACGGTCTTGAAGAAACCATTTGGGCGTGCAACGAACGAACACGAAGAGGGGATATTATCATCGTGTATGCACGTACTCCCAACTCTTGCCTATATGCTATTGGAAGAGCAAAGTCCGACGGGTTCTTTAACCCATTCGACTATTATCAATGTAGAGCGGTATTTTCGGACGGGAGACTGCTTCCGCGCATACCATTCAAAGAACTGAAAGAACACCCGTATATTTCGCAAATACCGATATTCAAGAAGAACTTGCAGGGAATTAACGGGGTCGAACTAACGCCAAGAGACTACGCAGAGTTGGTCGCACTCATCAGAGAACACGGCTTTACTGAAGAACTCCCGAAACTATTGCAAATAGCAGACTACGATTTGCCGGAGGTTGGCGTAGAGAAAGATGTTGAAGAAAAGATATTGATACCGTTCCTATCGCAGATGGGCTACACGGAGAAAGATTATACACGGCAGTTAGTGCAGCAATTAGGTCGAAAAGAGAAAGGCATATCCGATTTCGTTTTCTTTCCAAAGGAGATTGCGAAACATACCCATCGTGCACCTTTCCTGATTGAGACAAAATATGACATGCGCAACTCTTCTATTAAACGAGAAAAGGCATTCAGACAAGCGTTTTCCTATGCTAATGATTTGCACTGCTCTATGTTCGCTATATGCGATAAGGAGCGATTTGTATTGTACGCTATACCAAAGATTGGTGCACCAAATATGAACAAACCGATATTCGATAACTACTGGGCGAACATAGAAACCAACGAGGAGGTATTTATGAAACTAAAAAACATTATCGGTCGCGATGTGATGATTAGACTACAAGAATAGAATTATATGTAATTATTTCCCAAATTCTTTGCACAAACTTTTAGCACTCACCAAAACCTATTCATTTACAATAAGTTATACAAAATATTCCTTTCCCTGTTAATCAGGGGGTCCAAGGTTCAAGTCCTTGAGGGAGCGCAAAGGAAAACTACCTAACAATTGTTAGGTAGTTTTTTTACATATTGTTTGACCTATTGTATTTGCCTTTTGGTTAAGAGAAGAGATAAAGTGGCATAGTGCTTGGGAAACGTGCGATGACACTTAGATATGGCATATTTTTTGCAGTATTATGTCAGTATATGTACGAATTAAGTATAAGATATTGATATACAATATGCTAATCTCTTCCTCTCGGAAGCACAAAATGACCATTACTATGAAACACTATTCTCTTCTTTTACATTGCTTCTTTTGGGTTTGTGGTCTCGGATGGGCAGTTATGCCTGTCTGCGGCGAAGTAGTCTATACCTATCCGAGTATTCCCTATGCTCACGCGGAGCGGTTTGGTGCACCTGTGGTGAACGATACGATCCTATTGCCTGCTGTTCAGGGAGAGGTGATGGGGAGCGATGGCATTGTCCGTAAAGTGGCATATCAGCGGACTTATACCGCCGACCAGCCTACTACGGAGTCGCACTATGTGTTGCCACAGCACGCTGATTATCAGATGACGGAAGATTGTCAGGTATTGACGGTGAATACTCCTTTTGCCTATGGAGCAAGGGGTACGGAGGCGCAAAGGCTGCCCGTGCTTGTGTATATCCACGGCGGTAACTACTTTGCCGGCGGAGGGGAGAAGCCTAACACGCAGTTGGCAGAACTGGCGGCACGCGAGCAGGTCGTAACCGTAAGCATCACCTATCGTCTGGGAATCTTCGGTTATTATTATGCCCCCTCTATTGCTACCCCCAACTGCGGGTTGCTGGATCAGTTGGCAGCATTGGAATGGGTAAAGCGTTACATCGGGCAGTTTGGCGGTGATGCAGAAAATATCACTCTTGCGGGGCAGTCGGCAGGGGCGCAGAGCGTGGTATATTGTCTGGCGGATACGAGTAGGGTAAGCATTCGGCGGGCAGTGGTGTTCTCCGCGCCTATGGGACTGACGACTTCGGCGGCGACCGCTCGCAAGCGCACAAAGTGGGTGGAGGAGTATTTTGCTTCGCACTACGGAGAGGCAGATAACCGCGGGCGAGATGTCAACACCCCCGTTATGGATGTACGCACTTGTCTGGCAGATACGCTACTCGCCGTGCAGTTGCGCTACCAAGAGGCGCACCCTCAGGCATGGCATTCGCTGCCTTTCTCGCCGACGGATTTGCCGCAGAAACCCTGCTACGGCGATAAGGTGCAATGGCCGAAGCAGGTAGTAGTCTGCGCACAAGAGGACGATGGCAGTATGTTTGGCCCGAAAGCCCTATGGCCGATGCTCACCTCGGTGGTCTTTACCTCGCCGGCAAGATCGTATGTGCGATACTTGCAGCGAGAAGGTGTTGATGCACAATATCACCTCTTTCGTTGGAAGCCGAAGGATTCGCCGCTGGGTGCTGCTCACTGCTGTGAGCTACCCCTGTTGCTGGGAACAAGCGAAGAATGGATAGGGACGTGGATAATGGGGACAGTCGGCAAGGAGGAATTAGAAGAAAGGCGTATGAAGGCGATGGACGACTTTGCACACTTCATGCGCACAGGAGAATGGATAATGGAGTAATGACACGATAATATTAATCTTTATTGCGGATAGTGCAGATTGGCATGACTGAGATGCCGCAACACCTCCAAGTAGCGTCTCGCCTCATAGCGCGCCATGGGGAGGTCGTGCAGCAGGTAGTTGCCGCAATCACGTGCCGTCGCACCCGGTACCTCGCCTTCGTAATCCGCCACAAAAGCAAACGTCCGTTGTATCAACGCCACGATGTCCGCGCTCTTCAAGTCCCCGCGAAGCAATAGGTAATTGCCCGTTAGGCATCCCATCGGTCCCCAATAAATCACACGTTCTTTCCACTCCGCATCGTTGCGCAGATAGGTCGCCGCAAGGTGCTCTATCGTATGCAACGCGCCCTGCCCCAATGCCGGCTCGCGATTGGGTGCTTTCATGCGAATATCAAATGTGGTGATCACCTCACCGCCTACCCTATCCTTCCGGCTCACATAGATGCCCGGAAGCAAACGCTCGTGGTTAATCTGAAAACTCGGTATCTTTTCCATAATTATACATATTAAAATAAGTCTATTATTTCCGAATGCAAAAGTACAAAAAATAATTTACATACACAAAAAGTGTGAATAAAACGCAAAAAATATATGGCTGATAGAGAGAATAAAAATGTGGGCTTCTACAAGGTAGCCAGCCTCTTTTTTATGCGTAGAGGGGAAAATAATATCAGAAAGTATTCGGAGAAAATCGGACGCTGGGGTCTATTTACTTCCACTGATTGACGCGCAGAGAGAGGTTGAGACCTGTTTGCCACGGATAAATCCATTTTCCGTGGATGGTTTGTGCGATGTCCCCTGTGGAGGCAACAAGCGACTGAGCATAGAGGCTTATGCCAAGACCCAGTTGCGGCACCGGAACGGCCTCTATTCCTACGTCCCCGCGCACGCCAAAGAGCAAAGAGGAGCCCGCGTAGCGATTGCCCGATTCATCTTCACAATACCGACCCGAGATAGGCAACTGCAAAGAAGCACTCACGTCTCCTATTATCCCCACCTATTGGTCAGCATATACTCGGTTTGAAGTCCAATAGGGATGTAAGCCGTTGTCATACGCGTTTGCTGCTCTATCTCCGCTGTCTTGGCGTAGCAATCAACGCCCGCACCAAGGCTGATACCCCAATGACGGTGGAAAAACCACGCATAAGTCAGGTCAAGCGTGGTAGCCACATTTCCTATCCCCGCAATATCTCCATAGCCTAACGCAAGTTTGAGAAAAAGGCGATGGGGTGAGTGAAGGGAGCGATTCTCCACTTCCGGTACGGAACTGCGAGTGGGGAACTGTATATGGGGGAAAACGGGCAAGGAACTACATGAAAGGAACTGCTCGTTTGGAAGAACGGAGAGTACAATAGGGAGTGTGGGGCAAGATGATGCCGCACTATCCATCTTTAACACAACGATTTTTGTTGTATCTGCATGAGGAATGACGGTATCCGACCGGCAAGGGGCAACCACGGGGACGGCAGTTTGGGCTTTCGCTGCCCTTTGCGGCGCATAGCGGATGGTGAGGGGGATTATAGATGACATCCACCTCGTATTGCTCCTCTATCAGCACCAATGCCTGCTCCAAAGTAATCCTTTGGGGCACAGATGTTTGCCCATAGAGGGGCAGTAGCGCACTTGCTATGACAGAGAGAAGGAAGTGTCGCATTATCTTGCACGAACGATACAGGTGTCGCCTTGATAGTGTATATCCAATGCGTATAGTTCCGCCAATGCTTCCAGCACCTCTGTTGAATCAGCCTGCACCGTGAAGACCGTTCCCGTAACCTCCACCAATAGAGGCGTAGCCTGCACCGTGAAGGGGCAATCGGTGTTCTTCGTTACATCAAATCGTGCTGTGCCATGCAGTGCTACGGCGCGTTGTTGCTTGCCGTATTCAGAGGAATAAGTCAAGCGTGCACCCTGAGACAGTTGCACCTTGGTTTGGTCAGGCAGTGAATAGGTCTGCGCCGTGTCGGCGGCTATGCGTATAGTCTGCGTTTGCACGAGCATGGGTGTCTCGTTCTGCGAGAGGGGCAGGAAGAAACGCACCAAGGGATAGGCTATCAGCAACAGTAATGCAGCGGCTGCCACGGCAAACAGGATGCGCTTCTGCCAGAGCGGGTCCAATGTATGAACACTATCGGCGATTAGGCGAACAACTGCCTCTGATGCCGATATTCGGCTACTACAACCGCACGGAGTTGCAACAACTGCTTGCGCAGACCGATTTGTACGTCCATGCCTCAGATATGGAGAGCGAAGCCATCGGTTGCATAGAGGCGTTTGCAATGGGATTGGTGCCCGTTATCTCCAACTCACCTTTGTCGGCAACGCGCCAATTTGCATTAGACAGTCGTAGTTTGTTCGAGGCAGGAAATCCGCAAGCGCTGGCAGAGCGTATCAACTATTGGATTGAACACGAGGGAGAACGAAACGAGATGGAAAAATGCTATGCGGAACATGCGAAAGACTATCATCTGAAAGACTGTGTCATACAATTCGAGCAGATGTTACAAAAAGAAATCCGAGATTATAATAGAACAACACACTCAATACGATGTCAAGAGAACATACAGCCATTATCCTCTGTAGCCTTGTCATGCTATTGATTACAGCACTTGCGGTGATAGTACATATCGGGCAGTGAACGCTCATGGTCACTCTGAAAACCGAGTATCTCTTCCATAATGTACCATTCATAATACAAAAGAGGCTGTCTAACAAGTCAAGTTAGGCAGTCTCTTTTATATTATACAATTCCCTATCATACAACTGCAATCTATGATAATTGTCCTTTTTTCGCATAACCATACCCGATCAGTCCCCTTTATCAGTAGCCGGTTTTATCGTAACATTATCGTAACATAAACGAGTCTGTAACGTGTCTGTAACCTGCCTTTAACCCTTCTATAACAATTGTCCAAAACACGTATAAGCCTTTCTTATCTCCTACCTATCGCCACAAAAAAGACTGCCTAACTTGATTTGTTAGACAGTCTCCTGTTTGGGTAAAATACAGCACTTCTCTTACGGCGCCACGCGGTTGATGTCGCGGGGGAACATCGAGCACTCCTTCACGTTGTTAATGCCCAGGAAGCATGCCGTGATGCGCTCCAGGCCGATGGCGAAACCGCCGTGAGGAGGCATGCCGTTCTTGAAGGTATCGAGGTAGAAACGGAAGTTGTCGGGGTTCATGCCGCGCTTCAACATCTTCTCGCGATAGTCCGCCTCCTTGTGGATACGCTGACCGCCGGAGGTAATCTCCAAGCCGCGCATCAGCAGGTCGAAACTCAGCGTCAGCGTGGGGTCTTCGGGGTCGTCCATCGCATAGAAAGCACGGTGCTGGCTGGGGAAATGGGTTACAAACACAAAGTCCGAACCGAACTGCTCCAGCGCATACTTGCATATCGCGCGCTCCTCCTCGGGAGCCAAGTCGTCCTCGCCGCGGTGGTCTTCCTCGCAGAGGTGATTCTCGAAGAGAATCTCGTGCACCTCGCTCAGTTTCCATGCCGGCACGTTCTGGGGCAGTTGGGGCACCGTAGCATTCAGCAACGCCAACTCGTGGGCGCAGTCAGTTACCACGCGGTGGATGATAGCATGCAGCAAAGCCGCCTCCAGCGTCATCACGTCTTCCTGACCTTTGATAAAGCCCATCTCCACATCCAGCGAGATATACTCGTTCAGGTGGCGGCTCGTGTTATGCTTCTCCGCACGGTAGGCAGGCGCAATCTCGAACACGCGCTCATACACACCCACGCCTATCTGCTTGTAGAACTGAGGCGACTGCGCCAGATACACCTGCTTGCCGAAATAGTCCATCTTGAACACATTGGCGCCGCCCTCGGCACCCTCCGACACAATCTTCGGCGTGTAGATTTGCGTGAAGCCGTTCTCTGTCAGGAAGTCAGCAAACGCCTTGGCGATGGTGCTCTGCACTTTCAGAATCGCCATGTCGCGCGGGTTACGGAGCGTAACCTGACGGTTGTCGAACTTATAGCGCAGCAAGGTCTCCTCGTCGCCGAACTTCAGCGCGTTCATATCCACCACCTCGGGCGTGGTCGGACGAGAGAGCACGCGCACGCTGCTTACTGCCACCTCTATCGTGTTGTAGAAAGCAGCAGGGTCTTTTATCTTCGCCTCGCCTACCGTTCCTTCTACGGTTACCGCCATCTCGCGGCAGAGCCCGTTGAGGGCTATCTCGTTGCCCTCCTCATCGAAGAAACGCGAGGTCTCGTTCTGCACCACGGCTTGCAACAATCCGCGAGACTTGCGCAGGATGATGAACCCACCCCACTTCGTAACACGCACATTGTGAATCATACCGCTCACGGTTACCGTATCACCTGCCTTGCAGTTGTCTATCGTAACGCCCGCAGGCTTATGTTGCGTCAAATCAAGTAACATACTAATTATGAATTAATTGTTGTTTTCGTTGTTTTCGTAGCGTTCGTAAACTACGAAAACTACGAAAACTACGTGAAACTACGTAAAACAAATTGAGGGTCAGGAAAGCCCCGACCCTCAATCACTCTTTGTTATTTATTCTGCAGCGGGAGCCTCTGTCTCAGCAGCAGGTGCTTCTGCCTCTGCCACAGCCTCTTTCACTGCTTTCTTGCCGGCACGACGAGTAGCCTTCTTCGTGGCTTTCTTTGCCTCTTTCAGCATGTTCTCGTTGTAGTCCACCAACTCGATGATACACATCTCAGCGGCATCACCCAAACGGAAACCGGTACGCAGGATGCGAGTGTAACCACCGGGGCGGTTAGCGATTTTCTCGCCTACATTCTGGAACAGTTCGGTAACCGCCTCTTTCTGATGAAGCATCGCAAAAGCCAAACGACGGTTGTTCATGTTATCCTCTTTCGCACGGGTGAGGATGGGCTCTACATAGATACGGAGAGCCTTTGCCTTAGCCAATGTGGTGGAGATACGCTTGTGCATAATCAGCGAGCAAGCCATATTCGACAACAGCGCAGCGCGGTGGTTTGCTTTGCGGCCAAGGTGGTTGAATTTCTTATTATGTCTCATAATAGTTTGTAATGTTAAATGGTGAGTTGTACTAATTAGTCATTCACGTGGTAACGCGAGATGTCCATACCAAAAGCAAGCCCGTTGCGCTCCAGCAACTCGTCCAATTCGGTGAGCGATTTCTTACCGAAGTTGCGGAACTTGAGCAAGTCAGAGCGGTGGAACTTAACCAGTTCGCCAAGCGTATCCACCTCGGCAGCCTTCAAGCAGTTGAGAGCACGCACGGAGAGGTCCATGTCTTGCAGACGCTGGTTGAGCAACTGACGCATGCGCAGCAACTCCTCGTCCAGTGCACTACTGCTCTTCTTGGTCTCCTGCTCGAGCACGATACGCTCATCGGAGAACAGCATGAAGTGGTAGATAAGGATTTTAGCAGCCTCGGTCAGCGCATTTTGAGGAGTGATAGAGCCATCGGTAGTAATCTCCAACGTCAGTTTCTCGTAGTCAGTACGTTGTTCCACACGATACTGGTCAACGGAAATCATCACGTTGCGAATCGGGGTGTAGATGGAGTCGATAGCCAATACCCCGATGGGGTCATTGTCATGACGGTTCTCATCTCCGGGCACGTAGCCACGACCCTTGTTGATGGTCAGTTCAATCTCAAAATCTGCCGACTCATCCATCTCTGCCAGTTGCAACTCAGGGTTCAGCACCTCAAAATTTTGGAGCGCTGTGTTGAGTTCGCCGGCAAGCAAAGAGGTGGCTTTCGACACATGCAACTTTACCGTTTCACCCTCGGCTTCTACGCCTTCTTTGCGGATGAAACGCACCTGCTTCAGGTTGAGGATAAGGTTGGTTACATCAGTGATGACGCCAGGGATAGTAGCAAATTCATGATCAATACCACTGATGCGGATAGAGCATATTGCATAACCTTCCAACGAGCCGAGAAGCACGCGACGGATAGCATTGCCTATCGTAATACCATACCCCGGTTCGAGCGGACGAAATTCAAAAGTGCCTTTCGTCGAACTCGAATCCAACATTATCACCTTGTCAGGTTTGATGAAATTTAATATTGCCATGAATTTAATTGTTATTTAGAGTACAACTCGACGATTAACTGCTCTTTGATGTTCTCAGGAATCTCTGCACGCTGAGGAACATTGAGGAACTTGCCTGCTTTGTCAGCCTCATTCCACTCCAGCCAACTGTACTTGCTGTGATTGAAGCCTTCCAAAGACGCTGCAATTACCTCCAAAGATTTAGCCTTCTCGCGAACTGCAACCACTTGTCCGGGTTTCACTTGATAGGACGGGATATTCACCACCTTACCATCTACGGTGATATGACGGTGGCTCACCAACTGACGCGCAGCAGCGCGGGTGGGAGCGATACCCAAACGATATACCACGTTGTCGAGACGGCACTCGAGCAACTGAATCAAGATTTCACCGGTTACACCCTTCGAGCGGCTTGCCTGAGCAAAGAGCAAACGGAACTGACGCTCCAGTACACCATAGGTATATTTTGCTTTCTGCTTCTCAGCCAACTGCTGACCGTACTCAGAGTTTTTCTTACGACGGTTCACACCATGCTGACCGGGAGCGTAGTTGCGACGGTCAAGCACCTTGTCCGAACCGAAGATTGCCTCGCCAAAACGACGCGAGATGCGGGATTTAGGACCAATATATCTTGCCATAATCTTACTTGTAGTTTAGAAAGTTAAGTAATAATAAATTATACACGGCGACGTTTCGGAGGACGGCAACCGTTGTGAGGCATAGGAGTAACATCCACGATTTCCACTACATCGATACCTGCAGCCACGCAAGCACGGATAGCGGACTCGCGACCTTGTCCCGGTCCTTTTACATACGCTTTCACCTTACGCAAGCCAAGGTCGTAAGCCACCTTGCCGCAGTCTTGTGCTGCCATCTGGGCTGCATAAGGAGTATTCTTTTTCGAGCCACGGAAGCCCATCTTGCCGGCGGAAGACCAAGAGATAACCTGACCATCTCCGTTAGCAATAGTAACGATAACATTGTTGAAAGAAGACATCACATGGAGTTGACCAACACCGTCAATCTTCACAACGCGCTTCTTAGCTGCAATTGCTTTCTTTGCCATAATTCGTTTGATTTAATTAGAGTTGTTGGTTGTTGATTACTTCGTTGCTTTCTTCTTGTTAGCAACCGTTTTCTTTTTACCTTTGCGCGTACGGGCATTGTTCTTGGTCGATTGACCGCGAACAGGAAGACCGATACGGTGACGAACACCGCGGTAACAACCAATATCCATCAAACGCTTGATATTAAGTTGAATCTCCGAACGAAGATCACCTTCCACTTTGTACTGTGCACCGATGATCTCACGGATTTTAGCTGCTTGGTCATCCGTCCAATCCTGTACCTTGATGCTTGGGTCAACGCCTGCCTCTGCCAGAATCTTCTTTGCGCTTGAACGACCTATTCCGTAGATGTAAGTCAAACCGACTTCACCGCATTTGTTCTGCGGCAGATCTACACCGACAATTCTTATAGCCATAATTTTTTACTTAGGATAAATTTGTTTTTAATTGTTTTTCTTACTTTTTCCGTCCATGAACACGCGCTTATCCTTGACGCATCTTCATTTTCGGTTCTTTCTTGTTGATTACATACAAGTGCCCTTTGCGGCGTACAATCTTGCAATCCGCATTGCGCTTCTTGATTGATGCTCTTACTTTCATTGTTGTAAAAGTATTATTTGGGTTATTTATAACGGAACGATATGCGTCCTCTGGTCAAGTCATACGGACTCATCTCCACTTTCACGCGGTCGCCTGCCAATATCTTGATATAGTGCATACGCATCTTACCCGATATGGTAGCGATGATGAGCGGACCATTTTCCAACTGCACGCGAAACATCGCATTGGAGAGTGCCTCGGTGATTACACCATCCACTTCTATTGCATCTTGCTTTGACATACTGCTGTTGTTCTTGGATGTAAAGTTAGTAATTAGATAAATCGGTCTCCTAAGACCTCCTTGATATAGTCAAACGTAGAGAGAATATCCGCCTTGCCATCGCGCACGCAAACACTCAACTCATAGTGAGCGGCAGGCTTGCGGTCGGCTGTGCGGGCTGTCCACCCGTCTTCTTCGATAATCACGTTGCGACGACCCAAACAAATCATCGGCTCTATCGCAAGGGTCATACCCGACTTGAGGACGATGCCGTTGCCGCGGCGACCATAGTTGCATACCTCCGGCTCTTCGTGCATATCACGACCGATGCCGTGTCCCACAAACTCACGCACTACAGAGTAGCCTGCGCGTTCGCAGTGGTTTTGAATGGTAGCACCTATATCCCCTAAGCGACGACCGGTGATAGCCTGCTCGATACCCAAGTAGAGAGCTTCTTTCGTGGTGCGGAGCAGTTGCATTACCTCGGGCTTCACATCGCCCACGGGAAAGGTGTACGCACTGTCGGAATGAAATCCGTTGAGCAAGATACAACTATCCACCGAGATAATATCACCCTCCTTGAGCACCACTTTGTCAGACGGGATTCCGTGCACTACCTGCTCATTGACCGAAGTACAGAGTGTGGCGGGGTATCCTTCGTAGCCGAGGCAAGAGGGTTTGCCGCCGTTATCCATGATAAACTCGTATGCTACCTTGTCCAGTTCGGCTGTCGTAACACCCGGCTTGATGACTTTTGCCAATTCGGCAAAAGTCTTACCAAGCAGGATATTGCTTTGGCGCATCAGTTCTACCTCTTCGTCTGTCTTAAGGAAAATCATCTGTACGTTACTAACACTTAGTCCTTAATGCAGATTAGTACGCCATAGCGCCGGAGCGACCTTTGATACGCATGCCGGACTCGAAGAATCCGTCGTAGTGGCGCATAAGCAGGTGGCTCTCGATTTGCTGAAGGGTATCCAATATCACACCCACCATAATCAGAAGGCTGGTACCGCCGAAGAACTGCGCAAAGCCCATGCTCACACCAAAGAGGCGAGCGAAAGCAGGCAGGATAGCGATGATAGCCAACAAGATGGAACCCGGGAGCGTGATGCGCGACATAATCGTATCGATATACTCAGCCGTCTTCTTACCGGGCTTCACACCGGGGATAAAACCATTGTTCAGTTTCAGATTTTCTGCCATCTGAACAGGGTTGATGATGATCGCGGTGTAGAAATAGGTGAAGGCGATGATGAGGATAGCAAATACGAGGTTGTACCAGAAACCGTTGTTATCGCTGAACGCACGCACAAAAGCGCCGCTACCATCCGTGCTGAAGCCGGCGATGGCGATAGGAATAAACATGATGGCTTGCGCGAAGATGATAGGCATCACATTGGCTGCATTCACCTTCAGAGGGATGTACTGACGTACACCGCCATACTGCTTATTACCTTGGATGCGTTTTGCATACTGCACGGGGATACGGCGAGTACCTTGCACGAGCAGGATAGCAAATGCGAACACGAGAATCAGGATAACAATCTCAACGATGAACACCATCAAGCCACCACCTGCTTCGTTCAAGCGGCTGGAGAACTCTTGGATGACAGCACTCGGGAAGCGCGCTACGATACCGATCAAGATGATGAAGGAAATACCGTTTCCTACACCACGGTCGGTAATGCGCTCACCCAACCACATCACAAACATAGAGCCCGCGCAGAGCAGGATCGTAGAGGATATGGTGAACCAGTTGAAACCGATTTCCAGCATCTGACCGGCTTGCGCCATCTGCACACGAAGGTTCACCAAGTAGCTGGGACCTTGGAACAGCAAAATAGCCACTGTCAGGTAACGTGTGATTTGATTCATCTTTTGGCGACCCGACTCACCCTCTTTCTGCATCTTTTGGAAATACGGCACTGCAATAGTGAGCAGTTGTATCACGATAGACGCGGAGATATAAGGCATGATACCGAGCGCAAAGATAGATGCATTGGAGAATGCACCACCCGAGAACATATCCAAAAGTGCCATCAAGCCACCCGCTGTCTGCGAATGAAGTGCTGTCAGAGCCGTGGGGTCGATACCGGGGAGAACGATGAACGAACCGAAACGATAGATGAGCACGAACAAAAGCGTGGTCAGCAATCGATTGCGGAGGTCCTCAATCTTCCAGATATTCTTACATGTTTCGATAAATTTCATTTACTTTGCGTTTTTGAAAGGGAAACGGATAGGAGTGAGAAACTCCTATCCCATCGCCCGACGATTAAATCTTCACAATAGTACCGCCTGCAGCCGTGATAGCTTCTTCAGCCGATTTGCTGAAAGCGTTTGCCTCAACGGTCAGTTTGGCAGTCAGCGTACCGTTACCGAGAATCTTCACCAGCGCGGTCTTGCTTACGAAACCTGCCTCGCGAAGTTCTGCCAATCCGATTTTCTCGAGGTTCTTAGCCTCTGCCAATGCTTGGAGCACTGCGAGGTTGATAGCCTTGTACTCAACGTGGTTGATGTTCTTGAAGCCGAACTTCGGAAGACGACGTTGCATAGGCATCTGTCCACCCTCGAAACCGATTTTCTTCGAGTAACCGGAACGCGACTTAGCACCCTTATGACCACGGGTAGAAGTGCCACCAAGACCCGAACCGGCACCACGACCGATACGCTTAGCGGTCTTCACAGAACCTGCAGCCGGCGTTAAATTATGTAATTCCATAATGATTTGAATTCTAAAGGGTTAATCAATTACTTTTACCAAGTGTTTTACCTTCTCTACCATACCGAGGATAGCAGGAGTAGCCTCATGCTCTACGATGGCATTCATCTTACGGAGGCCCAAAGCCGCCATAGTCTCTTTCTGTACTTTCGGGCAGCGGATGATGCTGCGTACTTGTTGAATCTTAATAGTTGCCATAGTCTTCGATAGGTATTATCCGTTAAACACTGTAGAGAGGCTCACGCCACGGTTTTGTGCTACGGTGCGTGCGTCGCGCAATTCAGCGAGAGCAGCGATAGTAGCCTTCACGAGGTTGTGAGGGTTGGAAGAGCCTTTTGCCTTAGCCAGCACGTCGTTTACACCCACCGACTCCAGTACGGCACGCATAGCACCACCGGCTTTCACTCCGGTACCTTCGCTTGCGGGCTGGATATACACACGTGCGCCGCCAAACTTAGCATACTGCTCGTGGGGGATAGTACCTTTCAGTACAGGCACTTGAATAAGGTTCTTCTTTGCAGCCTCTGTAGCCTTAGCAATAGCGGCGGTAACTTCACCGGCCTTACCCAGACCGTGACCTACGATGCCATTTCCATTTCCTACAACGACGATGGCTGCGAATGTAAAGGTGCGACCACCTTTCGTAACTTTCGTTACGCGGTTAACTGCGACGAGGCGCTCCTTGAGTTCCAAGTCTTGTGTTGTTTTAACTCGATTCATCTTAGTCTTCGTGTTTTTAGAATTGGAGACCTGCTTCGCGAGCAGCATCTGCTAATGATTGTACTCGACCATGATAGAGGTAACCGTTGCGGTCGAAAACGACTTCGTTCACACCGGCTTTCTTTGCAGCCTCGGCAATAGCCTTACCTACGAGGGCTGCTTTCTCCGACTTGGTCATTTTATCTTTGATTCCGAGGGACGATGCGCTGGCGAGCGTTACGCCTTTGGTATCGTCAATCACTTGTGCGTAGATTTGGCTGTTGCTACGGAATACGGTCAGACGAGGACGCTCAGCGGTACCCGACACCTTGGTGCGGATAGAGGCTTTAATCTTGAGTCTTCTTGCTATTTTCTGAATCATAATACTTCCTTTCTATTATTTACCAGCCGACTTACCAGCCTTACGACGTACAACTTCACCTTGGAAACGAATACCCTTGCCTTTGTAGGGCTCCGGCTTACGGAACGAGCGAATCTTAGCGCAAACCTGACCGAGCAGTTGCTTGTCAGCCGACTCCAAGATTACGAGCGGGTTTTGGTTACGTTCCGACTTGGTCTCCACCTTAATCTCCTTGGGCAAGCCGAGGTAGATAGGGTGCGTATAGCCGAGCGAGAGGTTGAGCACCTGCGGTTGAGACAACTCAACACGGTAGCCGACACCTACGAACTCCAATACTTTCTTATAACCATCGTGTACACCAACCACCATGTTGTGAATCAATGCACGATACAAACCGTGTTTCGAGCGCATCTCTTTCTCATCGTTCGGACGAGTAACATGGCACACACCATCCTCAACGGTTACGGTGATTTGAGGATCAACAGCCTGGGTCAATTCACCCTTAGGACCTTTCACGGTTACTACATTCTCAGGGCTAACGGTTACGGTTACGCCTGCAGGGATTGCGATAGGTAATTTACCAATTCTTGACATAGTCTTCTCCTCCTTACATTAATAAACATAACAAATAACCTCACCACCGAGTTGCTGTCCTACAGCCTCTTTGTCGGTCATCACACCCTTCGAAGTGGAGAGGATTGCGATACCGAGACCGTTCAGCACGCGCGGCATATCACGATAGCCAGCGTACTTACGAAGACCGGGGGTTGATACACGTTGTAAACTCTTGATGGCGTTAACTTTGTTAACGGGATCATACTTCAAGGCAATCTTGATAGTGCCCTGAGGTCCATCCTCCACGAACTTGTAGGAAAGGATATAACCTTTCTCAAACAAGATACGCGTGATCTCTTTCTTCAGATTCGAAGCCGGCACCTCTACTACGCGGTGTCCTGCTTTGATTGCATTCCTGAGTCGAGTCAGGTAATCTGCGATAGGATCTGTCATAAATGTTTTGTTGTTAAATTAATCCCGCCTGTCGGGACAATATTTAATAATTTTATTTTCAGTCTGCCACCTCACACGGAGAAGCGCAAACAATTATTTCCTACAAAAACCATGCCATACTATACAGTATGTCATATTAAAATGCAGATTGTCATGTTTTTCTCCCTATGCGGGCAAACTTTGGCAGTAAATCTCCGGAGGTGAACCTAACGCCACCTCCGGAAACTTGTAGGGTAGCAATTACCAACTTGCTTTCTTCACGCCGGGGATTAAGCCTTTGGAAGCCATCTCGCGGAACTGAATACGACTCAAGCCGAATGCGCGCATGTAACCTTTCGGACGACCCGTGATTTTGCAACGGTTGTGCAGACGTACGGGGCTTGCGTTCTTAGGCAGGGCTTGGAGACCGATGTAGTCACCATCCTTGAGGAGTTGTGCACGTTTAGCAGCATATTTTGCCACCAACTTAGCGCGCTTTACCTCGCGGGCTTTCATTGATTCTTTTGCCATAGTCTATATTACTTTTTGAAGGGTAAGCCAAACTCACGCAACAGAGCAAAGCCCTCTTCGTCGGTCTGAGCAGTGGTCACGAAAGTGATGTTCATACCCAGCAGTTTGGTAATGTTATCAATGTTAATTTCAGGGAAGATAATCTGCTCTTGGATACCGAGTGTGTAGTTACCGCGTCCGTCCATCTTGCTCGGAATACCTTTGAAGTCGCGGATACGGGGCAGCGCCACGCGCACGAGGCGCTCTAAGAACTCGTACATACGCTCGCCGCGGAGGGTTACACGCACGCCGATAGGCATTTTCTTACGCACCTTGAAGTTAGCGATATCTTTCTTGGAGAGGGTAGCCACTGCTTTCTGACCTGCGATAGCGGTCATCTCGGCTTGCGCTACGTCGATGATTTTCTTGTCAGCGACAGCATCTCCCAGACCCTGATTGAGGACGATCTTCGTGAGTTTCGGGCACTGCATTACTGTAGTGTAGTTGAACTCTTTCATCAAGATAGGAACGATACGCTCCTGATAATCTTGCTTCAAACTTGCTGTATTCATTGCTTAGATCTCCTTACCGGTTTTTTTAGATACGCGGACCAACTTCCCATCTTTCAACACGCGACCCACGCGAACGGGTTTGCCGTCTTCTACGGGGTTGAGGTTGGAGATATGGATAGGTGCCTCCTGTTTAACGATGCCCCCTTGGGGGTTCTTTGCATTAGGTTTGGTACTCTTCGATACCATATTCACACCTTCTACGATAGCACGCTGCTTATCTACGAGCACCTCCAGCACGCGACCGGTTTTGCCTTTAGAAGCGCCTGCGTTAACGTAAACGGTATCACCTTTCTTAATATGTAATTTTGCCATTACTGTAACTAATTTAGATGATTAGAGCACTTCGGGTGCCAACGAGATAATTTTCATGTTCGTTTGACGGAGTTCACGAGCCACGGGTCCGAAGATACGCGAGCCGCGGAGTTCACCTGCGTTGTTGACGAGCACGCATGCGTTGTCGTCGAAGCGGATGTAACTTCCGTCAGCGCGGCGCACCTCTTTCTTCACGCGTACCACGATAGCGCGGCTGACCGTACCATCCTTGATGGCGGAAGAGGGGATAACGCCCTTAACGGCTACTACGATGGTGTCTCCGAGGGTGGCATAACGTTTCTTAGTACCGCCCAGAACGCGGATTACCAATGCCTCTTTTGCACCGGAGTTGTCCGCAACGATAAGTCTTGATTCTTGCTGTACCATAATTACTTAGCCCTTTCGATAATTTGAGTTAGACGCCAACGAACGGTTTTGCTCAGCGGACGAGTCTCCATGATGCGTACGGTATCGCCGATGCCGCACTCGTTCTTCTCGTCATGAACATGGAACTTGCGAGTTTTATTGACAAACTTGCCATAGATGGGGTGTTTCTCTTTCCATTTAACGGCTACGACGATAGTCTTATCCATTTTGTTGGAAACGACAACACCTACACGCTCTTTTCTTAGATTTCTTGTTTCCATTTCACTTGTCGTTTTTTACTTGTTAAGTTCTCTTGCACGCAACTCAGTTGCCAGACGTGCGATTGTCTTGCGAGCAACCTTAATCTGCAACGGATTGTCGAGCGGAGAAATGCTGTGATTCAGTTTCATGCGCGTGAGAGCCTCTTTCTCAGAAGCGAGACGCTCTTGAATCTCAGCGGTAGTTAATTCTTTGATTTCAGCTGTTTTCATAATCCTAATTATACATTTTGGGTTGCGTCGTAATCGCGTCTTACGACAAATTTAGTAGTGATAGGAAGTTTCTGTGCTGCCAGGCGGAGTGCCTCTTTAGCCACCTCGTAGGATACACCCTCTACCTCGAAGATGATACGTCCGGGCTCCAAAGGTACTACGAATCCTTCGGGCGCACCCTTACCTTTAC
The DNA here is from genome assembly GCA_051870915.1 of Paludibacteraceae bacterium. GTDB lineage: Bacteria > Bacteroidota > Bacteroidia > Bacteroidales > Paludibacteraceae > Colicola. The sequence continues at coordinate 20,012 of JBJECI010000094.1, forward strand.
CCATACGAACATCCAAAGGTTTCTTGGTGATAGGTTTGTCCGGGAAAACGCGGATCCACACCTGACCTTGACGTTGCATATAACGGGTAACTGCGATACGGGCTGCTTCGATTTGACGACCTGTCAACCAGATGGTACCAAGGCTCTTGATACCGAACGAACCAAAAGCAAGTTCGTTGCCGCGTTGCGCGATGCCTTTGATACGGCCTTTCTGCGAGCGACGGAATTTCGTTTTCTTAGGTTGTAACATAACTGTTGTAATCTACAAATCGGTTAGACATTATTGTTTTTTGTTTCTGCGGAAACCACCCTTTCGATCCCCGTCGCGGCGGTCGTTGCGGCGATCCATGCCGCGACCTTCCTGCTTCTGGGTGAAGTTAGGTGCCAAATCCACTTTGCCGTACTTCTCACCGCGGCAGATCCATACCTTCACGCCGATAACACCTACCTTGGTGATAGCGCCGATTTGGCAGTAATCGATGTCCGCACGGAGTGTGTGCAGCGGGGTACGTCCTTCCTTGTACATCTCTTTGCGCGCCATCTCGGCACCGTTGAGACGTCCGCTGACCTGAATCTTGATACCCTCAGCGCCCATACGCATGGTAGAAGCGATAGCCATCTTAACGGCACGGCGGTACGCCACTTTGCCTTCCAGTTGGCGAGCGATTTTGGTAGCAACGATGGTTGCATCCAACTCAGGACGTTTTACCTCGAAGATGTTGATTTGTACATCTTGCTTGGTGATTTTCTTCAGTTCCTCTTTCAATTTGTCAACCTCTTGTCCACCCTTTCCGATGATATACCCGGGGCGAGCGGTGCAGACAGTTACAGTTACAAGTTTCAGAGTTCTCTCGATGACGATACGGGAAATACTTGCCTCTGCAAGACGGGCATTGAGGTACTCACGGATTTTGGTATCCTCTACAATCGTATCACCATAGTTCTTACCGCCAAACCAGTTGGAGTCCCAACCGCGAACAATACCGAGGCGGTTTGCAATAGGATTAATTTTCTGTCCCATCTTGGTAATTACTTTTCAGCGTTAGTATTTTTAGTATCCACGAACACAGTAATATGGTTGGAACGCTTGCGCACGCGGTATCCGCGGCCCTGAGGAGCGGGCAACAGACGCTTGAGCATCATACCGCCATCCACCATAATATTGCTTACATACAGAGTTTCTTGGTCTGCTTTCTTGCCGGTTTTGGTTTCCCAGTTAGCGATAGCAGATTTCAGTACCTTCTCCATAGCGCGCGAAGCCTCACGCGTGGAGAAGTGGAGCGCACCCAGTGCACGGTTCACTTCCATGCCGCGAATCATGTCTGCTACGAGACGCATCTTGCGCGGGGAGGTAGGAACGTTGTTCAGTTTGGCGAAGTATTGCTCTTTGCGAGCCTCCTTCATTGCCTCTGCTGTATTATGTTTTCTTGCACCCATTGTAATTCTTGGTTTAATAATGTTGTGTTAATGATGCAATGGATTACTTCTTGTTATTGCCGGCATGACCACGGAAAGTACGAGTAGGCGCGAACTCGCCCAACTTGTGTCCGACCATGTTCTCGGTTACATAAACAGGAATGAATTTATTTCCATTGTGAACTGCAATTGTATGACCTACAAAATCGGGGGAGATCATCGATGCGCGGCTCCAAGTCTTGACAACTTCTTTCTTGCCCGACTCATTCATGGCCAACACCTTGTCCTCCAACTTAACGTTGATAAAAGGTCCTTTTTTCAATGAACGACTCATAATGTTACGATTTTAATAGGTTATTTCTTTCTTCTTTCGATTATGTACTGGTTGCTCTGGTTCTTCGGATGACGAGTCTTGTAACCCTTAGCGAGCAAGCCCTTACGTGAACGCGGGTGTCCACCAGAAGCACGTCCTTCACCACCACCCATCGGGTGATCTACAGGGTTCATTACGACACCACGGTTGCGCGGACGGCGACCGAGCCAGCGGCTGCGACCTGCTTTACCGCTCTTCTCGAGGGCGTGGTCGCTGTTGCCTACAACGCCTACGGTAGCCTTGCATGCAGCGAGCACCTTGCGCATCTCACCCGAAGGCAACTTGATGATTGCATACTTGTCTTCGCGGGAAGAGAGTTGTGCAAACACACCTGCGGAGCGAACCATGCAAGCACCTTGACCCGGGCGGAGTTCGATGTTGTGAATCAACGTACCGAGGGGGATGTTTGCCATGGGCAATGCGTTTCCTACTTCGGGAGCAGCGTCTGCTCCGGACATAACTACTTGACCTACTTGCAATCCATTGGGAGCAAGGATGTAACGCTTCTCGCCATCAGCATAGAACAAGAGTGCGATACGTGCCGAGCGGTTAGGATCGTACTCAATAGTCTTTACTGTTGCGGGTACACCATCTTTGTTGCGTTTGAAGTCAATTACACGGAATTTCTGCTTGTGTCCCCCGCCGATGTAACGCATGGTCATTTTGCCGACATGGTTACGACCACCGGTCTTGCGTTTTCCGAACACAAGCGATTTCTCTGGTGCACTTGCGGTAATTGTCTCAAATGCGCCAATAACTTTGTGTCTTTGCCCTGGTGTAGTGGGCTTAAATTTACGAACAGCCATTTTTAGATATTGCTATAAAAATCGATTGTATCACCTTCTTTCAATGTAACAATAGCCTTTTTGTAAGCCTGTTGTGCGCCGCGAAGCAGACCGCTCTTGGTCCAGCGTTGTTTCACTTTGGGAGCGACAATCAGGGTGTTTACATCGACTACCTGTACATTGTACATTTCTTCCACTGCCTTTTTGATTTGAACCTTGTTGGCAGCACGCTCTACACGAAAACCATAACGGTTCAACTTTTCGCCTGCGGCGGTCATCTTTTCCGTGACGATAGGTTTCAGAATAATTGCCATAGTTGTAACCTCCTTATGCGTTAAAAGTTGCCTCGATAGCAGCCGCCGAAGCCTCGGTGAGCACTACTACGTTAGCGTTCATGATTGTGTAGGTATTGAGTTCATTGACGTTCACTACGTTGGTACGCTGGATGTTAGCAGCGGACTTGCGTGCGTTCACGTTAGCATCGTTCACTACGAAGAGCACTTTCTGACCAGCGACTTTGAGGTTGTTCAATACCTCAATCATTGCTTTGGTCTTGGGAGCCTCGAAGTTGAGCGCATCCAATACGAGGATGTTGCCTTGGGAAGCACGAAGGCTCAACGCAGACTTGCGTGCGAGTTGTTTCACCTTGCGGTTGAGTTTGAAATCATAGGAGCGGGGTACGGGACCAAAGATGGTACCACCACCTACGCGAACCGGCGACTTCAAATCACCCGGACGTGCTCCACCGCCGCCCTTCTGGCGACCGAGTTTGCGGGTCGAGTGAGCGTTCTCGCTACGTTGTTTTGCCTTGGCGGTACCTTGACGGTTGTTAGCCAAGAATTGCTTAACGTCCAAGTAGATAGCGTGGTCGTTAGGCTCGATAGCGAAGATTGCATCGTTCAAGGCAATCTTCTTGCCGGTCTCCTGACCGGCCATATTCAAAATACTAAGTTCCATACTTCTTACTTGTTGATAATTACGATTGAGTTTTTAGCACCCGGGATAGAACCTTTCACCATGATGAGGTTGTACTCGGGAATCACTTTCAAGATTTGCAGGTTTTGAACCGTTACGCGGTCCACACCCATGTGTCCGCCCATGCGGGTACCCGGGAAGATACGAGAAGGATACGCGCAGGCACCTACGGAACCCGGTGCACGCAGACGGTCGTCCTGACCGTGAGTGCTTTGTCCGACACCACCGAAACCGTGGCGTTTTACAACACCCTGGAAACCTTTACCTTTGCTGGTGCCGATAACATCGACGAAGGAGTTCTCCTCGAACACGTCAGCAGCGGTGATGGTGTCCCCCAGATGGAGTTCTTTTCCGAACTCATCGAACTCAGCGAGGTGGCGCATAGGTTGCACCCCTGCTGCTTTGAAATGCCCGGCCTCTGCTTTGTTGGTGTGTTTCTCGCTCTTGGGCATGAAACCTACCTGAACAGCCTGATATCCGTCTTTCTCGACGGTTTTCAACTGTGTTACAACGCAAGGACCTGCTTCAATAACGGTGCATGGGATATTTTTGCCATCAGCACCGAAAACGGAAGTCATTCCGATTTTTTTACCTAATAATCCTGGCATTTTGTTGTTAATGAATTAGTTATTAGTAATTTGATTGCTCTCGCCCGCGGGTTTGCGTGGCTTACGCCCTTGCCTCTCCGAGGGAAGCAACCCTGTTTTATTTACGATTTGACAATTTACGAATTACGATTGATTGTCTTATCAAGCCTTGATTTCGACCTCTACGCCGCTGGCGAGTTCGAGTTTCATCAGCGCCTCAATCGTCTTGTTGTTGCTGTTGTAGATGTCAATCAGACGTTTGAAACTTGCCAACTCGAATTGCTCACGCGATTTCTTGTTCACGAAGGTGGAACGGTTCACGGTGAAGATACGCTTGTGGGTGGGCAATGGAATAGGACCGCTTACTACGGCACCTGTTGCCTTTACTGTCTTAACGATTTTCTCTGCGGATTTGTCCACCAAGTTGTGGTCGAACGATTTGAGTTTGATACGAATTTTTTGACTCATGACTAATTTTACAATTTGACAATTTTACTATTTTACTATTATTCGGGGGACGCCTAAAGAGTCATACGCTTAGGCGTCCCTCCTGTGTTTCTGTTTCTTTCAGTGGTGCGGCCTGGAGACCGCACCTCCTGTTTTTTCAGCTTCTTTCAGTGGTGCGGCTCCCGACAAGTCGGGATAATCTTCCAACCGCACCTCCTGTTTTTTCAGCTTTTTTAGTGGTGCGGCTCCCGACAAGTCGGGATAAGCTTCCAACCACGCCTCCTGTTTTTCAGCTTTTTTAGTGGTGCGGCTCCCGACAAGTCGGGATAAACTTCTAACCACGCCTCCTGTTTTTCAGCTTTTTTAGTGGTGCGGCCTGGAGACCGCACCTCCTTTGGATTATACCAAGTCGGCACGTCCGCCTACCTCGGTGAGTACTGTCTTCGCGATAGCG
>JBJECI010000094.1:25148-39405 GCA_051870915.1 Paludibacteraceae bacterium
TTATACCAAGTCGGCACGTCCGCCTACCTCGGTGAGTACTGTCTTCGCGATAGCGCTGGATACTGCCTCGTAGTGCGAGAACTCCATGCTGGAGGTTGCACGACCGGAGGTGATGGTACGCAGTGCGGTTACATAACCGAACATCTCGCTCAAGGGCACTTTGGCTTTTACGATACGTGCGCCGGTGCGAGCGGTGTCCATACCCTCTACCTGACCACGACGCTTCGTCAAGTCGCCAATCACATCACCCATGTTCTCTTCGGGCGTTACCACCTCTACCTTCATGATAGGCTCCATGAGTGCGGGTTTAGCCTTTACGGATGCGTTCTTGAACGCCATCTGTGCGCAGACCTCAAACGACAACTGGTCGGAGTCAACGGGGTGGAACGAACCATCGATAACGGTTACTTTCAGTTTCTCCAGCGGATAGCCTGCGAGCACACCCGTCTTCATAGCCGTAGTGAAGCCTTTCTCGATGGAGGGGATATACTCCTTGGGGATGTTACCACCCTTCACCTCGTTGATGAACTGGAGCGCACCCTCGAACTCGGGGTCAGCAGGCTCTACGCGAACAATCATGTCGGCGAACTTACCGCGACCACCGGTCTGTTTCTTGTAGGTCTCACGCAGTTCAACGGGTTGCGTGATAGCCTCACGGTATGCTACTTGCGGACGACCTTGGTTGCACTCTACCTTGAACTCACGTTTCAGACGGTCGATGATAATCTCCAAGTGCAACTCACCCATACCCGAGATAACGGTTTGTCCCGTCTGCTCATCGGTCTTCACGGTGAAGGTCGGGTCTTCTTCTGCCAACTTAGCCAAACCTACGCCGAGCTTGTCGAGGTCAGCCTGGCTCTTAGGCTCTACGGAGATACCAATCACAGGATCGGGGAACTCGATGGCTTCCAATACGATAGGATGTTCCTCGTCGCAGAGGGTATCACCCGTGCGGATGTCCTTGAAGCCCACCCCTGCGCCTATATCGCCGGCAGCGATGAAGTCCACGGGGTTCTGGTGGTTGGAGTGCATCTGGAAGATACGCGAGATACGCTCTTTCTTGCCCGAACGGGGGTTATAGACATACGAGCCTGCCTCCAACTTACCGCTATATACGCGGAAGTAGCAGAGACGACCTACATACGGGTCGGTAGCAATCTTGAATGCCAATGCGCAGAGGGGCTCATCATCTTCCGGCTTACGGGTGATTGCCTCGTCGTTGCGCGGGTCGGTACCGTTGATAACCTCGGTATCCATCGGGCTGGGCAGGTAAGCGCAGACAGCGTCAAGCATGGTCTGTACACCTTTGTTCTTGAACGAAGAACCGCAGATGACGGGGAAGATGTGCATGCCTACGGTAGCCTTGCGGAGCGCAGCCTGAATCTCCTCTACCGTGATGGTGGAGGGGTCGGAGAAGTATTTCTCCATCAGCACGTCGTCGAACTCAGCGATGGTCTCGAGCATCTTGTCGCGCCACTCTTCTGCCTCGGCTTGGAGTTCTGCGGGGATATCATCCACCTCGTACTCGGCACCCATGGTCTCATCGTGCCACAGGATAGCCTTCATCTTCACGAGGTCAACCACGCCTTTGAAGGTCTCTTCTGCGCCGATAGGAATTTGGATGGGGCAAGGAGTAGCACCGAGCACCTCTTTGATTTGGCGCACTACGTCGAAGAAGTTGGCACCGGAACGGTCCATCTTGTTCACGTAGCAGATACGAGCCACGTTGTACTTATCAGCCTGACGCCATACGGTCTCGGACTGGGGTTGCACGCCCCCCACAGCGCAGAGGGTCATCACAGCACCGTCCAAGATACGGAGCGAGCGCTCTACCTCTACGGTGAAGTCCACGTGCCCCGGAGTGTCTATCAAGTTGATTTTGTACTTGTTACCGTTGTAGTTCCAGTAGGTGGTGGTAGCAGCGGAGGTAATTGTGATACCACGCTCTTGCTCCTGAACCATCCAGTCCATCGTTGCGGCACCATCGTGCACCTCACCAATCTTGTGCGTCAGGCCCGTGTAGAACAGGATACGCTCGGAAGTGGTGGTCTTACCGGCATCAATGTGTGCCATAATGCCGATGTTTCTGTTTAATGTCAGATCGTGTTTTGCCATCTTTTTTATTCCTTAAAGGGGACTTCTATAAATTACCTTTCAATAATTTTGAAAATTTTCTTTAGCAGCATGCCGCGCAGAAGGAGGGAGCAATGCGAGCATTGTGACCGACTGATAAGCCGCAGGATGCAAAGAAAAATTCAAAATTATGAAAGAGTATTTACTATCGTCATACAATGTTTATTTTAATACGGGGAATTTATAGAAGTCCCCTTATACATAATATATACGCGCGCGAACGCATTAGAAACGGAAGTGTGCGAATGCACGGTTAGCCTCAGCCATACGGTGCATATCCTCCTTACGCTTGAAGGCACCACCTTGGTTGTTGAATGCGTCCATGATTTCCGCAGCCAGTTTCTCTGCCATGGAATGACCACCGCGCTTGCGAGCGAAGTTAATCATGTTCTTCATAGCGATAGACTCTTTGCGGTCAGCACGAATCTCGGTCGGCACTTGGAAGGTAGCACCACCGATACGCTTCGACTTCACCTCTACCAGCGGGGTGATGTTGTCCAGCGCTTGTTTCCACACCTCCAGCGGAGTCTTGTCTGCAGATTTCATCTTCTGCTCTACCGTATTGAGCGCGGTATAGAACACGCTGTATGCGGTATTTTTCTTACCATCGAGCATCAGGTGGTTCACAAACTTAGCCACCATCACTTCACCGAACACGGGATCCGGCAGGATAACTCGTTTTGTTGGTTTTGCTTTTCTCATTGTTGTTTACTTGTTTTTTGGTTGTCATCGCTTCAGCCTCGCGCCTCAGCCCTTCGCCTCGGCATCTTTGACTTACTCAACCGAATCAACCCATTAATAATCGTCCCAATCTATGGAACATTTAGTTAGTTTTCAAAAAGAAAGAACTTTTCTTACTTACCCCCTCCCTTCTTAGGGAGGGTCGGGGTGGGTCCTACTTCTTCGCTTTCGGACGCTTAGCGCCGTATTTGCTTCGACGTTGCAGACGGTTTGCTACACCTGCGGTATCCAGCGTACCACGAACGATGTGATAACGAACACCCGGGAGGTCTTTCACACGACCGCCACGCACCATCACGATGCTGTGCTCTTGCAGGTTATGACCCTCGCCCGGGATGTAGGCGTTCACCTCTTTCTGGTTGGTCAAACGTACACGAGCCACCTTACGCATTGCGGAGTTAGGCTTCTTAGGAGTTGTAGTGTACACACGTACACAAACGCCACGACGCTGAGGGCAACTGTCCAATGCAGGGCTCTTGCTCTTGTCGATAAGTTCTGCTCTTCCTTTTCTAACTAATTGTTGAATTGTAGGCATTTTAACTTGTTAGTTTGTTAGTGAATTGTAATTAAATGTTTCCATGCTTCCCGCCGGCTTTGCCATCCCTATTTTTTGCGTGGGCTTCATGCGCCCGTATATATGCGCGCGAGGGACACATCGCCGCGAAAAAGCATGCAAAGGTACGACTTTTTTTCGGAATGACCAAATAAAACGGCCAAGAAAATGCAATTTTTCTTTCGAAAACGTCATTTTTTGGTAGAAAAATTCATTTTGCAAAGTGGAGTTTACAAAATAAGACACATACACACAAAGTAAGGACGTTTTTTATTTCAACAAAAATTTCCAAAAATATTCAAATATTTTCTTTTCTTTAACATATAATTTTCCTATGCTTCATCATTAATTCATTACCAAAAACCAAATTAGTCTTTGGTTAATGAAACAGTTCGCTTATTTCCGCCTAATTGAGACACAAGCATCAGTTCCATTTTTTTATGTTCGGAGGCGACTTGGCGACCACCCCTGCTTGGAGTAGGCTGCTACTCGGCGGGGGAGAGGAGGAGGGTGAGGAGGGTGTCGGCGAGGGGGAGTTGGGTTGTTTTGAGGGCTTCGATTTGTGCGGGTGAAGCGGGGACACCATGCTCGGGACGGGCGAGGGAGCAGTACTGCTCGTAGGCAGCGAGGGCTTGGGTGCGGAGGTCGTCGTCTTGGAGCAGGAGGGCACGCAGACGGGCGGAGACGAAGCCGGAGAGGAGGTTGTAGGTCTTGCCTTTGCCCCGGGCTTTGGTTTTCGCCTTGTTCATCTGCACAGTGAGAGGCTCCGCGGCGTTGTCGAGACGGAGGATGAGATGGACAAAATAGGAGGTTGCGCCGAAGAGGGCACGCGTGGAGTGCTGTTTGTCAGACCACGGAGCGGTGCGCGTGTAGGTGTAAGTGAACGGGCGACCATTGCGATAGCGCACGGCAAAGGCGTGGTCGTTTTTGGAAATGCTTCCCGCCATCGTCTCGACGGGGAAAGAGAAGGTGATTTTACCCATAAAAATACGTGTTTTGGACAATTTATTTATATTCGGTCAAGGTTCGGTGGACCTTCGAGAGCGACAGTCTTATGTTACGGTAATGTTACGGTAATGTTACGGCAATGTTACGGCAATGTTTTGAGGAAATCGGTGGCAAAGGTAATAATAATTTCGGAGATATGCAAACGAAAAATGGACAATTTTCATTTTTACACAAAAATAGTACTTTTACTTCAACAAAAATTTCCAAAAATTATTCAAATATATTTTCCATTTTAACATATAATTAACGTGTAATTAGCCATTAATTCATCACCAACAAACCTTTTATTTCAACAAAAATTTCCAAAAATTATTCAAATATTTCTTTTCTTTAACATATAATTTCCATGTAATCCCGACAGGTCGGGATGCAAGCATTCTTCATTAATTCATTACCAAAAACCAAATCCCGACAGGTCGGGACAAGTTTAGCTTTTGACTGCTGAAATAACTCGCTTATATTGAACTCACGTTCTTTAACATGTAATTGACGTGTAATCCCGACAGGTCGGGATGCTAACATTTCCCATTAATTCATTACCAACACACTTTTTATTTCAACAAAAAATTCCATAAGTATTGTATATGTGGGAAAAAAGTTGTAACTTTGCGGCGGATTTGTGTGCACTATTGACTATGCAGATACTGACTCGACACGGCTTGCTGGGCTTGGAGAAGCCCGTTGTGATGGCGATACTGAATATCACGCCCGATAGTTTCGTGCCTTCCACGCGGTTGTTGGAGACCCCCTCTAACTCCAAGACCCTCTCTAACTCCCCCTTGAAGGGGGAGAACAAAAAGTCTCCCTTTAGGGGAGATTTAGAGGGTCAAGACGAGGAGCGGGTGCTGGCGCAGGCGGAGCGGGCATTGGCCGAGGGCGCAGCGATATTGGATATCGGCGGCTACTCCACCCGCCCGGGTGCTGCGGAGGTGAGCGAGGAGGAAGAGTGGCGGCGCGTGGCGATGGCGCTGGCGGCGATACGGCGGCGTTTTCCCGAGGCGGTGGTGTCGGTGGACACCTTTCGCCCGGAGGTGGCGCGCAGGGCGGTGGACGAGTATGAGGCAGACATCATCAACGACATCTCGGGCGGCTGCGAGGAGATGTACGCGGCGGTGGCGGAGCGGCATGTGCCGTATGTGTTGATGCACATGCGCGGGACGCCGAAGACCATGCAGCAGATGACTGATTATGAGGATATTATGAGCGAGATGATGGCGTTTTTCCAGACCAGGGTAGATACCTTGCACCGCATGGGCGTGGCGGACGTGATTGTTGACCCCGGGTTTGGTTTCGCCAAGACCGTGGCGCAGAATTACGAGGTGCTTAGGCGGATGCAGGAGTTTGAGGCGTTAGGTTGTCCTCTGCTGGCGGGGCTATCGCGTAAGTCGATGTTTTACAAGCCGTTAGGTATCACGCCCGAGGAGGCGTTGAACGCGACGACGGCGGCGAACATGCTGGCGCTGGAGCGGGGGGCGCACATCCTGCGGGTGCATGACGTGCGGGCGGCGGTGGAGACGGTGGAAGTGTATTGGAGCACTACGCGCTGTTAGAAAGCGCTGCGCGCTGTAAAAGACTTCGTGTACGAAAGCCCTATCGGGCTGTAAGAAAGCGCTGACGCGCTGTACACGGAGCGAAGCGAGGTTTCTTACACGAAGTTTCTTACACGAAGTTAATTACACGCAGTTATTTACACGGAGCGAAGCGGAGTTACAATGATAGTTTCTTTCAAGGACATATTGGATATCTTGTGCGTGGCGGTGCTGCTTTATGAGGTGTATCGTCTGCTGCGGAAGTCTGGGGCGGTGAACCTGTTCTGGGGCGTGCTGGCGTTTCTCGTGGTGTGGTTCTTGGTTACGTTTGTGATTCAGTTGGACTTGACGGGTGCGATTTTCGAGCGGGTGATAAGCGTGGGGGCGATATCCATCATCGTGATATTTCAAGAGGAGATACGGTCGTTCTTCTATCAGTTGGGTTCGCGCTTCAGCGACTGGCGTATGCGGCGACTGCATGCGGACAAGTCCGCGCCCGACCAGTATGTGCAGCAGTTGGTGTTGGCATGCCGGCACCTGTCGCAGTCGAAGACGGGCGCGTTGATAGTGATAGCGGGCAAGCAGAGCCTGAGTGAGTACGCCGACACGGGGGAGAGCCTCAACGCCACTATCTCCGCGCGGCTGATAGAGAACATCTTCTTCAAGAACACCCCGTTGCATGACGGGGCACTCATCATCAAGAACGGGCGGATTGTGTCGGCGGCGTGTATCCTGCCCGTGTCGAAGAACCAAGACATCCCGAAGCACTACGGGCTTCGCCACCGCGCCGCGCTCGGGATAGCGGAGAAGACGGATGCCGTGGCGATAGTGGTGTCGGAGGAGACGGGGAAGATTTCGGTGGCGAAAGGCGACAGTATCAGTTACGTTAGCGAGGAGAAGTTGGTGAATTATGTTGTGTAGGAGGAAGGATAAAGGACGCAGGATAAAAGACTAAATAGTTTCAACTCTGAGTACTCCGATAACTCTGCTCCAAAATTGTCAAATAGTAAATTGTCAAATAGTCAAATATAGATATGTTTAAGAGAACACTTGTAACATCTGCACTGCCGTATGCGAACGGACCTGTGCATATCGGACACCTTGCGGGGGTGTATGTGCCCGCAGATATTTATGTGCGGTACCTTCGTCTGAAAGGCGAGGAGGTGCTGTTTGTGGGCGGCAGCGATGAGCATGGCGTGCCCGTAACCATCCGTGCCCGCAAGGAGGGGATTACCACGCAAGAGGTGGTGGACAGGTACCATGAGTTGATAAAAACCTCCTTCGAGCAGTTTGGGATTTCATTCGATGTCTATTCGCGCACGACGAGCAAGATACATCATCAGTTTGCGTCCGACTACTTCCGCAAGTTGTACGACGCGGGGAAGTTCATCGAGCAGACGACGGAGCAGTTCTACGACCCCGAGACGCAGGAGTTTCTGACTGACCGCAACATCCGCGGGGAGTGCCCGCGCTGTCATGCACAGGGTGCTTACGGCGACCAGTGCGAGAAATGCGGTGCCACGCTCTCGCCGGATGAGTTGATAAACCCCTACAACGCCATCAACGGCAATGCGCTGACGAAGAAAGCCACGACGCACTGGTATCTGCCGCTGGACCAGTATCAGCAATGGTTAGAGCAGTGGATACTGCAAGAGCATAAGGAGTGGCGCCCGAACGTGTACGGGCAGTGTAAGTCGTGGTTGGACGGCGGTCTGAAGCCGCGGGCGGTAACGCGCGACTTGGACTGGGGTATCCCCGTGCCCGTGGAGGGAGCAGAGGGCAAGGTGCTGTACGTATGGTTCGATGCGCCGATAGGTTATATCTCCAACACGAAAGAACTGTGCGACGCGCAGCCGGAGAGATACGGCAAGTGGGAGACGTGGTGGAAAGACCCCGAGACGCGCCTGATTCACTTCATCGGCAAGGATAACATCGTGTTCCACTGTATCGTCTTCCCCTCCATGCTGAAGGCTGACGGGTCGTATATCCTGCCGGACAACGTGCCGTCGAACGAGTTTCTGAACCTCGAGGGCGACAAGATAAGCACCTCGCGCAACTGGGCGGTGTGGCTGAACGAGTACTTGGTGGATTTCCCCGGCAAGCAGGATGTGCTGCGCTATGTGCTGACCGCCAACGCACCCGAGACGAAGGATAACGACTTCACGTGGGCGGACTTCCAATCGCGTAACAACAACGAGTTGGTGGCAATATACGGCAACTTCGTCAACCGCGCGCTGGTGCTGACGCAGAAGTACTTCGGCGGCAAGGTGCCTGCCCGCGGCGTCTTGACCGACTACGACCAACAGACCATCGCCGAGTTCCAAGGCGTGAAGGCACAGGTGGAAGAGTTGCTGAATAACTTCCGCTTCCGCGATGCGCAGAAAGAGGCGATGAACCTCGCGCGTATCGGCAATAAGTACCTCGCCGACATGGAGCCTTGGAAACTAGCGAAGACCGATATGGCGCGCACGGCAACGGTGCTCAACCTCGCTTTGCAGATTGCGGCGAACCTCAGCATCGCCTTCGAGCCTTTCCTGCCCTTCTCCTCGGAGCGGCTGCGCGGCATGCTTCGCCTGCCCGCTTGCGACTGGAGCACGCTGGGCAGCATAGACCACCTGCCCGAAGGACACGAGTTGGGCGAGGTGAGTCTGCTCTTTGAGAAGATAGAGGACAGCACTATTCAGGCGCAACTCGACCGTCTTGCGCGGATTAAGCAGGAGAACGAGGACGCTGCCAAAGCGGAGGAACTGAAGAACTGGCACCCCGCGGAGGTGAAAGGTGCGACCACGATAGACGAGTTCGACAAGACGGACATCCGCGTGGCGACGGTGCTGGAATGCAAGCCCGTGAAGAAGTCCGACCGCTTGCTGCAATTCACGCTGGACGACGGCATGGGCGGGCGCACCATCCTGTCGGGCATCGCACAATCGTACCCCGACCCGAGCGTGCTCGTGGGCAAGCAGGTGCTGTTCATCGCTAACTTCCCGCCGCGTAAGATGATGGGCATCGAGTCGCAGGGCATGATACTATCGGCGGTGGATGCCGACGGCAAACTGGTGGTAACCACGGTGTCTGCACCCGTGCGGAACGGCGCGCAGGTGGGATAAGATAATTAAGAATTAAGAATTAAGAATTATGAATTAAGAGGGCACATGCTTTGAGGTTGACCACCGAGGATGCCCCGACCAATCGGGGCGGACGGTTTGGAACAAACCGAGGCGGTGGGTAATGTTATTTCATCTACAAAAACTCTCAACCACTATGTCTAATCATTTTCAAAGTTTAAATTTTCAAATTTTACTTCTCCTGCTCCTTCTGTCGCCGTGTGTGCGTGGGGAGGATGTGGTGTATCTGACCACGGAGCAGTTTAAGGCGCGGGTGTTCGACTATTCGACAGAGCGCGAGTGGAAATACAAAGGCGACAAGCCTTGCGTGATAGATTTCTACACCACATGGTGCGGACCGTGCAAGCGTTTGGCACCCATCATGGAGGAGTTGAGTCAGACCTACTGCGACAAAGTGGTGTTCTACAAGGTGGACACCGAGCGGGAGCGCGAGTTGGCGTATGCTTTTCAGATACAGAGCATTCCGCAGGTGCTGTACGTGCCCATGGAGGGCAAGCCGATTCTACTCAAGGGACTTTATCCCAAGGAGAGTATTGTGCAGATAATTGAACAAATAATGGGACCCACCCCGCCCCTCCCTACAAAGGGAGGGAGTAAATAAATTACTATTGTCTAACTAAAAACTAATCTCTTTGCTCTCCCCCTTTGCAGGGGGAGTTGGAGGGGGTCCTCCTATGCAAGTAGAACTTATTCTTCTCATATTATCGTTGCTCTTTTTCGCGAGTATCTTCACGGATAAGATAGGCTACAAGTTCGGTGTTCCCGCGCTGTTGCTGTTCTTAGCGGTGGGTATGTTCTTCGGCGCGGACGGCATCGGTCGTCTGTTCAACGAGGACGGGATGGGCTATATGTTCGATGTGGACACCGCGCAGGCTATCTCCACCGTGGCGCTGTGCGTCATCCTGTTCTCCGGCGGCATGGACACGAAGATAGTGGATATACGCCCCGTCATCGCCCCGGGGATTACGCTGGCGACGGTCGGGGTGCTGCTCACCGCCCTCATCACGGGTGTGATTATCTACTACGTCTTCGGCTGGCTCAACGCGGTAGCGACCATCACGCTGCCGATTGCTCTGCTCATGGCGGCAACGATGTCTTCTACGGACAGCGCATCGGTGTTCTCTATCATGCGCACGAGCGGGATTTCGTTCAAGCATAACCTGCGGCCGTTACTCGAGTTGGAGTCGGGCGCCAACGACCCGATGGCGTATGTGCTGACCTCCACGCTGATAGGCGTAGCAACTTCTCAAGTGGAAGTATCTACCTTGGCTATTGTACAGACCATCGTGGTGCAGTTAGTGATGGGAGCGGTCTTAGGTTTTGCGTTCGGGAAGGCCATCGTCATGCTCATGCGTAAGGTGCAACTGAACAACGACTCGCTCTACCCCATCATGGTGCTCACCGCCTGTATCTTCATCTTCTCTATCACCTATTATTTAGAAGGCAACCCGTATCTGGCGGTGTATGTGGGCGGTTTGATTATCGGCAACAGCAAGTTCACCAAGAAGCGGCAGACCAAGAGTTTCTTCGATGGTCTGACATGGCTGAGCCAGTTGGTGATGTTCCTCATGCTGGGTCTGCTCGTTCGCCCGCATGAGTTCTTGCAGTTGGAGGTATGGCTGCCGTGCCTGATTATCAGTATCGTGATGGTGTTCATCTCGCGCCCGCTGTCGGTGTTCCTTTGCATGGCACCTTTCCGCAAGTATCATCTGCGCGACAAGGTGATGCTCAGTTGGGTCGGACTGAAAGGGGCAGTGCCGATTATCTTCGCCATCATGTGCATGTCGGAGAACGTGCCGCACAGCAACCTTATCTTCAATGTCGTCTTCCTCTGCACGCTGGTGTCGTTGCTGGTGCAGGGTACGACGCTCGCGGCGATGGCGAAGAAATTGGACTTGGCGGAGCCGCCCATGCAGTTGCGCCGCTTGGAGCATTTCGACCTCGACCTGCCCGAAGAGATTGAGTCGTCCGCCACGGAGGTGGAGGTAACGCGGGAGATGTTGCTCAACGGCACGCGGCTGCTTGACATCGGTATTCCTCGCCAGACGCTGGTCATCATGGTGCGCCGCGGGGAGGACTTCTTCGTGCCGACGGGGCAGTCGGAGTTGCAAGAGGGCGACCAACTGCTCGTGCTCACGGACAACGATGTGGAGGTAGCGAACAAATACAAGATGCAGGAGGCGGAGGAAGAAGCGCGGCATCTGAACATCTTCACCGACACGGTGGCGTACCTGAAACTGAAATGGTATCGCCTGCAACGTTCGTACCGCCGCAAGCACCGCTAATTGCTTCCTATGTTCAAGACCATAAGAGGCTGTCTAACAAGTCTCTTATGCGCAGCCACCGGGTACGCCCCGACCGTGTCCGGGTACGCAGGCGTCCCCGCCTGCTAAAAAAGAACCACTAAGAACCCCGGAAATAGGCGTTTTGGAGCAAAACGGGGGTTTGCGGTGATTTTAGCACTTTATAAGCCATTCACAAACAAAAAGAGGCTACCCAACAAACTTGTTAGACAGCCTCCTTTTATATCGAACTCACGTTATTTTATATTATAAAGACGCAACTCTCCCTAAAAACAAGCGGGAGAGTTGCGTTCCAATAGTGCGGAGCAGAAACCGTTACCTGCTTGGTCTTTGTTTTTAGTCTAATGGGGTTCCTAAGACATCGTATATTGTTTCATCTCGGCGGATGTAGAGTTGCCCGTTGCGTAGGAACTTGCGGATGGTAGGTTCGCAGATTAGTTGGCCTATTGATTCGGAAGAATCACTTTCGGCAGGACGATGCTCGTAAATATAGCCCTGCACTTCGGGTGTATTGCCGTTGTAGTTCTGCAGGGGACCAAAGACAACGATGGTGTCTTGCTCATGGAGCGACTCGCCAGCAGCGGCGGTAAATATAGTATTGTTGAGCCAATGGAGGTTATAGCCATAGACTTGCTTGTTCGTAGTGCCGTCATCGGATAGGTAAAGCCGGCATGAGCCATACGTCTCCATCTCCGCCGGCGTGTTCTTAATGGTGCTGATAAGCCCTTCCACAAAGAACTTATGCAGCGTCTTCGATGTACCCTCTATGTTTGCTATCATATTCAGCGTGGTCGAAACGGGCAATGCTGCCGTTACGCGTTCGTTTAGTAATGCGTATTTCCTCCATTTCTTCGTAGAGTTATCATAGGTGCCGGCAATCGTATTGGCGGAAGTAATTGTATGCTCCGTGAGCGTATAGTTATTGCCATCTTCGTCGTAGAAATCAAACGAGATAAGATAGTTGCCCAACTCGTCTTGCACAACGGTGAAATACCCGCTTGTCAACTCTTTCTCCTCTTCCATCGTGCCATCGCCATACACCAATTCACCACCATAGATGCTCCCGATAGAGTCCGTCCCATCCAAGACATAAGTGCCGACAACGGAGTTCATCGACCGCGCAAAGGCTTCCAGATAGAGATAGGTCCCTACCTGTACTTCGCCGCTACCATCACAGTCTGCCGTCTCAAAATAGAAATCCAAATTGTTGTCATATCCTTTGGATTGATAGTCATACACTGTGAGATACTCGAAGTCTAACGAGGGGGCAATAGGCTCGGGTTCCGGCTCCAGCTCAGATTCGGTGAATGTGATAGTAGAGCCGCTGACGGTGAAAGGGAAAAATTGTTCGCCGGTAGCATAAGCGAAAATAGGCCAATAGGTATCGTTTTGTACCACACCGAGCGAGAGGTAGTACTTGCCATCGTCAAGAGAATTGAGATTGATACTTGCTGTTTTATTTTCATAGTAATACCACGGGTCAACATTTACGCTGGCGCTTGAGGTGCCGGTACCATAGTACGACCAGTCTTCGTTATATATAGAAAAAGCGATATTGGCACTTACTGTATAAAGCCCCCTATTCTCTAATTCCGCCATATTAAATGTAGCGTTAGCGGTCTTGGCAATGGTGGTGGCGGTGGTCATCGTGATGGCATCGGCAGTGAGCGTTACCGCTTCGTTGCCGCCTTCATCTGGTTTGATATTCAGGCAAACCGTCACACCTTCGGTGAAAGGCAGTCCGCTACTTGCGCCACCGATGCCCTGGTCAGCAGGTTCCAAGGCTGAAATCTGATAGTATCCGTTGTAGTATCCGCTCCAACCCCAATTGATATGAAGGTAGCCCTTGTTGTCCATTCCATCTCAAATAAAAGCGTGTCCTTCTCTCTGCGTAGTTGCTCCTCCCATAAAAATGGTATGTCCTGCTTGCAAGTCATTAGACATCATAGCAAGGAGGTCGTTTTCTTCAAGGTAATCCTTGAGAAGATAGTAGATACCCTTGTCGTAGCCGAAATAGGAGATGAGACCTCTTGCCATATCTTCGTTGTATGCCCCGCTGCCATCCGAAGAATACTCCATATCGCACGCCACACCGCAGTGGTACATCAGGGTTGCAACTGCCGACCTTTGCGCCGCAGTAGAAAAGCCGCTGTAGTTGTCCAGCATGTTGCTCCATTGGTAAGTCGTCGAACCGAAGTTGACAGAGAGCGTTTTGCTCTTCCATGTGTACGAGTGCGACCCCGTCCCCTTGGTCGGGTACTTGTTTGCGTACATCAGTTGGGCGGCAGCGGTAGCCACGCATCCCGTAACGGAACGGCTGCTAACATCCATCGGGCAGAGGTTGTTATAAGGAGTATCTTGATCCCATTTCGCAGTGCAGAGTGGACCGACAGCTGTATAAGAAACAGACTTCTTAGCAGGTTTGCGCACCACGCCATGCATCTTAGCTCGCCTAATCTCACCAGCATAAACATCCAAATAGAACTGCAAGTTGGAAGGGATGTTCGCAGGATCGAAAACACCTTCATCGGAATAGGCAAGCACATCCTTGGTGCAGTCATCGGCAGAGACAATCACGAAACCATTATCGCCATTGGTGAACACATAAAAAGCAGGAGTGCTCTCCTCAGCGGACAATCGTTGGGTATATACCAAAAGAGGCTCGGCTGCGGGAGCATTCTGCTTGCCAAAAGTAGAACGGTTACAGAAATGTTGTATCGCCAAAGATTGTGCTGCATCTACACTGCGAGGTGCAGCAGACAAAAGTGTACTTGCAGCAAATAGTGCAATAAAAAGAGAGAATTTCTTCATATCAATAGTTCGTTAAAAATTTGACTTTATATATGTTGCTAAGCGGATGCTTTG
>JBJECI010000095.1:0-8734 GCA_051870915.1 Paludibacteraceae bacterium
AACTGATAACATATAGTCCGATAGTACTTAACTATCACAAAATAAACTTATTAAACAAATATTCACGAACTATTGTAAAAAGAAACAAATATGATAAGTCCATTATCCTTCATTCTGTATCCTCGTTGCGGCTGAATGCCGAGTCCTCCTCCCGCCCCCTTACCCCCTCCCCCCTCTACGAGTGAGGCGGGGGAATTGAAGTTACTTTCGATTCTGAAAACTTATAGACTAAGGTAATTCGTCTTTTATCCTGTGTCCTTAATCTTTAATCCCAACAAACATGAACACTTTCCTACAACAAACAGCCAAAGATATAGTGAACCACTACTCGTGGGAGGGACTACGTGATGTAACGCTGGTGTTCCCCTCGCGGCGCGCGGGGCTGGTACTGAAAAACGAATTGAAGCAACTGCAAAGGGCAAAGCATCCTGCCCCCGTCTTTCTGCCTACCATCACCACGCTGAGCGAACTCTTCGACACCCTCTCGCCGCTGCAAGAGGAGGACGAACTGCGTCTGATATGCCGCCTTTTTGGAATATACCGAGAGGTTACCGGCGAGCAGATAACGCTGGATTTGTTCTACGGCTGGGGGCGACAAATCATCTCCGACTTCAATGATATCGACAAGGCCGTACCCCAAAACGAGGTAAAGACCTTCTTCGAGAACACCATCGCCGCGCGTGAATTGGAGCAGGTAAAATTAGACGAAGAGACTACCGCCCGATTAAAAGACCTACTTCGGCAGTCCGGCGCTCGCAAAGATTATAATGAAGAGTCTGTACAGGCGAAGTATGATGCCCTGTGGCGCAACCTCTACACCATCTATCTCCGCCTCAATGAGCAACTGCAAAGCGAGGGCAAAGGTTACGAGGGTGCGCGTATGCGAGCCGCCTTGGAGCAGATAAAGGGCCTCTCTAACTCCCCCTTGAGAGCACCCCAAAAATCAAGATTTTTCGGGGACCCCGCAAAGGGGGAGAATCAAAAGTCTCCCTTTAAGGGAGATTTAGAGGGTCTTTTGGGAGGGGCTAATTCTTCCTACTGCTTCATTGGTTTCAACTACTTGCTGCGCGTGGAGAAGGAGTTGATGTTGTGGATAAAAGACCATAGGCAGGTGCGTTTCTACTGGGATTATGTGGCGGACTTCCAAACCAATACCAAGGCGTTCGCTTTCGTGGAGCAGCATATCCGCGATTTGGGTAACGCCGCTGAGCCTATGCCGTGGACGCAACCCAAACCGATAGAGGTCATCGCTACCACCACGGGCAATGCGCAGGCGCAGTATGTCGCGCCGTGGCTGCAAGCGCATTACACAAAGCAAGGCGAGCGAACGGCAGTGGTGATTTGCGATGAGGGGATGTTGGAGCCCGTTATCTACGCCCTGCCCGCGCTATCGTTAGGAACCAAGAGCCAAGAACCAGGAGCCAAGAGCCAAGAGCCCGCGCCTATCAATATCACCAAGGGCTTCCCGCTTGCCAACACGCAGGTATATGCCCAAATGATGCAAGTGCTGGAGCAAATGACCATCAAGGAGGTGCGGTCGGAAGTGTTATCCCGACATGTCGGGAGCCGCACCATTGGGGACTTAAGCGAACTCCCCCGCCCCGCTTGCGGGGAGGGGGGCAGGGGGCGGGGAAATACAGTAAATGACCCGACACTATCCCTTGCCACCAAACGTTCTAACTCGCAATGTACCCATGAGGAGATATTAGCAGTATTGGATTTGCTGCTACAAACGCTTGATGAGGGACAATCGAAGCATACTGCATTGGCGTTAAGTACCTATGAGGCGCCTCTCTCCTCCCAACAAACCAACTGGCATACGCTCCTTCTTCGTGAGTCTGTCTATCAACTGCGGTGCGCCATCAATCGTTTCCGCCAACTAACCTCCGACCCGCTCTTGCGAGATGCTATCACCTCGTTGCCTCTGTTGCGCAACTTGCTGGTGCATTTCCTGAGTGGTATCTCGCTGCCTTTCAACGGCGAGCCGATTACCGATATTCAGGTGATGGGTGTGCTGGAAACCCGTATGCTTGATTTTGATAACTTGCTGTTGCTCAATGTGGAAGAAGGTGTGGTGCCCCAACAGCAGGCTGACCTTTCCTTTATTCCTTATTACCTGCGCAAGACCTACCACATTCCGACCAAGGACGAGGGGGCATTGGTCTATGCCTACAACTTCTTTCGACTGATGGCGCGTGCCAAGCATGTAACGCTGCTGTTCAGCGAAGCCGAGACTGCTATGGGGCGTAAGAGTATGTCGCGCTTTATCATGCAGATGATGGTTAATCCCAGGCACTTCACCGTCCGCAAACTCTCACTGAATGAAGCAAAACACTCCTATTCCGATAAATCAGAGTCAAATCTAATAAGTCCTTCATCCTGTGTCCTTCATCCTTCATCCAAAGAAAGTCCTTCTTCTTTCATCCTTCATCCTTCATCCTTCACGTCGTTGTCCCCCTCCGCCATCAACACCTACATCGAGTGCCGTCGCAAGTTCTATTGGCAGTATGTGGAGCATCTGCGTCAGGTGGAACCTGATACGCTGATTTTCGCTTCCAACACGCTCGGCACCTTTGTCCATCGCGTGATGCAAGACTTGTACCAAGATAGACTGAACACCCCGCTGGATGCTACATGGCTGGAGCAAACCGCCAACGACACTGCGCTACTGACCGACACCCTTCGGCGAGCCTACGACGAGGTGAGCCAAGAGAGTGGAGTAGAGTACCACTTCGACCGCCATCCGATGGAGAACATCGTGATTATTGAGTTTGTGAAGAACATCTTGCGCCGCGATAAGCAAGACGCACAAGACCACGGATTGACGATACTCCTCACGGAGGAAAAACACTATTTCATGCTTGACGGCGTGAAGATAGGTGGCACTATCGACCGCATGGATAAAATTGGCGATAGGGTGCGCATAGTGGATTACAAGACAGGCGCATACGATGCCAAACGATTGGATACCACGTGGGATGAACTATTAGAATCCCCCAATGCACATTATATCCTCCAAACGCTTATCTACAGCGAAGCAGCGCTACACGAAGTTCCCTACACGGAGCAAAGCGGAGTTTCTTACACGGAGTTTCTTACACGGAGTTTCTTACACGGAGCGAAGCGGAGTTCTTTACACGCAGTTTCCAACACGCATTTGACTCCCCATCTCTATTTTACCCAAAAGAATCTCAGCCAAACCAACGGCATGGTAAAGATAGAGGGGACAGCGGTAGAAAACTACCTCGACATCCGCAGCGAGTTTCTCGAACGACTGCAAAAGAAAGTGTCGGACATCAAGTCCGACACCGAGTTCCCGATGGCAGAAGAAGACCAATGCAAGTCCTACTGCCCTTTCCGCTTGCTCTGCCACCGCGATGGATAGCGTTGTGTAATTGATTATGTAGCGGTAATTTTTTATTGCTCCTTTTCGTATCGGTCAATGGCTTCGCGCATGAGCAACCTGCCTTGCTCGATGATTTCCTCGGCGCGGTCGAAGTCGAAGGTAGAGTAGGCGTATTGGGGCATGGTAGCGAGGATGTCGGGTGGCAGGAGCTGCAGCATCAGGTTGGTGTTCTGCTGTATCTGCATGTCCGACATGCGGTCTGCTAAGGAGAAATAATTGACCATGCCGCGTAGGTCTTGATTCTCCTGCCGTTCTTCCTCTTTCTGCGCAATGCGTTTCTTCAGGTTGAGCAGGGTGGGCGAGAGTTGTATGCCGCGCTGCTCTATCAGTTCGGCAGCCTTGGCAAAATAAGATGGTTCCGGTTTCTTGATTTGCATACTGTCTTTGCCCGAGATGTTCATCGCCACGAGGATATCTCCCTTTGTGCGCTTTACGCGGTTGAGGGGCAGGGGGTTGAGCGTGCCACCGTCAATGAGCAGTTTGTGCCCGCGTTGCACAGGTTGGAAGAAAAGCGGGATGCTCATCGATGCGCGGATGGCACTGAACAGGCTGCCCGAGCGGAATACCACCTCGTCCGCCGAAATTAGGTCAGCCGCCACGATGGCGCAGGGGATGTTCAGGCATTGTATCAGTTGGTCGGGCACCACTTTCTCCAACTCGCGAATCACCCGCTCACCTTTCACTAAGGAGTTGAGCGAGATGGATAGGTCCACCATCTTCAGTATCACCTGCTGGTCCACCTGCAAGAACCACTCTTTCGCGTCCTGCAACTGCCCCGCGGCGTACATGCCGGCTATCATTGCACCCATGGAGCAGCCCGCGATACTCGTAATTTGGTATCCGCGTGCTTCCAGTTCCTCGATAGCCCCGATGTGCGCCAACCCTCGCGCCCCACCGGAACCCAGCACTAATGCTACATTGCGCTTCTTTTCCATAGCCGTCTAAAATTGTGGAGCATATCGGACTCGAACCGACCACCTCAACATTGCGAACGTTGCGCTCTACCGGATGAGCTAATGCCCCATAGACCTTTGCTGCCACGCGGGCAGCAAAGGCGGATAATTCTTTACACAATCTTCGCGGGGATGAGTTTCTCGCGAATCTTGATGTAGATGATGGTCTCTTTCTTTGCAAAGGCGGTCTTCACGTAGCCCATGCCGATACCTACTTTGGTGTTCGGGAGCATGATACCGCTCGTTACGTTGCCGATAGTGATGCCCTCCGCATCGCAAATCTCGTAGCCGTTGCGCGGGATAGCGCGCTCTTGGCACTCGAAGTGCACCAACTTGCGCTGCACGCCTTCGGCTTTCTGCTCCAGCAGGAACTCCTTGTCGATGAAGTCTTTGGCATCGAACTTGGTAATCCATCCGAGCCCTGCTTCGAGGGGCGAGGTGGTGTCGTCGATGTCATGCCCGTAGAGGCAATACCATTTCTCCAGACGGAGGCTGTCGCGTGCGCCCAAGCCGATAGGTGCCAGTCCGAAGTCTTTGCCTACTTCGAAGAGGGCATTCCAAATCTGCTCGGCATACTCTTTGGGGAAATACAACTCGAAACCGCCTGCACCGGTGTAACCCGTGTTGCTCAGAATAACACCCTGCACGCCCGCAAAAGACCATTCGCGGAAACTATAATAAGGAATAACACTCAGGTCGGCATCGGTGAGGAGTTGCAGCATCTCGGTGGCTTTCGGACCCTGCACGGCGAGTTGCGCATAGCGGTCGGAAGCGTTCTCGAGGCTCACGCCAAAAGTGTTGTGCTCGTTCACCCATGCCCAGTCTTTGTCAATGTTGCCGGCATTGACCACCATCAGGTACTTGGTGGTGGAGTATTTGTAGATAATCAGGTCGTCCACGATACCGCCTTTGCCGTTGGGCATGCAGGTGTATTGTGCTTTGCCCGCGTCCAGTTTGCTGACATCGTTGGTGGTGATATACTGCAAGAAATCGAGTGCCTTCTCGCCTTTCACCCAGAACTCACCCA
Source organism: Paludibacteraceae bacterium (assembly GCA_051870915.1). Classification (GTDB taxonomy): domain Bacteria; phylum Bacteroidota; class Bacteroidia; order Bacteroidales; family Paludibacteraceae; genus Colicola. The sequence continues at coordinate 5,387 of JBJECI010000095.1, forward strand.
TGTGGCTCACATCGAACACGCCCACGCCGTTGCGGACAATCATGTGCTCTTGGTTGATACCCGTGGGGTATTGGATAGGCATGTTAAACCCGGCAAAGTCTGCCATCTTTGCGCCCAACGCAATATGGGTCGCGGTGTACGGAGTCTCTTTCATATATGAATTTTAATTTTTTGAGGTTTTACATGGTTGTTTCAATAGGTTGACAATATCTCTAAAAACTGCTCAATATCCACTACGTCAACATGAGGAAAGTCTATATTTGCCAATACACTGAAATGATGGTCATTAGAAACAATAAACTTAGCGTTGGTTTTAATGGCACAATCCACAAATTTGTTGTCATCATTATCCGCTTGGATAAGATGAAAGTGGTAAAATACCTGCACCAAACGAGTGTTATTCCTATTCAAGATGGCGTTGATAATACTATGGGCAATCTCCTGCGACTGTGTCTTTTGTGCGATAATCTCCTCGTATTCATTCAAAATATCATCTGTTACACAAAGACAATACTTTCCCGCTATGAAATCACGCCATATAGGGTAGAAACGGCTATCTCGTTTGATAGCAGCCACAAGGCAGTTTGTATCTAAGACAATATTTTCCATGTCTTAGTTATGATAGGGAGTTCGCAAATGTTCCATAGACCATGACTCCACTTGTGAAGCGGAAATCTTTCCTTGAGCAGACAAATCATCCATCGCATCAAGTGCCTTGTTGGAAAAGTAGTCGGCAATTAAATTGCGAATATCTTCCAATTCTTTTGTGTTTTTTACATTTGCAATCCCCTCCAAAATTTGCATTTGGTACGAGGATAGTACTTGCGTTGTCATATTCCTAATAAATTAAAAATTAACATATCGCCAAAAGGTTGTTGTTCAGTTGCTCCACGCTGCTGGCGCCGATGATGACGCTGGTAACGCCTTCTTGTTCAATCAGATAGCGGAGTGCGTACTGCGCCAAGGAGAGCCCTTGTGCTTCTGCTTCGGCGTTGAGTTGGCGCACGCGTGCCATCAGTTCGGGCGTTATCTGTTCGCGCTTCAGGTAGCCTTCGGGGCGCGCTGCGCGGCTGCCTTCGGGGATACCGTTTAGGTAGCGGTCGGTCAAGACACCCTGCGCCAAGGGCGAGTAGCAGATAAAGCCCGACCCGTGCTGTTGCGCCAACGGCAGGTTCTGCTCTAATGTCTCCGTGAAGAGCATGTTCGCTTTGTATTGGCTCAGCACGCAGGGCACATGCGCTTCGGACAGGTATCGGTAGCACTCCACCTGCTTGTCGGCAGGGTAGTTGCTGATGCCGGCATAGAGGGCTTTGCCGCTGCGCACGATGTCCACCAACGCCTGCATCGTCTCCTCGATGGGTGTATGCGGGTCGTAGCAATGGGAGTAGAAGATGTCGAAATAGTCTAATCCCGTGCGCCGCAGGCTCTGGTCGCACGACGCTATCAGGTACTTGCGCGAGCCGCCGTCGCCATAGGGACCGTCCCACATTAGGTAGCCCGCTTTGGAGGAGATAATCATCTCATCGCGGTGGGTGGCAAGGTCTTCGCGCAAGACGCGACCGAACGTGCATTCCGCGCTGCCCGGCACGGGACCGTAATTGTTGGCAAGGTCAAAATGCGTGATGCCTTGGTCGAATGCCCGCAATAGGATTGCCCGCGCATTCTCGTGCCTATCCACGCTGCCGAAGTTATGCCAAAGTCCTAAGGAGAGCACCGGCAACTGTAACCCGCTATGTCCTGAATATCTGTATTGCATGATTCGTAAATCGTAATTCGTAAATCGTAATTCGTAAATCGTAAATCGTAAATCTCTTTATGCTTTCTCTACAATCTTGAGTATCACCTGCATGGCTTTTTCCATGGAGGGGATAGGCAGGTACTCGTAGCGGCTATGGAAGTTCTCGCCGCCGGCAAAGATGTTGGGGCAGGGTAGTCCTTCAAACGAGAGACGTGCGCCGTCCGTACCGCCGCGGATGGGTTGCACTTTCGGCGTGATGCCGACATCTTTCATCGCCTCTTCCACCAGCGTAACGATATGCATCACGGGCTCCACTTTCTCGCGCATGTTGTAGTATTGGTCGCGTATCTCTATCTCCGCGGTGCCCTCGCCGTACTCGCGGTTGACCTTGCGCACAAGGTGCTCCATCTCGCGTTTGCGGCTCTCGAAACGATGGCGGTCGTGGTCGCGGATGATATAACTGAGCGTGGTCTCCTCCACCGTTCCGTTCATGCCGACGAGGTGGTAGAATCCCTCGTAGCCCTGTGTGTGCTCGGGCGTCTCCCAGCGCGGCAGCATCACTGCCAGTTGGTAGCCGATACGCATGGAGTTAATCATCTTGTGGTAGCCGTAGCCAGGGTGGACGTTCACGCCGTGGATATGTATCTTCGCGCTGGCGGCATTGAAGTTCTCGAACTCCAACTCGCCGACCGCTCCGCCGTCCATCGTGTACGCAAAGTCGCAACCGAACTTCGCCACATCGAAGTGGTCTGCCCCCTGCCCAATCTCCTCGTCGGGGGTGAAGCCTACGCGAATCTTTCCGTGTTTGATTTCGGGGTGTTGAATAAGATACTCGCAGGCGGAGACAATCTCCGCGATACCGGCTTTGTCGTCCGCGCCGAGCAGGGTCTTGCCGTTGGTTACGATGACGTCTTGCCCCGTATAGTGCTGTATCTCAGGGTATTTGCTCACCTCAAGCACGATGTTCTCCGCCTCGTTGAGCACGATGTCGTTGCCGTCGTATGCCTTCACAATCCGCGGCTGGATATGCTTGCCGCTGGCGTCGGGCGCGGTATCCATGTGGGCGATGAAGCCGATGGTGGGCTTGCCCTCCGTGTTGGCGGGCAGGGTCGCCATGATATAGCCGTTTTCGTCTAACTCCACCTCCTGTAAACCGATGGCTTTCAGTTCATCGCGGAGGTACTGCGCAAACTCCATCTGCCCGGGGGTAGAGGGGGTCATGTTGGTTTCTTCATCCGAAGTCGTGCAAAACGACACATACTTCAAAAAGCGGGCGGTGATATCCATAAATATACTGATTTTGATTAACGATTTCTGTAATTATCATGTAGCTGATATAAGCTTTCCAATTTCAGCTGTCAAAGACTAATTTGGTTTTTGGTAATGAATAAATTAATGATTAATTATACGAAAATTATATGTTAAGGAAAAAAAATATTTGAATAATTTTTGAAAATTTTTGTTGAAATAAAAGAACCATCGTTGTCTTGATGTATATACCCCTCCCAAAAATTCGACAGTTAAACAAACATTTTTTCTTCTTATGCAGCCGTTTGGAACATCCTTGCAGGGCTGCAGCCCTGCAAGGATTGGTGCGGTCGCTGCTCATT
>JBJECI010000096.1:0-8497 GCA_051870915.1 Paludibacteraceae bacterium
CGCTTTATCAGCACTATCATCTGCAGACACAGGTCGAAGAAAATCATCTTCGCGTTCCCGTTCTGCTCTATCTGCCGCTCCGCGCGCCCCAGTTCATCCATTATCCGCTCCACGTTCCCGCTATGGATGAACCGTGCGAACTTCGTGGAGAACTCCGCCTCGGCGTTGGTCTGGTAGTTCAGCGCCGCCTGTTGCTGTAGGTTGTAGATATAGTTCTCCCGCACTTGCCGCTGCGCATACTGCAAAAACGCTTTCTGCTTCTCGCGTCCCACTTTCGAGTCCGCCATCGCCTCGCTCCAGCGTCTGAGCCGTTGCAGCGACTCGAATTTCTTCTGCTTGTCTTGCAGCACCCCCACCGTGTAGGCATCGCGCATCAGCGCCTTGAAGTCCTCCAACTGCCGGTTGTTCTCCTCCCCCGACGCCATCAGTCTCCGCGCCGCTACCACGCTCCCGTTGGCTATCCGCGCGATGTCCGAAGGCACACCCATCTCACGCATCTCCTCTTCCGACACCTTTCCTATCCTCACCTGCTGCACGCGCGACAGGATGGTGCTCAATAGCCCCTCGGGGTGCTCGCTCACCAGCAGGAACACCGTCTTCTCCGGAGGCTCCTCCAGCAGTTTCAGCAACTTGTTCGCGCAACTCACGTTCATCTTCTCCGCCTGCCATATCACCATCACCTTATACCCGTCGCCAAAGGCTTTCAGACTCAGTTTGCGCACTATCTCGCCGCTCTCTTTCTCGTAAATCATCCCCTGCTTCGTCTCCACGCCCAGCCGCTTGTACCAGTCCTCCAAGTCGAAGTAAGGCGCCTCCTGCAACTGCTCTCGAAACTGCGGGTAGAAGTCGTCGCACACCTCCCCGCTCACTCCCTTCACTATCGGGAAAGCGAAATGCAGGTCGGGGTGCTGCAAGTTCTTGTACTGCAAGCAGGTAGGACACACGCCGCACGAGTCCTCCGCCGTCCTGTGCGGGCAGTTTAAGTACTGCGCATAGGCTATCGCCAGCGGCAACTTGCCTACCCCCTCCGGACCGGCGAACAACTGCGCATGCGCCACGCGACCCTCCTGCACCGACTGCCGCAGCCGTTGTTTCACCTCTTCTTGCCCGATGATGTCCTTGAATTGCATATCTGCTCAAACGCTCAAAATCGCCGCAAAGTTACGAAAAAAAATCCACATATCCAAATTTTCTTTTTTATTTTGTTGGAAAACACCGGCTGTGCAAACAAAACTCTCCGCTCTGCTATCGGAGTCCCTGCAAACAACGCATAGTGGGGTGAATTTTGCGGAAAGGAAAAGACCGGGGCTTTCGAGGAGGTGCTACCGAATGCGTTAATTCGGTCCGGGGCTGTCAAACAAAGCCACAAGGTGCACTCACCGTGAACGCAGGCATCCTTGGTATGAGAGTCGGTATTGACTCGATATAGGCTCGTCCAGAAACCGAGCAGGAACCGAGCAGGAACCGAGCAGGAACCGATTAAGACTGCTGGAGAGCAAGAGGGTAAGAAATGGCAGGTAACTCAAGATTACCAATTACATTATGGACGCTACGTTAAAATTAACGAACATTCAGAAGAAGTTAAACAACAAAACCAGAGAAAAATTGAACTTTGACACACCTAAATTTTGCTTCTTCAAAAATTTTGACTAAATTACACACAAAATTGCATTTGCTGTTAGACAGTACACGCATCAGTAGTAATTTCAAAAATGAAAAATAATACGGAGAAAATTTGGTGAAATAAATTTTTTTTTGTACCTTTGCGGGCAAATGTAAAAGAGCATTCCATGAACAACATCCATTTCTACAATCTGATTGGCAACGGCGGTATGCGCCTGCAAGTTACCAACTACGGAGCCAAACTGACGCGCTGGTTAGTGCCGGATGCGGCGGGCGAGGTGAAAGACGTGCTACTGGGCTTTAACACGCTCGATGAGTGGCTCACCAAAGAGGTCTATTTCAACGGTGTCTGCGGGCGCACGGCGGGACGTATTGCTAACGCGCAGTTCACGCTTGACGGCACTACCTACCACCTTGCGCAGAACAACGGCGGTCATTCGCTGCACGGCGGCGTGCACGGCTTTAACGATAAGGTATGGGATGTGGTGGCACAAGACATGCACTCCATCACCCTCCGCTATCGCTCTGCCGATGGTGAGGAAGGCTTCCCTGGCAACCTCGAGGTGCAGGTGCGCTACCAACTCCGCCGCGACAACGCACTGAGCATCCAGTATCGCGCTAAGACCGATGCGCCGACTATCATCAACCTGACCAACCATGCCTATTTCAACCTGAAAGGGGAAGGCGAGGGCGACATCCGCGACCATAGTCTGCAGGTGTTCGCCGATGAGTTCATCCCCTACAACGCCGACACGCTCCCCACCGGCGAGGTGGCAACGGTGGAAGGCACGCCGATGGACTTCCGCGAGGCGGTGGTGATAGGCGACCGCATAGACGACCCCTTCTTCGCATCGGGGCGCGGCATCGACAACGGCTGGGCACTGCCCGGGTGGGACACCGGCAAGCATACGCTGCAAAAAGCGGCTGTCCTCAAGGGCGGTACACGCACCATGGAGGTGTGGACAGACTGCCCCTGCATGCAGGTATATACTGGCAACTACGTGGAGCAGAACATCGGCAAGAGCGGACGCACCTACGATGTGCAGACAGCCGTCTGCCTCGAGGCTGAGGACTTCCCCGATGCTATCCACCACGACAAATTCCCCTCTACTGTCTTGCGTCCGAATGACAAATGGCATCGCGAAACGGTCTATAAATTCGTTTGACAATTTATTATTTTACAATTAGCAGGCGGGATGCCTACGTACCCGGAGTCCTCCATGGTGCGGCCTGGAGACCGCACCACCTTTTGAGCCCCGATAGACAGGGGCGTACCCGGACACCTTACCGCGGGCGAGACGCCCGCGTCCCCAGAGGACGCCTGCGCACCCGGGCAAACCTGCGTACACTGATAAGCATACCCAATTATGAAACGTCTTTCTCTATTAACTTCTTTGGTGCTATTCGCACTGACGCTGTCAGCCACGACTTATTCCGGTACGTTGCCGGTGCTGTTTGTGAATACCGACAATGGTGCAGACGTGGTGGACAAAGAGACCTACCTCACTGCCACTTATTATCTTGACCCGATGGGGGACAGTACGGTTACTGCCTTCGGTTCGGCGGAGAGCCCGCTGGCTTTGCAGATAAAAGGTCGTGGCAACTGGACTTGGTCGGGTTTCGAGAAGAAGCCCTATCGCCTGAAACTCAGCAGCAAAGCGGCGTTGCTCGGGCTGAAAGCCAACAAGCATTTCGCCCTGCTGGCGCACGCAGATGACCCGCACGGGTTCATGCGCAACGCCGTGGGCTTCTTCCTCTCCGAACGCTTCGGACTGCCGTGGACACCCAAGCAGCGCCCCGTGGAACTGGTGCTCAACGGCGACTATCGCGGACTGTATTTCTTGACGGAACTCATCCGCGTGGACAAAGACCGCGTGAACATCACCGAGCAGCCCGACCTCTGCACCCATGCGGACTCAGTTACAGGCGGCTGGTTGGTGGAGATAGACAACTACGACTCCGACCCGCATATCACTATCACCGAGGGCGATGGAGAGCCTATCATCTTCACGTACAAGACACCGGAAGTGCTGTCGCAGGCGCAAACGGATTTCCTCACGGCAGAGATGACGCGTATCAATAGTCTTGTTTATGGCGACAAGCAGAGCAATGAACTGTGGCAATACCTTGATATAGACGACCTTGCGCGTTTCTTCCTCGTGCAGGAACTGACGGATAACTACGAATCGTTCCACGGCAGTTGTTACCTTTATCGCGAGATGGGGGCAACGGAGAAATGGCATTTCGGACCGGTCTGGGACTTCGGCAGTGCGCTCAACAAATCTAAAACGCAACCTTTCTACGAGGGGCGTGAGCACCACAACACGTGGGCACCGCAGTTGTGGCAATTCCCTGCTTTTCAAGCCAAACTGAAAGCGCTGTGGGAGCAGTACTCGGTGGATTTCACGACCGACCTTGATGCCTACCTACAAGACTTCATCGGGTCTATCGAGGGGGCAGTGGCGAACGATGCGGAGCGGTGGAAGAGTCAAGGCTATGGCAATACCGATTTGGAGCAAGACTTGGCACATGTGCGGCAGTTCATGCGCGATGCGGCACTATGGGAGAGCCACCGTTTAGGAGTAGTGCCGCCGGAGCCTACCATCACAGTTCGCTGGCGCGTGTTGCCGGAGTGGACAGATACGCAGATGGCTTTCGTATGGGGCGATGGCGTGGAGGCACGTTTCGTTACGCCTACGCAAGACGGAGAGTTCTATGAATATACCTCCACGGACATACCGCTGAATATCTTGTTTGTGAACGGTACGAGTTGGACTACGCGGGGCAACCAGACGGTGGATATCAATGACCTGACTGCCGATGCGTGCTATGAGGTGCTGGCAGACACCGCCACGGTGGAGCCACATGCGGGCAAACACTTGGTGCAAGCCATTGAATGCCCGCAGACGCCGCTTGTAAACCCGAGTTCGCCTATTACTCAACCTACTGCGGCTACAAAAGTACTGCGCAACGGGCAACTTGTAATCATCCTCCAAGAAAAAGAATATACTATCATAGGCACACGTTTGTAATACTCCAACAAATATTTATTTCAACAAAAATTGCCAAATTTCTTAAACGTATAATTACCGTATAATTAATCATTAATTTGAAAGCCCCGAGGGGATACTAACCTTAATTTTGAACCAAATTGGTCAATATGTCTATCATTGTCAAATATTTTATTCAGTAGCCATTCATAAGTGATAGATTAACCATTTATAGATACTTCAAGTATAATCGCGTATGTTACAGGCATTTTGCGGGGTATATGCGCTTGTGAGGTCGTGAAAAGGGGGATATTTTGTAATAAAAACACATTTTTACGTAAAAATGCTTGGTAGTTTCATATTTTTGTAGTATCTTTGCGGCGTGATTTTTAGCAATCAAAATAAAATGTTAGAAATCATATAGAAAAATCAATCTTTATATTAACCCAAAATCGTTACAATTATGAACAAGGCTGAACTTGTTGCTGCTGTGGCAGCAAAGGCAGAGGTTTCCAAAGTGGAGGCTGCAAAAGTGATTGACGCTGCTCTTGACGCTGCTGTTGAGGCATTGAAGAACGGCGAGACCGTACAATTGGTAGGTTATGCTACGCTCTCTGTAGTAGAGAAAGCAGCACGCAATGGTATCAACCCTGCTACCAAACAACCTATCGTTATTCCTGCAAAGAAGGCTGTTAAGTTCAAAGCAGGTGCTAAATTGGCACTCTAAGAACCTCTTTTTTAATTAAGAATTAAGAATTAAGAATTAAGAGCCCAAGCACTCGAAATTCGTAGTTCTTAATTCTTAATTCGTGTTTATTAAGGTATAAGATTTATGTTGAACATTATTCTTTGTGGTGCCCCGGGTAGTGGAAAAGGGACACAATCGGATTTCATTGTAGAGAAATACGGCTTGCAGCATCTGTCCACAGGTGATGTGTTGCGAGCAGAAATAAAGTCGGGCTCGGCACTCGGGCAGGAGATAGACGCGATAATCTCGAAAGGCAACTTGGTGCCCGATGAGAAGATGATTGCCCTCATCGAGAACTTCATCGCTTCGCTCCCCGCCGACTGCAAGGGTGTCATCTTCGACGGCTTCCCGCGCACCGTGGAGCAGGCAGAGGCGCTGACGGAATTGCTGAAGAAATATAAGATGGAGGCGGTGATGCTGGACATGATTGTGGATGAGCAAGAGGTCATCACCCGCCTTATCAACCGCGGCAAGACCAGCGGACGCGCCGATGACAACGAAGAGACTATCAAGAAACGCCTTGAGGTTTATCATAAGCAGACACAACCCGTGGCAACCTACTACCTCCACCAAAACAACTACTTCGCCATCAACGGCAACAACAGCATGGAGGACGTCTTCGCGCAGATATGCCATATCATTGAGTTGATTAAAGACAAAGGATAAAGGATAAAAGACTTATTACCTTTGTCTATGAGTTATTAGAGTCGAGACTATTTAGTCCTTCATCCAAAGAATCTATTTCGTCTTTAATCCTTCATCCTTAATCTTTCATCCAAAACATGCCTTCTTCTAACTTCATAGACTACGTAAAGATTTACTGCCGTTCGGGAAAGGGCGGCGCAGGCAGTATGCACTTCCACCGCGCCAAATACCTGCCCAAGGGCGGTCCTGACGGCGGCGACGGCGGCAAGGGTGGCAGTATCATCCTCCGCGGCAACCGCAACCTATGGACGCTGCTCCACCTGAAATACCAAAAGCATATCATGGCGACCGATGGCGGCAAGGGTGGCGACAGCCGCTCCTTTGGCAAAGACGGCGAAGACCGTATCATCGAAGTACCCTGCGGCACGGTGGTCTATGACGGCGATACGGGCGAGTACATCTGCGAGGTGCGCGAGCACAACGAGCGCGTGGTGCTGCTCAAAGGCGGACGAGGAGGCTTGGGCAATTGGCATTTCCGCACCGCTACCAACCAAGCGCCGCGCTATGCGCAGCCCGGGGAGCCCGCGCAGGAGCGCAACGTGATTCTGCAACTGAAAGTGCTGGCGGATGTGGGACTCGTAGGTTTCCCCAATGCCGGCAAGTCCACCCTGCTGAGCGTGGTCTCCGCCGCCAAGCCGGAGATAGCCGACTACCCCTTCACCACCCTCACCCCGCAACTCGGCATCGTCTCCTACCGCGACGGGCAGTCGTTCTGTATGGCAGACATTCCGGGAATCATCGAGGGCGCGGCAGAAGGCAAGGGGCTCGGGCTGCGCTTCCTGAGGCATATTGAGCGCAATGCCGTGCTGCTCTTCATGGTGCCCGCCACGGCAGAGGATATCGCCGCAGAGTATCGTATCCTGCTCCGCGAACTGGAGAAATACAACCCCAAACTGCTCACCAAAGCACGCATCCTCGCCATCAGCAAGTGCGACCTCTTGGAGGATACACCCGACTCTCAACTCTCAACTCTCAACTCTCAACTCTCCGAGGAAGTAGGCATTCCCGTGGTATGCATATCCGCTGTTAGCGGGCTAGGTATCAGCGCATTGAAGGACATGCTCTGGACGGAACTGAACAAAGAGCAGAATCAGGTGATAGAGATTTCGCACGCACCTATCGACATCACCGTGCGCGAAGAGGCGGAGAGCGACGTGGCGGCAGAGGACGACGACGAACCGCAAACGATATACCTGAACGAGGTGGAGGAAGAATGGGATTTGAACAAATATAAAGGTATCGGATGGGATGAATAACAAGACCCTCCCCATCCCTCCCTTCAAGGGAGGGAGTTGATTTAGAAGAATCTCCTTAAATTTATGAAACGATACGCTTCCCCATTGCTCCTAACTCCTCCCTTTAAGGGAGGTCGGGAGGGTCTGTTGCTACTGCTCCTTTGCTTGGTGCTTGCGGGTTGCCAAAGGGGTAGAGCGTATTTCCCTTCGGAGAAGGAGATGGCACCGCAGCATGTGGAGATAGTGCGGTTCGACAGTGCGCTGCTGGCGGATGGGCAGAGCGCAGAGGGAATCAGGCGGCTGTTTGCCGACTACCCGACTTTCATGCCGCTGTTCGCCGAGGATATATTGGGCATTGCCGCCACCGACACTACCTACCTGCAAGAGGCGTTGCCGCAGTTTCTCAACGACACCCTCTACGGCTTTCGGCAGACCAACGCCCGCGAGCGGGAGATGTTCGCCGACGTGAGCGACATACAGCGGAGTTTGGACGGTGCCTTCACGCGGCTGCACCACCTCTACCCCGACATGCCGCTGCCTACCATCTACCTCTTCATCTCGGGTTTCAACGCCTCAATCTATTTCGCCGGCACCGACATCGCCGTGGGGGCGGATATGTACCTCGGCAGCGACTACGAATACTACAACCGCGTGGTGTACGACTACCAGAAGCGGACTATGCGCAAGGAGTGTATCCCCGCCGACGTGGTGAGCGCGTACCTCTTTCGGCAACTGCCTTTCACGAGCAAGAAGAGCCGCCTCTTGGAGCAGATGCTCTACCGCGGCAAGGTGCTCTACCTCCTGTCTGTCTTGTTCCCCGAGTTGCCGAACTACGAGGTGATGGGCTACACCCGAGAGCAATGGGCGTGGTGCGAGCAACACGAGCGCGCCGTCTGGCACCTGATAATGGACAAACGAGACCTCTTCAAGACAGAGCCGCTGGTGCTGAGTTCCTACCTAAACGACGGACCCTTCACCGCCGAGGTGTCGCAAGAGTCCCCCGGGCGCTTGGGCACATGGGTGGGATGGCGTATCGCAGAGAGTTACATGGAGAACCACCCCGAAGTGAGCCTGCAAGAACTCATGGCGGAGGGCGACGCACAAAAGATTCTGGAAGAAAGCCGATACAAACCCTAAATTTAATTAAGAATTAAGAATTAAGTGTCATATATCAAGACATCGTTGACACTTTTTGG
>JBJECI010000097.1:0-37209 GCA_051870915.1 Paludibacteraceae bacterium
TAGTACCTAACTATCACAAAATAAACTTATTAAACAAATATTCACGAACTATTGATATGTTAAAAGAAAAAAATATTTGAATAATTTTTGGAAATTTTTGTTTAAATAAAAGAATCGTCGTTGTTTTGATGTATATGTTTCTTATTTCGAGTTCGCGTTAAATAATATCGTTTAGCTGTTTCCGCAGCCTATGAATGCGATTTTCCTATGCAAAAAACACACCCTCTATTGCATATATCAAAAACTTTTCGTAACTTTGCGCGGTTTTTCAAGTGGAAAGCAAGACGCGTCTGCCTTTACTTGTAATAGACGGCGTCTCATAATTCATAATTCTTAATTCATAATTAACTATGTCATCCGTAAACAAAGTCATTCTCATTGGCAACGTAGGTTCCGACCCCGAAGTACGCTATCTTGACCGCGGCGTTGCCATCGCTAACTTCAATCTCGCCACCACCGAACGCGGCTACATCATGCAGAACGGCACCCAAGTGCCCGACCGCACCGACTGGCACGCCATCGTCCTTTGGCGCAACCTCGCCGAGTGGGCGGAGAAATACGTCCGCAAGGGCATGAAACTATACATCGAGGGCAAACTCCAAACCCGCTCGTGGGAGAAAGACGGACAAGTTCGCCGCAAGACCGAGGTCATTGCCGAGAACGTGCAGATTCTCTACCGTCCGCAGGAGTACCAGACCAAGCGCAATGAGGAACCCCTCCCCGAAGAGTCCCCCGCCACCGACAACCTCGATGCTCCCGAAACGGACATCTTCTAACTTGTGGGTTGACCATTTATCTTGCTGAGCATAAGTGGAAATAGACAAATCTCAATAGCTATAAACTAATTTAGTTTTTGGCAATTTAGGACAATAGAAGCAAAAAAATATTAGAATAATATTTGAAAATATTTGTTCCCTAAAAAAAACGTTTTTGTTCATTATTGTCGTGATTATAGTTTGTTTTTGTGAGCAAAAAATTATCTGTCAAATAGTAAATTGTCAAATTGTCAAATTTCCCCATGACCAACAAACAGCGATATACCGAGTGGGCGGCCGCCCAAGAATACCTCCCTCTCACCATGCAACCGTGGTGGATGGAGGCGGTATGCGCGGGCAAAGAGTGGGATGTCCTCTTGGCGGAGAACGACCAAGGCGAGATCATGGGTGCCATGCCCTATCTCATTCGCAAACGCCTGTGGATGCGCTATATCGTCATGCCCCAGCAGACGCAGATAGGCGGCATATGGGTGGCGCAGCAATATACCGAAGACCAGTGGCAGGTGGCGGAGATCTGCCGTATGCTCGCCGAGCAGTTAGACGGGCTTCACCTCGCTTACTACTACCAGCAGTACGCCCCCAAGTCCCTCTGCGTGGAACCCATGCAGGCGTTGGGCTTCAAGGCACGCGAGCGTATCACCTACCGCATCAACGACCTCAGCGACCTCAACGCCCTCATCGCCCGCTTCTCCAAGAACAAGAAACGGCAACTACAGAAAGCCCTCTCCCTGCATGCCGACCACACCATGTCCCCCGAGGACTTCTACCGCTTCCATGCCGCCTGCATGGCGGAGCAGCGCAAGGCGATTACCTACTCCCGCGAGTTCTTCCTCGTCCTCGAGCGCAAACTCCATCGCCTCAACCAATGCGCTATCATCGCCATCAAAGATGCCGACAACCACACCCACGCCGCCGCCTTCCTCGCTTGGGACAACAAACTGATGTACTACCTCATCCCTTGCTATTCGTTGGAGTTCAAGAACTCAGGTGCGGGTGCGTTGCTCGTATTGGAATCGATTAAACTTGCCCGCGAGAAGCAAGTCCGTTTTGACTTTGAAGGCTCAATGGTACGCTCCATTGCCAATCACTATAAGCAATTCGGGTCGGAACCGTATAAGTATTACAGTGTAGAAAAACACTATCATCCCGTCTTCCGCCTCGCTTTATTCTTCAACCACCTCCGCAACCTGAGGTATAAGTTGCAGTAACCCATGAAAGTCCTTTTTCTTGCTGCATGGTATCCTACTCCGAGAGATGCGATGGCGGGGCTTTTTGTACAAAAGCACACCGATGCTCTGCGCCGTCAAGGGGCTGATGTCCGAGTATTATATTACGAGAGCACGGGAATACGATGGTTGAGAGATATGTGGCATGGGTGGCGGCAATTGCACAAAGAGTGGGGACTTCCCGACATCGTACAGATGAATGTGCTGGACAAAAACGGACTCTTAGCACTCTATCTCAAACGCCGTTACCATATTCCTTATTTTATAATTGAGCATTGGTCGGGCTATCTGCCTGCCAACTTCGCTTTTCGTGGAGGTTGGCATGGACTTTTTATGCGACATATTGCAAAACAGGCAAACGCTATCATGCCTGTAAGCAATGTGCTGAAAAATGCCATGCAAACCTGCGGCATAGAGAATGCACATTGGCAGAAAATCAACAATGTAGTGGATGACTTTTTTTATCAACCTTACATAAAAGAACCTCGCCCCAAAAAACGCTTGCTCCATGTAAGTTGCTTTGACGAAAAGGCCAAAAACATCAAAGGGCTGCTGCGTGCTACTCGAAAAGTAGCGGATGACCGGCAAGATTTTGAATTAGTTTTGGTGGGAACAGGAGTTAATTTTGAAGAGGATAAAGCTTATGCGGATTCTCTCTGCTTCCCTCAAGGGATGCTTGTTTTTACAGGAGAACAAACGCCAAAACAAGTTTGCCGATGGATGCAACAATCAGATGCATTAGTCCTTTTCTCGCGATATGAAAATGCGCCAGTGGTACTATCTGAAAGTGAGGCAGTTGGGTTGCCTATTATCAGTAGTAATGTGGGGGGAATAAAAGAAATGGTAAACTCTCAAATTGGTGTGCTGGTCCCCTCCGAAGATGAAAACGCCCTTGCAAAAGCCATTTGTTTCATGCTCGACCATTATCAAGATTACAACACCGCACAAATTCGTGAATATGGGACACAATACTCCTTTGATACCGTTGGACGACAACTGATGAACATATATAATACGCTAAAATAACCATGATGCACGGTGTTTTCGGTACATATCATACGCATATAATATCGTATTCCTTTGATGCTTTGCAAACAAATCTGATGCATCGTGAAATGGATACGCCGAATTGCCATTTATGGCATTATACTTTACCGAAGTTTGAAAACGATAAAGTATTCGTGAATACCGATGAGTGCATATTCATTACCGAAGGAGTAATCTTGAATGACAAGGAACTGCTTGAGCAGTATCACCATACATCCCTTGTATCACTAATTCCTCATCTCTACCAATCGCTTGGAGAAACTTTCTTTCGTGTCTTCCGTGGCAGTTTTTGTGGTGTCGTTTACGACATTAAGCAAGACTTGCTGCTTGTGTACAACGACCATATAGGAGACCATCTGATATTTTATGCGGAAGCAGAGAACGGCTTTTGCTTCAGTTCCGATTTACAAGTATTATCCAATGCCTTGCGACAAATCAAGCCCCTGCAACATAACAAGGGCTTTATGTATTCGCTGCTGACGTATGGCTATTCTCCTTTATGTGAAACGATTTATGAAGGCATCTGGCGTATCCCTGCCGGTAAATACTTGCGCATAACACCCAATGCGCATCAACTCTTGACTTTCCACCGTTTCAAAAACCTGCCCAATACGCTATCCGAACAAGAAAACATAGAGCGTATGGACTCGCTCTTCCGAAATGCTATTCAACGGGTCATAGATAAAAATAAACAATACCACTTCACTAATTATCTCCCTTTGAGTGCAGGCTTAGACTCCCGAATGACAAACTGCGTTGCCCATCATTTGTCGCATGAACCAATTCATAATGTTACCTATTCTCAATCGGACTACTACGATGAACTTATCCCAAAACAATTAGCCGATTATTGGGGTAACGAGATGCATTTTCGTGCCTTGGACGGAGGAAACTATCTTGATAACTTGGATGAAACAGTTGCGTTAACCCAAGGCTTGGTGCAATATAGCGGTGCTTCACAAGTATTAGATAGTTTTGCTCGCCTGCCGAAAGGACAAATAGGGGTAGTGATAACCGGAATGCTCGGAGATATCATCTTTGGTACCGCATTCACTGAACTAAATTATAACCAATCTTACGCATTAGGATGCGGAGCATATAGCCAATATCATATTGACCGATTGCAAAATTATATTCCTTCTGATTTTTGGAAAGAATATCCCAATAGAGAAATTTACTATCTATATGTGCGGGGATGCTATTGTGCAAACTTGGGCTCGCCGCTTATATTGCAATCTTTGGGTGAATCCTACTCCCCCTTTTATGATGTGGATGTGCTGGAGTTTGCCCTATCTATTCCCCTCAAATGGCGCTGGGATTACCATATCTACGACAAATGGATATTGGATAAATACCCCGATATGGCTCAATGGAAACACAACGGCAACTACACGATTGGGAAACGCCCAAAACAGGTATCGTTATGTGGACGCTCTATGGAAAGGAAAGATATACCCAAACGATTAACTTGGTATATCCTCAAAAAAATGCACATTCACGATTATTATAAAGAACAAGTCGGTGCCTCCATGAATCCCGAAGACTTCTGGTTCGAGAATAATCCCTATCTGCAGAACTTTGCTAATACATACTTCGCGGAAAATATGCCCTTATTGGCTCCTGAGCCGCTATTGGAGGCAGATGTGAGGGACTTAATCCATAAGAATGCGTCTCAAAAAATGCAATCTCTTACTCTCTTGGCAACCCTAAAGCACTTCCCTTGTTGATTCATATTGATGTATGAAATGCAGATAACACAATAGTTGGATAATAAGGATAACTGTTCCGCTGGCAGATAATAGTATGATGGCAATATCAAAATCTTGCAGATAAATCCCTATACCCATTGCTAACACACGGAGCAGAAAGTACACACACTCAATAATCAAAAAGGTACGTTGTTTCCCGAAAATATCCGAGATAAATGCCAAAGGGGCAACTATGAAGATACAGGTAAACCACGGTAGCATATAGCGTATATAGCGAGCCGTTTCTATCCAGTCTGCACCCAAAAACCATTTCACCAAAGTAGGCATTCCAAACCATAGTCCCACCATACAAGGTATCACTAAACAAGATAAAGGTAAATAGGTCTTGCAGATAATCCGCCAAATGGAGACTTGTTCTCTTACTTGTCGAGCAACTCGCTCATACAGTATCTGATATAATGTTCCTGTAACAATAGTAATTGGACGCAAAGCAATCGTACAAGCCATCCCAAAATACCCTAAACACCCCAACCCAAAGAAAGGCGTCAGCAATAATGACGGCAAATTAGAACTAAGGTTATTAATAAATGACCTTGGTAGTGTATATAAAGGGAAATTTTTGTACGCTTTGATTAACTGTTGGCGCTCGTCTTTGCTTGTCCTTACCAACAAAGGTGAAAATTGCTTCTTGTAGGACAAGATATTCGCAATAAGGGATAGAACAGGAGCAAACACGCTACATACGATTAGCCCCCAAGTGGTACAACCAACATATCCTATACCGCTTTTGGACGTTGCAGATAAGACCGACTGAGAAATCTGGTAGCGAGATATGGCTCCAAATTGTTTTCTTCGTATATACCAGTAATTCAATATATTCCATAGTCCCATCACAAACACAAACAGCGGCATTAACCAATACCAGTTGGCTAATTCCGGCGTATTAAATAAGCGAGCAATGGGTTTGGAAAAGGGTACACTCAGGAGCACTATGCCCGTGGTGATGAGAAGCAGGAAACCGCATATATGCACCAATCCGCGTGCTTCCTCATCCTTTTTCGGAAGAACGATGGCATACTGATACTCTGCGGTAGAAAGAAGAACCAGCACCCCGCCGATGCTTAAAAACAAGTTTAACAGTCCGAAATCTTCGGGGCTGTAGAGACGGGTCAGGATAGGATAGACCAAGAGCCCTATCGCTTGTGCAATCACATTTGCAGAAAGCAATTTAGCAGAGTTACGCACCAACTCCGAGCGGGCTATCTTTCGTATTTGTTCCTTCATTTTCGCCTGCAAAGGTAGTGCTTTTTTATGGATTTTCCAACGAAAACAAGAAAAAATCACAAAAAAAGCAAGAAATGTTTGTATTATTCAGAAAAAAGCAGTAAATTTGCAGTCGTTTTTGAGTTAGACATTGCTGAGCGTTGAGAATGCAGGAGGTAAGAAATGAATATTTAGGGGGCTTGATAGACATAATTTGAGCCGATGGTAATCAGTCTTTCATCTTTTATCTTTCAGCGAGCAAAGCGAGCGGTCTTTTATCCAAAAGTAAAATCTAATAACTAACACAATATGCAACTCAAAAAGTCACAAAAAGCCAGTCTGGAAGACAAGAAAGTAGTCTATGTCTTGATGGGTTTTGTCTTCGTCTTGAGCCTTTGCTATGTAGCGTTGGAGTGGACGGAGAAAGAAGTAACGAAGTATGAGGTGGCAGATACGGAGTTCACTTTCGAGGAGGAAGTGGAAATCCAGCAGACCACTCAGGAAACCACTCCTCCGCCCCCACCACCACCTGTACAGGAGGTAGAGGTGCTCAACGTGGTGGAAGACGATGTGGAGACCGAGTCTATCGAAATCAATACGGAAGACGATAAAGACGTGGAGGTAGTGATTGCCGCGCCGGTAGAGGCTCCCGTGGAGGAAGAAGAGGAAGAAGTGGTGTTCGTGGTCGTAGAGACGATGCCGGAGTTCCCGGGCGGGCAGCAAGCCCTCTTCAAGTACCTGAGCGAGAACGTGAAGTATCCTGTTATTGCGCAGGAGAACGGTATCCAAGGTCGTGTTATCTGCCAGTTCGTGGTGAACAAGGACGGTTCGATTGTGGATGTAGAGGTTGTGCGCTCGGGTGGCGATGCTTCGCTTGACAAAGAGGCAGTACGTGTCATCAAGTCCATGCCGAAGTGGAAACCCGGTAAGCAGCGTGGTAAGGCTGTGCGCGTGAAATACACCGTACCCGTTAACTTCCGCCTGCAATAAAAACGGCTAATAATGTGAAGAAAAGTTTGAGAATTGGGAATTAGAAGCCGAATGGCAATTTTCAAATTTTCAAATTTACACATTTTCAAATTCCTCTTATGCTCTCTCAACGAGACATAGCATATTGCAAGGGTGTCGGTACAAATCGTGCCGACACTCTTCGTAAAGAGCTGGGGGTAACCACGGCGCTGGATATGTTGCGGCAGTATCCCTACAAGTATATTGACCGCAGCCGCTTCTATAAGATAACGGAGATAGAAGACGAAGATACCTATGTGCAAATCATCGGCGAAATAACCGAGTGGCACACCATCGGCACGGGGAAGGGGGCGCGTCTGAGTGCCACGTTCTCGGATGGGAGCCATATCATCGAGTTGGTTTGGTTCAAGGGTATTCAGTATGTCAAACTGCAAAAGGGCGTGAAATACCTGCTCTTTGGCAAGCCCTCGCGCTTCAATCACCTGTTCAACTTCGTGCACCCCGAGTTGACTCCATGGGAGAAAGTTACCCCCGAGATGACGCAAGGCTTGGAGCCCTACTACAACACCTCGGAGACAATGAAGAAGAAGGGGCTGAACTCCAAGGCGATGCGTACCATCATCTCTCATCTCATCCCCGACCTTACCGCGGAGGGCGTGCAAGATACCATGGGTAGCGACCTCTTGCAGCAGTATCATCTCATGTCGCTTACCCAAGCCCTCCTCAACGTCCATTTCCCAAAGGACACCCAGTCTATGCAACGGGCGCGCGAACGGCTCAAGTTCGAGGAACTCTTCTATATTCAGTTGCAGATACTTAGGCAGATGAAGCGGCGGGAGCAGAACCAAGGTTATGCCATGCCCATCGTCGGCAAGACCTTCAATGCCCTCTACCGTTCCCTTCCTTTCGACCTGACCAACGCACAGAAACGGGTCATTCGCGAGATTCAGAGCGACCTCAAATCGGGCAGGCAGATGAACCGTCTTTTGCAGGGTGATGTAGGGAGCGGGAAGACGCTTGTAGCGCTTTTGTGTTGCCTGCTCGCCGTGGACAACGGCTTCCAGACCTGTATCATGGCGCCTACGGAGATACTTGCCAATCAGCATTTTGCCACATTATCGTCCTTCCTTGCTGCCGTGCCCGAGGTGCGTATCTCGCTCCTCACCGGCTCCACGTCCAAAAAAGAGCGTGCCACGCTCCTGCCCGCCTTGCAGAACGGGGAGATAGATATCCTTATCGGTACGCACGCCCTGCTGGAAGATAACGTGCAGTGGGGCAATTTAGGGCTGGTAGTGGTGGACGAGCAGCACCGCTTCGGAGTGGCGCAGCGTGCCAAACTATGGAGCAAGAACGTCTGCCCGCCGCATGTGCTTGTGATGACTGCCACGCCTATCCCCCGCACGCTGGCGATGACCGTCTATGGTGACCTGCGGGTGAGCGTGATAGACGAACTGCCTCCCGGGCGCAAGCCCGTGCATACGCTGCACTACTCTATTCAGCGCAAAGCGTCCGTCAATCAGTTCATCTCCAAGCAGATAGAGGCAGGGCGGCAGGTCTATATCGTCTTCCCGCTCATCAAAGAGAACGAGAAACTGGATATGCAAGACCTGCAAAACGGCTACAACGAACTCTGCGATACTTTCCCTCATTACCGGCTCTCGATGGTGCACGGGCAGATGAAGGCGAAGGACAAGGACGAACAGATGCAGCGTTTCGTCAAAGGCGAGACACAGATACTGGTAGCGACCACGGTCATTGAGGTGGGCGTGAATGTGCCGAATGCTACGGTGATGATTATCGAGAATGCAGAGCGGTTCGGGCTGAGCCAACTCCACCAGTTACGGGGTAGAGTAGGGCGCGGCGCGGAGCAGAGTTATTGTATCTTGCTCACAAAGTTGGAACTGACCAAAGAGACGCGCCAGCGGATGGATATCATGGTGGCTACCAACGATGGTTTTCGTATTGCGGAGGCGGACTTGCAGCTGCGCGGTCCCGGCGATTTGGAGGGTACGCAGCAGTCCGGTTTGCCTTTCGACCTGCATATCGCCTCGCTCACATCCGACGGGCAACTGCTCGAACTGGCACGACATGCCGCATCCCACCTCCTCGACCAAGACCCCACGCTCTCCGACCAACGAAACCAAATCTACAAGGACCAACTCAACCGCCTGCGTATCACCGCCCAAAACTGGTCGGATATATCCTAAAACAAAAATGCTGCCTAACTCATTTGTTAAGCAGCATTTTTCTGTACGTAATTTTTGAATTAGAATTTCAATTACTTATAGAGCGTACGCTCTCATAATTCTTAATTCATAATTAAATTACATATCATCGTGTGCGTGGAGCGATTGTACGTACTTAGCATGCGCCATTTTCACACGCTTTACCTCCGACGGCTTGTTGAACTGTTGACGACGGCGCAACTCCTTGATGACGCCTGTCTTGTCGAATTTGCGTTTGAATTTCTTAATCGCGCGCTCAATGTTCTCGCCTTCTTTCACCGGTACTACGATCATTGCATACACCTCCTTTTCAGTTACTCTCTCCCGATTTACGAGATTTAGAGTTGGATAGCGTCATTTTTAAGTCTTCCGCTTGACCCTTTGTTAAACATTAGGGCGGTATGAACCGCCCTTGAGTACCCAGAGCCGGGGTCGAACCGGCACGGATTGCTCCACTGGTGTTTGAGACCAGCGCGTCTACCGATTCCGCCATCTGGGCTTGCTCTCATCGAAAGCGGGTGCAAAGGTACGGCTTTTTTTTCAAATAACCAAATTTTCCGGCACTTTTTTCAAAAAAAACTACTTTCTTATAGGTAATCTCCCTATATTTAGCCATTAATTGCAGTTTTTGAGGAGCATCGGTTGCTAAATTATGGCAACAATATATAGTTGACCCGATGATTCAAAATTGAGTTATGTCGCCCCGTTGGGGCTATGGCAGAAAGGGAAACTCCCTACCCGTAGGGGTAAACCCCTACGCTATGTTATGTCGCCCCGTTGGGGCTATGGCAGTTATGTCGCCCCGTTGGGGCTATGGCAGTTATGTCGCCCCGTTGGGGCTATGGCAATCTTTAATTATAATAATTGAGCCCTATTCGTGGTGGTAGGGCTCGTGGCGGAGGATGGTCATGGCGCGGTAAATCTGCTCTACAAAGAACAGGCGCACCATCTGATGGGAGAAGGTCATCTTGCTCAAGGAGATTTTGCCGTTGGCGCGTTGATAGACTGCCTCCGAGAACCCGTATGGACCGCCCACTACAAACACGATATCCCGTCCCGCAGACATCTTTTTCTGCAAATACTCGCTGAACTCCACCGAGCGAAACTCCTTGCCGTGCTCATCCAACAATATCATTTCCTCGGCAGCAGATACGGCTTTGAGAATCATCTCGCCCTCCGTCGTTTTCTGCTGCTCTTCGCTCAGCGACTTGGCGTTACGCAACTCGGGCAGCACCTCCAACGAGAAAGGCACATAGTGTTTTAACCGATTTTGGTAGTCGTCTATTAGCGACACAAGACGGGCATCTGTTGTTTTGCCGACAAGCAATAAACGTATCTTCATAACAAAATTATTTACGCATTAAAACGAGTGAGTTTGAATGTGCAAAGATACGTTAAAAATGCGATATATGCAAGTAAAAAGTGTATTTTTATGTCGTTTAGTTTGCATATTCAAAAAAAATGTGCTACCTTTGCACGGAATTATCCTAATAACGAATAAATATACATACAGTTTATGAAAAGATTTTTTGCTTTATTTTTATGCTTCTGCGCACTCTCATGCTATGCCGCAGACGCGTTAGATACCATCCGTATCTCCGTTGAACAACCCGACTACCTCGCCTATGACAATGAGCAAGGAATGTGGCTCTATGAAGGCTCCGCAAAGGTCAATAATGTCAACTACAAGGTCTATCTCAACTGGTACACCTTCTCCGAAGACATGACCGGCACCTTCACAGGCAGCGACATCGACGACTACACCTACAACCAAGGCGGAATCGTTGCCAACAACTCCCCCAGATTGCTCACCGAGGTTACCGCCATCGTTACCGGCGACCGTAACACTGCTATCCATATTGATGCAACCATGAAAGGGTGGGGACCGACTTCCACTGATACCGTTATTTACCTCTGCGACCTCAATTGGTCGAAACCGCAACCAAAAGATACCATCGAGTACATCGTACCCAAAGGAAACTTCGTACTAACCAACTCCGACTCCACTATCTTCAACGGTAAAGCGGACAACGGCTGGGCTGTCTCCCTCTGCTTCGATAGTTACATCCAATACACCGGCGAGAAAGCACGCGGTCATGTCTTCGATAAAAACACCTATCTCGCATATCTCAAAGATACCATCACGCCTCTGACCAGCCCCACGGCGATGATTACCTTGGACGAGAACCGTATGTATCACCTCTACGCCGAAATCTTCGGCACCGACGAGAACCTCCATGTCATCAAACTCGACGCGCCCGTGCCCACACCCAAAGACACCGTCGTTATCCACAAATACGACTGGGAACTCGATGATATGATGCTTCCCGATGAATGGGCGTGCAGGTACTTCGGGGAAGACTACAAAATAGAACTCTATATCCCTGCAGAAGAAGTTAAATCCGGTACCTACGTCGGCGACCAAATATACGGTTATATCACCGTTATCTCACCCAGCGGCACATACGACAACTACAACACCGTCTTCATCAACGCCACTTTCGACATCCAAGACACTTGTCGCTTCGTCTATGCCGATATGCAGGCAGAGAACGGAACGCTCTACAAGGTTGCGCTTGAATACCACCTCCCGCCCGTGAAAGACACCGTGGAGGTAACTTTCCAAAATATCGAGTTCTACGACAATATCCAACTCGCCGATAATGTTACCTTCCTCGGCTACTCTCCCGACTCGCTCTATTACCTCTCGATGAACCTTTACACCACCGAGATCCCCAATGGCTCCTACACAGCCAAAGATGTATATCGCTCTTTCATCCTCCATTATCTCACCACGCCCGGCGATGAGGATAATAAGACACAAGGCTTTATGCTCTATGGCACTATCGATGTCGAGTTTGATGGCACGGATTCGCTCTTCGTGCAAGGCGAGATGCTCTGCACCGACTCCATCGTCTATCGCTTCGACTTCCGAACAGCGTGGAGCGTCAGCAAGCAGCAAGACGGAGACACCAAAGAGGGAGAACTCATCCGCTACTATGGCGAAAACGCTATCGTAGATACAGAGTTCGGCTACTACCTCAAATATACAATTACCGACCCGGATGTCACCGAGCAACTCGTGCTTTGGTTCACCCTCGACATGACGGACAACGACATCGTGGTGCCCGCAGGCACATACCCCATCAACTCCACGGCAGCGCCGGGAACCGTCTTCGCTTCGGCAGGCATTAACCAGTCTGAAGGCTATATCACTCCCTCTTTCTTCGCTTCACTCGTCATTGACGACGACGGAAATCTCCTCTATACCGACCCCCTCTATTTTATCGTAGATGGTGAGGTCATTGTTGAGAAAGTGGACGGACACATGGTGATGACCGTGGATGCCGTCAATTCCTTTGGCGTGAAGGTCTATATCCACTACGATGCTGCCGCCACCGACTTGCATAATCTGTCCCAAAACACCGCCCCTGCTCTCAAACGCATCGAGAACGGACAAGTGGTGATTATCCGCAACAACGCCAAATTCTCCTTGCTCGGTACACGTATTGAGTAAGAGACCCTTCAAACAAAGAGGCTGTCTAACAAGTTTGTTGGGCAGCCTCTTTTTGTTTGTGAATGGCTTATAAAGGGCTAAAATCACCGCAAAAGCCTTCGTTTTGTTCCAAAACGCCCAAAATAAAGCCCCCGCTCCCAGTCCCCTCTTCGTCTCGACCCCGACCTGTCGGGGTAAACGAAGTCGGGATAAACGAAACGGGGCGGGGGAGTACGCCAGCGTCCCCGGTATAAGACTTGTTAGATAGTCTCTTTTTGTAGCAATAGGCAAGAGTTGAAAAAGTTGTTTACGTGTTTTGGACAATTGTTATAGGTCGATTAACAAGCTGTTACAGACTCGTTTATGTTACGATAATGTTACGATAATGTTCCGATAAAATCTGCTGTTAATAAGGGTGTAAAGTCGGGTATGGTTATGCGAAAAAAGGACAATTATCTAAAAAAGCAAGTTGAATAATGGGGTGTGGTAAGAGATAAGAGTTTGCCTAACCAGTCAAGTCGGGTAGTAGCCTTTTGTTTGTGCGTTGCTTTTGGTGAATAAAAATCAAAAAGGGTCAGGGATAGAGAATTGATGGAAAAAAAGAGTAACATTTGCATATCTCAAAAAAAAGCAGTACCTTTGCCCCCGATTTTCTTTATTTCCAATCTATTTTATACACGTATCGATGAAGAATTTTGTAGAAGAATTGCGTTGGCGCGGCATGCTCCAAGACATCATGCCGGGCACGGAAGAGCAGTTGATGAAGGAAGTAACCGCCGCGTATGTGGGCATAGACCCGACGGCGGACAGTCTGCATATCGGGCACTTGTGCGGTATCATGATGTTGCGGCACCTGCAACGTTGCGGGCACAAACCGATCGCGCTCATCGGCGGGGCAACGGGTATGATTGGCGACCCGAGCGGTAAGTCGGCAGAGCGTAACCTGCTGGACGAGCCCACATTGCGCCACAACCAAGAGTGCATCCAACGCCAGTTGGAGCGTTTCCTCGACTTCCATTCCGATGCGCCCAACGCAGCGGAACTGGTGAACAACTACGACTGGATGAAGGACTACACCTTCCTCGATTTCGCCCGCAATGTGGGCAAACTCATCACGGTGAACTACATGATGGCGAAGGACTCCGTGAAGAAACGCTTCAACGGCGAGTTCTCGCAGGGAATGTCGTTCACGGAGTTTACCTATCAGTTGCTGCAAGGCTACGACTACGTGTATCTGAACAAACACAAGAACTGCAAGTTGCAGATGGGCGGCTCGGACCAGTGGGGCAACATCACGACGGGTACGGAACTCATCAAGAAGATGGGCGGCGGCGATGCGTTTGCGCTGACGTGCCCGCTCATCACCAAAGCCGACGGCGGGAAGTTCGGCAAGACCGAGAGCGGCAACATCTGGCTCGACCGCAAGTACACCTCGCCGTATAAGTTCTACCAGTTCTGGCTCAACGTGGGCGACGACGATGCGAAACGCTACATCAAGATATTCACTTCATTGGAGCGGGATGAGATAGACGCGCTCATCGCGGAGCACGACCAAGCGCCGCACCTGCGCACGCTGCAGAAACGCTTGGCGAAGGAGGTTACCATCATGGTGCACTCGGAGGCGGACTACAACGCCGCGGTGGAGGCAAGCAACATCCTCTTCGGCAATGCGACGCACGAAGCGCTGGCGCGCTTGGACGAGGAGACGTTCCTGCAAGTGTTCGAGGGCGTGGAGCAGTACACGGTGAGCCGCGCGGAACTGGAAGCGGGCATTCCGCCGCTGGACCTGCTGGCGGAGAAGACGCATATCTTCCCCAGCAAAGGCGAGGCACGCAAGATGATTCAGGCGAACGGGTTCTCGATGAACAAAGAGAAACTCACCGACCCGCAGACGCCCATCACCACAGCCGCCCTGCTCAACGGCAAGTATCTGCTGTTCCAAAAGGGGAAGAAGAACTACTACCTTGTGGTAGTAGAATAGCCCTCTGTGTTCTAACAACAATAAGAGTTATAGTTTTTTAAGTTCCATATATAAACTCTCGAAGTGTGTAAATTTAAACGACCGTTTAGATTTACACACTTTTTCTATGCCTTTCCCCTTTATTTTGGCTCCCTTTAGTGTGTAAATCTAAACGGTCGTTTATTCTTTCCCACTATCCCATTTTTGAATTAGGATTTTTAGCCCCGACAGGTTGCCCCGAATAGTCGGGATGTATCACGCGCGTATCTGGATATGAAAAGTTAACGCAACAAACTAAACTAAGATATTAAAGGGAGAATGCCGAAAATCCTATAAAGAGTAGGCAAACTAAATGTTGTTCTCGACACGTATTAGAGAATCTATGTATGAAAAGCAATCTATTTCTTACGCTGGTGGCATGTCTATTTTGTGCATCGACCATTGTCTCTGCCGAGACAGTCAATGTGGTGTATAACCCCGATTCCGGGATTAATGGAGCTTCCTCCACGGCTACGTTGGACGATGGCACGGTATTAGGATTTGAACCCTCTGGTGAGGGTTGGTATTTTGTAGGAGCAATCACCTCACGGGATTCGCTGTATGTCCCTGAGGGCGTTATATACGATGAACAAACATATCCAATCACAGGAATTGGGCAACCTTATGATGAAGTGGATGTCACCTCTGCCACTAATTTGGTGAAACTTTCTTTATCGGAGAGCATTACCAATATCCGTGGTTATATCCCATCACAAATTACGGATTTGTATCTTAACTCTACCACACCTCCCTCGTTAAATAGTTATGATGATAATGAAGTCATTCCTTCCTCTACGATGATTTGGGTGCCACAAGATGCCTATAGTTCCTATCTTGCTCTGACGAACAACTCGTACTCTAAGTGGTATGGGAAAACGGTGGATTACGTGGGGCATGAATACCAATCATTAACGCTGACTATCAACATTGCCGGTACCTTGGCGAACGAACTATTAGCAAATATAACGCAGTGGTCTGATGTGAACGAGTTGACGATTATCGGTCACCTCAGTAGTGATGATATGAAGATGTTTGCGCGTTTGACGAATCTTACGAAACTGGATTTGTCGCAGACAGATATCACGACCATCAGTAATTGCAATGGTTTGAAGAAACTTACCACGATTGTGCTGCCTTCTACACTGACGGAAATTGGAGATAATGCTTTCACCGGTTGTAGGCGTTTGACAAATATCAATTGCCCGAATGTGACAACACTCGGAAATTATGCATTCCAATCTTGTTCTTCCCTTACTTCCATCTCTTTACCAATGGCTGAGACGATTGGTGAAAATGCGTTTTATTATTGTTCATATCTGACCTCTCTTTCTTTACCAATGGCTGAGACGATTGGTGAAAATGCGTTTTATTATTGTTCATATCTGACCTCTCTTTCTTTACCAATGGCTGAGACGATTGGTGAAAATGCGTTTGGTGATTGCTCGTTTCTAACTTCCATCTCTTTGCCGAATGTGACAACACTCGGAAATTATGCATTCCAATCTTGTTCTTCCCTAACTTCCATCTCTTTGCCGAAGGTAGAGACGATTGGTGGTGAGGCATTCCGTAATTGTTTATCCCTTACTTCCATCTCTTTACCAATGGCTGAGACGATTGGTGGTTTTGCGTTTGGTGATTGTTCATCTCTAACTTCCATCTCTTTGCCGAAGGTAGAGACGATTGGTGGTTATGCGTTTGGTGGTTGCTCGTCTCTAACTTCCATCTCTTTGCCGAAGGTAGAGACGATTGATGGTGATGCGTTCGGAGGCACTGCACTGCGCGATGTGTATTGCGAAGCAGTATCTCCATTCTCTACCTCTGCCTTTCCTGCTGACCTAGTGGCTGCAGCCACGCTCCACGTGCCGGCAATCTCCGTAACGAGTTATATGTTGCATGATGATTGGTACCACTTTGGTAGTATCGTCCCCATGGATGGTGAACTCAATGTGCTGGCATTAAATAGTGATTTCAGCCTTAATACGATGACAGGATTAGCCGACTCCATTGACATGAAGTTGTCGTATGTCGCATCCTCTACACAGGCGGCGCATGTCAACGTCAACGTGCCGATAACGATGAGTCATTACGAACAGAATGTAAGCACCCGATATGTAAGCGATTATTATTATGACGAAAATGGTAACTATGTGTCTTATCGTGGTTATCCATATTTCACAACGCTCATTCCGCAGGCAACGATGTCGGCAGATACTGTTTCTCTCAACTTGACTATTCCCACCCGCCAGTGGCAGTTTATCAGTTTCCCGTTTGATGTGAACGTATCCGATATCGAAGTGCCGGAAGGGGTGCTCTGGGTTATCCGAAAATACTCCGGTGCCGACCGTGCAGCCATGACGGGCAACACATGGCAAAACATGTCCGATGGGTCCGTCCTCAATGCGGGGGAAGGGTATATCCTGCATTGCACCGATAATAATCCGGATAGTTGGAGCACTACTTATATTACCTTCTCTTTCAAGGCGGTCAACAATGCCAATAAAAACAATATCTTTGCTTACCAAGCCGTATCAAAGCCGCTCAACGAGTATGTCTCGGAATTTGCGCATAACCGCTCGTGGAATCTGGTAGGTAATCCGTATCCCGCCTTCTACAATACCCAAAGTATGTCCTTCGGTGCACCTATCACCGTTTGGAATGGCAATGGCTATACCGCTTATTCGCTGTTGGATGACGAGTATGTGCTTCGTCCGTTTGAGGCGTTCTTTGTGCAGCGTCCTACTGACGCAGCCTCTATCACTTTCCAGCCGGAGGGGCGTACACATAGTAGCGACTTTTCATATGACAATGGTAATGATGATTATTATGCTCCTCGCCGTGCCGCCGCGCAGGCTGACCGCATGGTATATAACTTCACTTTTTCGGGAAATGACTACACCGACAAAGCACGTCTTGTCATTAACGAGTCAGCACGGATGGAATACGAGATCTCGTGCGATGCTTCCAAGATGATGTCCACCAACACGAATGTGCCGCAACTGTTCATCCGAGAAAACGGAATCCGTATGGCGATAGACGAGCGTCCGTTCGCAGATGGCACTGCCACCCTCGGAATCTATGTAGGGCAATCAGGCAGTTATACACTTGCTTTGCAATCAATTCCTATGAGCGAATCGGTGATGCTCACTGATACCAAGACGAATACCGTAGTGGACCTCAGCCTTGGAGACTATACCTTTGATGCGGGAGTCGGCACGGAGGAAGGGCGCTTCATCATAAGTATCCAACGCAAACCGACTGAGATGGTTACGATAGAAAGTGGTATCGCAGAAACGGACGAATATGAGGTCTATACCATAGACGGTCGCCTGCTTATGAGTGGCAATGGTGCGGAGCTCAGCCGCCAACTAAATGCAGGTATCTATATCCTGCGTTCGCAAAATAGTATCAAAAAGGTGATGGTAAAATAATTAGGAATCAATATGAAAAGAATTCATATATTACTCACTCTGAGCCTATGCCTGAGTCCTCTGACTTGGGCACAGGGCAGTGGGGAAGGGTACGACCCGGAAAATCCGGGCGATCCCAATGTCTATTACAACTTGCTGTTGGAGGCATCGCCTCGCATGGGTGGAACGGTCTCCCCATCTAGCCAACAACTGGGCTTCGGGGAAAGGGCATATTGCTCCGCATCTGCAAAAACAGGTTACACATTCAGTCGCTGGATGATAGGCGACTCGGTGGTGTCAACAGATAGATATTTCTCGTTCACTATGCCTGACCATGATGAGGTGCTCACGGCGTATTTCGACTACACTGGCTATGACCCTGCTAATCCCGAGGACCCGTTTGCAGATGGTTACCAACACAAAGTTACCCTCTATGCGATCCCTTCTGCGGGTGGCTCTTTCAACGCTTCTTCCTTCTACCTGACCGAAGGGGAAACGACTCGTGTATATGCCTATCCGCGCAATGGATATCGGTTTGAGAGTTGGATGGCGGGCAATACTGTGGTCTCAACGGCTAACCCCATGACCATCCGTATGGGACAAAACGACCGGTCTTATACCGCTGTTTTTTCGTATAATCCTGAGAATCCGATTGATCCTTCTGTGAACATGTACGATGCCACAACCGGTACATTAGTAATTGACAACTTTACGCCGGGTTCATTAAATAGTGCCATTCGTTCTGTCTTGGGAGATTACGACAATTATGCTACTGTTCGCTCAATCACAATCATTGGACAAATGACTGCCGAAGATTTTGGTTTCGCAGGCAATTTCTCAGCGTGTGACACAATAGACCTCAGTCGCACTACCGGATATACAGAGATTCCGAGTTATGCGTTTGAAGAAGCAACGTCCATTAAGGTCATCTATTTCCCTCTTAATGTAGAATCGGTTGGCAGGTATGCATTCTTCGGATGCACAAGTTTGCGTAGTTTGTATATGTACACTACAACACCTCCTACCTTGGAAGAGTATGCCTTGTCCGGCTTGCCAAATGATGCCGTTATTTATGTTCCGAGCACTTCCGTTCCGCTGTTTTTGAATGCAACAGGATGGTCTGATTATCAGATACGATCTTTGAATTCGGAGGAGAAGATGTTGACTGTCAACTTCCCCTCAGTGAGCAATATGTCGGATTATCAGAATATGACTCTTGAACTCATCAATGTGCAAAGTAATCAGGTCTATCGTAACTTGGTGACGAATCGTAGTACATATACTTTCTTCGGATTGATGAAGAACTCTGTTTATGATTTGTATCTGAAGACAACCGATGGAGTCGTACTCAGTAAGATTGAGTTTATCAATATCAAGAATGACGATGTTACAGTATCATTAGGCTCAATCGCAAGGCAATTCAATGTAGAGGTACGAGTACAGGCTCCGCAAGGAAACGATGTTACCAATGATGTGGCTGTAACTTGGATGGATGCGGATGGTAAGTATCTGCGTCAGGGGAATATTATGACAAATCAATTGGTAGGAGAGAATCTGTCTTATCAAGTTAAACTCAGCCAGTCTCTTGCCATGGACTTTGTGCAACCCTCTTTGCAGAACTATGTTGTAGGCAATCAAGATAGCATATTGACCGTTACACTGCAACCCATCGAGAAAGTTACTTTTACCGGTAAGGTAAAGGCTGCCAACTCTAATTTAGGCATTTATGGGGCAAATGTGTCAGTAGTTCAAACCGTGAACGGAAAATACTCCAAGACCTTTACTGCGCAAACGGATGCCAAGGGAGTTTTCTCTCTTCAGGCATACAATGTACCTGCGTCTATTTCTGTTTCCGCCTATGACTATGTCGATAAGACCATAACAATATCAGAAATCAATGTAGAGGAGGATGCCGTAGTTCAAATAGCAGATATCCTCATGAAATCGATCATTGGCGCAACAGTGGATGTAAATCTGACTTATACGAATAGTGTGTTGGAAGGAGATTCTGCTGTTACGCAAAACTGGTATAGTGATTACCAAAATGTGGAATACGCTATCTACAATATTACCCAACGGCAGGAGGTTGGTCAGATCAGTAACCGTTTCCCGCAATTGGTAGTGATGGAGGGCGTAAAAATGGGTGATCAATTACGCCTGACGGCTACCAGCAAGAAGAATGCTTTTATGCCTGTTTCAGCGACTGCATCGGTAGATACACTTAATCATGTTGATGTTACGTTCAACATAAAACAGAAAGGTGGTATTAAGGTGAATTATATCAATTCGTTGAATGAGAATAATGTGGCTATCTTGTATGATGAAAAAGGTACGTTTATACAAAAAAAGTCCTTTGATTTGGATGGCGAATTGATATTTAATGACCTCACAGATGCACCATATACGATAGTTTGCATGGGAGAAAGTCAATATTTTAATTCCATATCCCTTCTTTCTCGTTATGTTCAAACCGGTTTGTTGGAAAATGTGGATTATGTGACGGATTCCATTACAACGCAAAGTGGCGTGATTCGTAGCATAACGATCCCGACTATCCCGGAGTTAGATGAACAAAATTTCCAATATGTGGGAAAGCAATCTTCCTTCTATGTGAACAAATCTTCTATTGTTGCCGGTAATTATTTGACATTTACCGGACTCGTTGACCTCAATGCTACTGCTGATCAACTCAGCAATGTTCGAATGGTAGTGGATATTCCTTCTTCTGCTGAATTTGTGGAGCATTCTGTAATGATTGGTCAAAAAGTGGTGAACACCTATTCTTTGGAAGGAAGCCAGTTGACGATATCTCTGTCTGACTATAAACAGGGACAATCTGTGAAGTTTTGCGTGGTGCCAAAGGCGTCCGGAATGTTTTATCCGAATGCATACGTTGGCTTTTCAACCACTGAAAAAGACTATTTCTTGGCGTTGGGTCAGGCGACTTATGAGGTAGAAGATATATCCATCTCCGTTCCTAAATTAACAAGAAATAAATTCGTGCCTGTCCGTGGTAAAAATTCCGTTCCAAATTCCAGAGTGGAGATATATGATAATGGGGCTATGACAACGCAATTCACTATGGCTGCTTCCGGAGAATGGATGCGCAAGGTGGAACTTGTGGATGCTTATAATTTATCAAAGCATAACATATACGCCAAGGTGATTCTGCCGAATGGTACAGAGGTGAACTCTTTAGTATGCGAGACTTTTTATGATCAAGATGCTAATTACGTTAAGGATATCTCCATGACGCACTTTAACACACATTTGCGTAAGAATCTAACTGTTGTATTTAATTTGGAAGAGGGAATTACCACTCCTAAATCATGTATTTTCTGGGATGCGGAATTTTCTTTTGCAGTGAATTTTGTGGATAATTCTCCTCAATGTGTTGATAATGTGTATGTCTATGTTTATACCTCAGATAATCAGGTAGTTAAATGTAAAGCTACATACAACTCTTCCAGGGATAGATGGGTTGCATCACATGAATTTGCGTCACCAACTCTTCCTGTTAATGTGAGCGTTGATTATGAGACGCTTTGTCATTCACAAAAGATTGACGAATCAGAAATTAAGCGTGTAAGTGAAGGTGATTTCCTTTCCGCGATTGAAATAATGAAAGAGCGAGATAGTGCTCTACAGGAGATGTTAACCTATGAAGAAAGTGAACTTGTACAACTCGTAGATAGCCTTATTATTCTGTTGGATGATTCTACCGTGGAAGAATCTGTATTGGATTCCATGTTTGGTATATTCCTTTCGGCACTTGATACGCTTACTCTTGTAGAATCGGATAGTGTGGATGATAATGTAGAACTTGATTGGGAGCAAGAAGCGCGTTTGTATATAGATAGTCTGTACGATGCGTTCCTCTTGTATAACTTTACAACGATAGAGCCGTTGTTAGGGGATACCAGTATAATCTATTCCACGGAAGGAGGAGCGTATGAACTATCTATGCGTCAGCTTTCTCCGGCAGACACTATTGGACTTACCGCTCGTGGATATCAAATGTATCCGGTTACGGATGGAAGTGCAATATATTGTATGACAACAGATTCTATATGTTGTGTTGTTGATACAAAGTCTATGATGCAATTTTCTCGGAGACAATTGCCCTCATCACGAATGTCAAATGCTCCATATCGCGCTCCGGAACTCATTCATATTGCAGAGTGTTTAGAAGCTTTGGGGGCAACAATTAAAAGCTTTAAACTCCCTGAGTCAGGAGGAGTGGATATGGCACTTTATCTCGTAAGTACTCTTAGTAGTATTTTAGATGATTTTCAATGTTTCTATTTGAGTGTGTATGGACAAGCCAAAGCCCATCTCGAAAAAAAGTTGCAGGAGAAAACCAAAAATATTGAAAGTTCAAAGCAAACCAATGATAAATTGATAAAATATCATTTGGACGATGCAAAAGAACTACTTAATAACCGTAATGCAATTATAGAATCAGGAGATAATGCCGCCATTCAAAAGAATAAGAGAGGTATAGAGGCTTCCCTTCAAAGTTTACGCCATTGTTTTGATCGTGTGAAACAGTTTGATTTGAAAAATGCAGCCGCTCAGAAAATGTACGAACAAGGCCTAAATCAACTGAACAAACTCCCCTCGACATTTCAACCTGCTGTCAGGTTGGGTCGTGCAGTTGAGGTTATAGGAAAATTAGCAGGTCCATTTGGAGTGCTGGTAGAAATTTGGGCATGTGGAAACGATTTCTATGACCTAATGAATAAAATCCAAAAATGGGAAGAATTATATAATGGTATTTTGCCATGCGAGAATAATCCACAAGGGGCATTAGCCTTAGCCGATAAGGTTGAGGCATCTATGTCAAAGGTGTCTCTGCACACTGCAGGCATTATTTTAGCGGAGGGTGGTGCAATATTGGTTGATATAAACGGATTAACTGGTTTAACGCTTCCAGGATGGTTCATATCAGGTGTATTAAATGGCTATGCAGAGATAACTAAAAATTGTGCAATTAACAATTATGATGGAGAACTAGGCAATTATTATGTAGAAAAAAATTCCTTAGAGTGTTATAAGAAAAGCAATAACACCCCGGAACCACCGGGGGATAATAACTACCCCAAACCTGTACCCCCGGTGAATAATAACTACCCAGCACCGATAACACCGCCGGTAACATTTATTTTGGACCCATCAGGATATGTGTATGAAGGTGTCTCTTCACAACGCATAGAAGGGGCTACCGCCACGGTGTTCTATCAATCTGAGGTAGAAGATCTTTATGGCGTAGTCAAAACGGAAGCTGTTAAATGGGATGCCTCTGAATTCGATCAAGAGAACCCGCTATTCACCGATGCAGATGGTAAGTATGCTTGGGATGTTCCACAAGGTCTTTGGCAAGTTAAGTTTGAGAAAGAGGGGTATGAGACTACCTATTCCGAGTGGCTGCCCGTTCCCCCTCCACAACTGGATGTGAACATTGCCATGAAGCAATATCGTCAGCCGGAAGTCAAAGACGTACACGCCTACAAAGAGGGCGTAGAGATAGCGTTCGATATGTACATGCAACCGGCGCTTCTCAACACAGACAACATCCTTCTGACTGCCAACGATGCACAAATAGCCGGAACAGTCCAACTCATCAATGAGGAAGTTTCCTACGAGGGCGAGGAAACTACCTACGCTTCCATTGTGCGCTTTGTGCCGGATACACCATTCACTGCCCGGACGATTACGCTGACGGTGTCTAATCGTGTGGCAAGTTATGCCGGCGTTCGCATGCAGGACAACTTCCGGCAGACTTTCGACATAGAGCAGGAGGTAACCTCGCTTTGGGTTGATTCGCTCATCACCATTCAGTACGGCGCAAGCAAGACCATCACGGTGACAGCGCTGCCCGCTGCGGCGAGCGCCGGAAAGACATTAATTGTCGCAACAGGCGGTAGCATGATTGCCACCACGGATACTACCGATTATCTCTTGGATGATAGCGGACAGGCGCAAATAACCATTTTCGGCGAACTGCCGGGTACCACAGGACTGGTGTTTACCTTAGAGGGAACGCGGCTCGTCGCTAACGCTATCGTGCAAGTCAAGGTCGCTGCGGAAGAGGTTACCTACTATACTATCACTGCTACTGCTAATCATGCTACTATAATCGGTACCGGTGATTATGAGGCGGGCACTGCCGCTACCTTAACCGTAATCCCTGATGCGGGATATCAGTTTGTTAATTGGACAGACGGAGACACCTCCAATCCTCGGACTATTATAGTAACGTCCGATGCCTACTATGAAGCAGTATGCGGAGAATCAATCGCTGAGAAGGTAGTAACCAATGAGATAGCACCGCGCGCCATTAAGCAAGTGATAAACGGACAACTTGTTATCATTCGAGACGGAGTAAGATATAATGTCTTAGGTATGGTATTATAGTGTGCTGTCCAGGTACGCAGGCGTCCCCGCCTGCTATCCGACCGTTTCACTGTCCGAGCGCTACGCTAAACGACCCCTTCGTTGTCCGACCGCTACGCTGTCCGACTGATTATCTGACAGCAGGCGGGGACGACTGCGTACCCGGACTTTTAATGGTGCGGCCTGGAGACCGCACCTCCTTGAATGGCAAATCATTTGCTTCCTTGCATCTCTACGAGACGGCGGTAGTAGCCGTCTCTTTTTATTAACTCTTCGTGCTTGCCGGTCTCTACTATCCTGCCTTCGTGCATCACGCAGATGAGGTCGGCGTTGCGGATGGTGCTCAGTCGGTGGGCTACCACCAGCGTGGTGCGCTCTTTCATCAGGTGCTCCAACGCCTCCTGCACCTGCTTCTCGCTCTCGGTGTCGAGGGCGGAGGTTGCCTCATCGAGTATCAGGATAGGCGGGTTTTTCAGGATGGCGCGGGCGATGGAGATACGTTGCCGTTGCCCGCCGGAGAGGCGGGAACCGCGGTCGCCGATATTGGTTTGGTAACCCTCGGGGGTCGCCATGATGAACTCATGCGCGTTGGCGATACGCGCTGCGTCTTCCACTGCCTCCTGCCACGTCTTGCCATCGGGGGCAGGCTGCGACAGGTCCACACCGAAAGTGATGTTGTTGAAGAAGGTGTCGTTGAAGAGGATTGCCTCTTGGTTCACATTGCCCATCAGTGCCCGCAGGTCGCGGGAACGTACCTTGCGGATGTCCGTCCCGTCGATGGTGATACAGCCCGCCGCGGGGTCGTAGAAGCGCGGCAACAGGTCGGCGAGCGTGGTCTTGCCGGAGCCCGACTGCCCCACCAGCGCCACCATCTGCCCCTTGCGGATGGTGAGGTTGATATCTTGCAGCACTGGGATGTCCTGCCGATAGGCGAAGCACACGTCCTTATAAACAATGCTCTCGCGGAAGGACTGCAACGCCTTCGGCTGCTGCGGCTCTTGGATGTTCGAGGGCGTGTTGAAGATTTTATCGATACGCTCCAGCGACGCCATACCTTTGCGCACGCCGTAGCCCGCCTTGCTCAAGTCTTTGGCGGGGTTGATGATGGAGTAGAAGATGACGAGGTAGTAGATGAAGGTGGCGGCATCGATGGTGCTGTGGTCGGAGAGGATGAGCACGCCGCCGAACCAAAGGATGACGGCTATCAGCGCCGTGCCCATGAACTCCGAGACGGGGTGGGCGAGGTAGTAGCGACGGTTGATACGGTTGAAGGTGCGGCGGGTGTCGTTGATGAGGTTAGCAAAGCGCGTCCGCAGTTTGTCTTCCGCGTTGAAGGCTTTCACCACGCGCAGTCCGCCCAATGTCTCCTCTATCTGCGTCAGGATTTCGGCGTTCTGCTCCTGACCATGCTGCGAGGCACGCTTGAGCGAGCGCCCCACGCGCCCGATGAGCAGACCTGCCACAGGCAGCAGTATGATGACGAACAGCGTCAGTTGCCACGAGATACAGAACAGCGTAACGATATAAATCGTGAGCATGATGGGGTCTTTGAAGAGCACGTC
The DNA here is from genome assembly GCA_051870915.1 of Paludibacteraceae bacterium. Taxonomy (GTDB): domain Bacteria; phylum Bacteroidota; class Bacteroidia; order Bacteroidales; family Paludibacteraceae; genus Colicola. Next base: position 26,076 of record JBJECI010000097.1, read on the forward strand.
TAATGCCGCCATGATACTTGCCTCCACCTCGTTCACGTCGTTGGTCATACGCGACATCACATCGCCCTTGCGCTCCTCGGTGAAGTAGCCGATGGGCAGGCTCACGATTTTGTCGTAGAGCATCTGCCTGAGGTCGCGCAACACGCCTGTGCGGATGGGGACCATGAAGTAGTTTGCCATCCATGCGGTGAAGCACTTGAGCCCCGTCATCAGTACGAGGAACACGCCCAACATCGCCAGCACCGTACCGCCGCCGTGGGTCAGCGTCAGTTGCTCCATGTAGAAATAGAGGTTGCCTTTGAGGGCGTCCAGGGTGGCGTTCAGCCCGCTCACCGTCGCAAGGTCTGTATAGACGGCGCCCGCCTCGCTCAACCCGAACAGCAGTTGCAGCACGGGGATGATGGCGGCGAAAGAAAACAGGGATAGTACGGTGGATAATAGGTTGAAGAGGATGTTAAGTGCCATCTGGCCCTTGTAGGGCGGCACAAATCGGCGTATCAGTCGCAGGAAATTCATAGGTTTTGTTTTACGTAGTTCAGTATCTCTTGGTCGAAGTCTTTGTTTTTGTCTCCGCGGAGTTGCACCTCTATTGGCAGGGTGTGCAGTCGCTCGCCCAACTGTTCGGGGACGGGTGTCTCCGCGAGCCGCTGATAGTCTTTCTCGGTGGTGAGAATAGTATCATAGCATTGCGCTTTGTAGAGGATACGCTTCACATCTTTTCGGCTGAAGCGGTGGTGGTCGGGGAACGCCATCAGGCAGGCATTGGGGTGCTGCCTGCGGACATACTCCATCAGGTACTCCGGCTGCGCGATACCCGTCAGCACCAGCACTCGCTTGCCGGCAACGACTTGCGTGTCGGCATACTTCACCTGCGAGAAAAAGAGGTGTTGGTAGGTGGGCAGGTGCAGGCGGTTGTCAATCACACGGAAGTCAATCGGTTGCGCGTCGGGCAGGCATTGGGTTACGATAACGCTGTTGGCTTTCAGCGCGCGCGCTTTGAGGTCGCGCAGCCGCCCCCACGGCAGCAGGTGGTCGTCGATATAGAGTTGGTTGTAGGGGGTGAGCAGGATGTAGTAGCCGCAACGTATGGCGCGGTGCTGATAGGCATCGTCTAATATCACCACCTGCAAGCCCTCCACCTGCCTCTTGAGCATGCGCACACCGCGCACTCGGTCTTCGCATACCGCCACCGCCACGTGCGGGAACTTGCTGTGTATCTGCATCGCCTCGTCGCCGATGGTGCTTGCGGAGGCATGCTCGTCTGCCAAGACGAACCCGCGCGTCTTGCGCTTGTAGCCGCGCGAGAGCACCGCCACCTTGTAGCGTGGCGAGAGCAGGCGTATCAGGTACTCCACATGCGGGGTCTTGCCCGTGCCGCCCACGGCGAGGTTGCCCACGCAGATAGTGGGGATGTCCGCCTCGTGGGAGGGCAATAGACGGTTGTCGTACAGCGTGTGGCGTATCGCCAACACCAAGCCGTATAGCCAACTGATGGGGGCAAGAAGTGTTCGCATGATTGTGGTTTACGTTGATTTCGTAGTTTACGTTGATTCCGTAGTTTGCGTAGTAAAAACACCTTGTAAAAATACGAAAACAACGAAATCAACGAAAAATACGTAAAACAAATTTATTGAATGATGATTTTCTCCATCTGCATCATCTGCCGCGGCTCTTTGGCGAACGCACGCACTTCGCGCAGCAGTCGCTCCTCGGGCGAACTGCCGTCCAGCATCTTCAGCAGTTCCTCCACCGGGTCTTTCTTCTCGGGATAATAGACGGTCTTGTATTGCTCCACGCCCGCCAGTTCAGCGGCTTTGGCGATAGCGTCGCCTATGTTGCCGAGGCAGTCCACCAAGCCGATACCTATCGCGTCTTTGCCTAACCACACGCGCCCTTCGCCAATCATCTTGATGGAATCTTGTGTGGTGTGTCTGCCCTCGGCGCAGCGACGGGTGAAGAGGTCGTAGCCGCGCTCAATCATCCGTTGCATCATCGCCTGCTCCTCGGGGTTCATGCCCTTATAGACCATGTTCACCTCCAAGTCGGAGTGGGCATTGGTGCTGACGCCGTCGATGTCTAACCCCACCTTCTCGCGCAGTTTACCCCAGTTGGGCACCACGCCGAAGATACCGATGGAACCCGTGAGCGTGGTGGGCTCGGCGTAGATATAATCGGCGTTGCAGGAGATGTAGTAGCCGCCCGACGCCGCATAGTCGCCCATGGAGACCACCACGGGCAGCCCTTTCTCTTTGAGCAGTTGCACGCCATGCCAAATCTGTTCGCTGGCGTCTGCGCTGCCGCCCGGGCTGTTCACGCGCAGCACCACGGCTTTCACATCATCGTTCTTCTGTATCTTCTTCAGTTGCTTGAGCACCTGCTTATCCACGATGCCGTCGCCCGACTCGCTGTGGATGTCGCCTTCTAAATATACCACCGCTACCTTGTCCTTGGTTTTCGATTTCGTCCGCTCTACGCGCGCCAACTCCGTGGTGGTGTAGAGAGTGTAGTCTTTGGTGCCGGCATAGAGGCGCAGGATGGAGTCCACCGATTGTCGGTAGATGAGCGTGTCTGCCAAGCCGCAGGCGAGGTAGTCCTCCGCTGGCTGCAGCGCCATGTAGCGGTCGGCGTAGGCGTTCAGTTGCCGGTCGGTGAGGTTACGGCTCAGCGCCACCGCGCCAACCATCTCCTCCCAGATGCCGCCGAGATACTGCTTCGTCTGCAAACGGTCGGCGTCCGACATCGAGGTGCGAAAATAGGGCTCCACTGCCGACTTGAAGGTGCCCACTTTCAGTATCTGCATCTCCACGCCGAGTTTCTCGAACAGGCGCGTGTAGTATATCTTCTGCGCGGTGAGACCGTTCCATGCAATCGCCCCCGTGGGGTTAAGGCAAATCTTGTCAGCCACCGAGGCAAGGTAGTAGTTCATCTGCCCGTAGTTGCTCGCGTAGGCGATAATCCACTTGCCCGAGGTCTTGAAGTCGAGCAGCGCATCGCGTATCGCTTTGGCGCTCGCGGGACCCATCGACAGGCTGCCGCCATCGAGGTAGATGCCCAAGATACGGTCATCGTTCTTCGCGAGGCGGATATTGCTCAGGATATCGTCCAAGCCCACATTGGCTTCCGGAGCGCTGTACCCCGGCACTTCGCCCAAGAGCGAGGCAAAGGGGTTCTCCTCCTGACCTTGCTCCACCAGCATGCCTTTCAACTGCAGTTGGTAGATTCCGTTGGCTTCCAACTTCGTGGTAGGTGTGGAGAACATATCTCCCATGAAATAGCCCATCAGCCCGCACATCCCTACGTACAAAAGTACGCATACGATGGCTGTCCACAGGCAACCGTGTTTACGGCGAGGTTGTCCCTCTGTTTGTTTAATCTTAATCATAGTTGTATTGTATTTGACTTTTTGACCATTTCATTGTCCGACCGCTTCGCTGTCCGACTTATTCACTATATGCAACTATATCAGTCTGACAGCGCGTAGCGCGGTCTTTCAGCGTCAGCGGTCTGTCAGCGCGTAGTGCGGTCTTTCAGTCGTTAGACGGTCTAACCGAAAACTTTTCCTATGATATGGTGTGATACCGTATTGCGCGATGGCGGCGTAGTGCTCGCGGGTGGGGTAGCCCATGTTCGTATCCCAGTGATACTGCGGATATTCCTCGTGCAGACGCAGCATGTAATCATCTCGGTAGGTCTTTGCCAGCACGCTTGCCGCGGCTATCGACAGGTACTTGCCGTCGCCTTTCACTATCGTCTGCGCGGGTATCTCCATCAAGCCCCCTTCGGGGATATACGGTTTCCATTTGTTGCCGTCCACGATGATATGCTCGGGCTGCGGCTGCAACTGCGCCAACGCCCGCCGCATAGCCAGCAAAGCGGCATTCAGGATGTTTATCTCGTCTATCTCTTGCGGCGTTACCTCCGCCACAGCCCATGCCGTCGCCTCCCGCTCTATCACTTCTCGGAGAGCATATCGCTCGCGTGCCGTCATCTGCTTGGAGTCATTCAGCCGCTCCAGTTCCGGCAACTGCTCCGCCCGCGCGCTGTCCCATACCACCGCCGCGGCAAACACGCTGCCCGCCAGCGGTCCCCTGCCCGCCTCATCGCAGCCGGCTTCCAGCACATTCGGTATGTAGTAAGAGAGCAACATGGATAATTATGAATTATGAGCAAGCCCCAACGGGGCGACATAAATTAGCGTGGGGTGAAACCCTACGAATGAGGGTATTCTTATTTAACTCCCCCGCCCCTTAGGGGAGGGGGTAAGGGGGCGGGGAGAAGAGATACAAATTAAACAATGAAACATATGTCTCAATTTACGAATTTCCCCTCCTGAACTCCGCCAGCGTGATGGCAGTGGCAATGGCCACATTCAGGCTCTCGGAGGTCTCCGCGTCGGCGGGGTAGGGCGGAATGAGCAGCGGGTGGGTGATATAGCGCCGTACTGCCTCCGATATGCCGTTGCCCTCGTTGCCCATGATAATCACACCCCGCTCCCGCTCGGCTATCGCCCCCTCTTCGTAGAGGTTCCTGCCGTTGAGCAACGTGCCGTAGATGGGGGTTGAGCGTTGAGCGTTGAGTGTTGAAATCACTGGGGACGTCCCGACTGTGTCGCGGACGGTATGTTGGAGTTTGAGTGTGGAGGCTACTGGGGACGCGGGCGTCTCGCCCGCGGTATGCTCCGTATGGAGAGATTGAATCTCCTCCAACCATTTCGGTAAATCCACATACTCCACTTGCACTCGGGCGAGTGCCCCCATCGTCGCTTGCACCACCTTGGGGTTGTAGCAGTCGGCGGTGTCGAGCGAGCATACCAAGTGGCGCACGCCAAACCAGTCGCAGGTGCGGATGATAGTCCCCAAGTTCCCCGGGTCTTGCACGCCGTCCAGCGCCACAATCAACCCCATGGAGGTGCGGTCTCCAGGCCGCACCATAGCCGATACATCCTCTCGCAAGTCGTTTGTAGGTCGCTCGCCGCCGCGATATATCGCCTGCGGCGCTATCGCCCCGACAACCTCTCTCCCTCCCTTTAAGGGAGGGCTGGGGAGGGTCTCTCTCTTCCGAAACAACCCAATCACACCTTGCGGCGTGCGCAGCGATGACATCTGCGCTATCTCCTGCGCCGTCGCGTTCTCCCCCTCCACAAACAGCATCACCCGCTCGAAGGCTTTCGACAACTCCTCCACGCACTTGCGCCCTTCCGCCACAAACAAGCCCCGCTCGTCGCGGAACTTCTTCTGCTGCAAACTGCGCACTAACTTGATATTTGCTTTCGAAACAGACATTGTTGGATTAAGGATAAAGGATTAAGGATGAAGGACTTATTACATTCGTCTATGAGTTTTCAGAGTCGGCACTATTCAGTCTTTTATCTTTCAGTGAGCGTAGCGAACGGTCTTTGCTCTTTCAGCGAGCGTAGCGAGCGGTCCCTTAGAACGGATACCCAATCGCGAAATGCACCGTGCAGTCGTCTTTCCAGTTGAGGTGGTGGCTCGCCGTGCGCCACTCCGTGCCCGCGTACTCGCCGTACATCCGCGTCGGGTCGTGCAACTTCACGCCGAAGTCCAACCGCAGCACCAAGATACTGAAATCCAGTCGCAGACCGAAGCCCCACGACATGGCTATCTGCTTGTAGAACTCGTCCCACCGAAACACGCCGTTCGGCTGCTGCTCGTAGTCGCGTATCGTCCAGATATTCCCCGCGTCGAGGAACGCCGCCAATTCGATGAAGTTCCACACCCGCCAGCGATACTCGATGTTCAGGTCGAGCCGTATATCGCCCGCTTGCAGGTCATACACCATTGAGTTCCCCTGCCCGTGGAACCCGCCCGGACCCAGCGTCCGCGCCTGCCAACCACGCACGCTGTTCGCACCGCCGGAGAAATACCGCTTCTCGAAGGGGATAGTGCTCGCGTTCAGGTAAGGCACCGCCACGCCCAAGCCCACATGGTACACCAACTGGTGCTGCGGCGCCATCACGTGGTGGAACACGAAGTTCACATCCCCCTTCGCATACTGCGCAAACGGCACATTCCACAGCGTGTAAGCCCCGTCGTCGTTCTGCTTGAAGGGGAACAGCCGCGCCATGCCGTAGAGGAAGTTGCCCGCTGTCTCCACCGAGTAGTTGAACTTGATGTACGACCGGTTGCTGTTCTTCCGCTGGTTGGTGAACTGCCCCGAGTAACTCCAGTCGAGGATGAAGTGGTCTTCGTAACTCGCTTTCAGCACCGACGCGCGGTCGATGAAGTCGGTCTTGAACTGCTCCGACATCCACGGCAGGTAGATATAACTGATGTCTATCAGGTTGAATCGGTGTGTCCATCGGCTTTCCTGCTTGCGCGGAATGGTGTAGTAGAGCCCCGCGTTGGCGATGGTGCGCGTGTACTCCTCGGGGCGCTGCTGGTAGTTGTAGGCGAGGTTTATCTTCACCTGCGACGGGAACGCAAGCCCCGCCTCCGCTTTCGCCTCTATCGCGCGCCCGCCGTTCTGACGCCATTCGTAACTCGCACGCGCAGCGAGCGACAGCAACTCCGAACCGCGGAAGATGTTCTTGTTCTGATACCCCACGCCCGCGCCTATGCCCCAGTCGCCTGCCGAGTACGTCCCTTCCAACTCCGCCGACACGCTGTGCACCTTGCTCTTCGACACCGTGATGTGGCAGTCCAACTCATCCCGACCTATGGGGTCGAAGGATATATCCACGTACTTCACCGCGCCAAGGTTATTCAGCAGTGTGTAGGTGCGCTCCACCCGCCATTCGGCATACAATTCCCCCTCTTTCAGTCGGCAGTTGCGCCGCAGCACGCTCTCGCGGATGAAGTTATCGCCATCGCTGTGGAAGAACACCCGCCTTATCCTCAACGGCGTGTAGATTCGCTCCTGCACGCTGTCCGGCATCGCCTTCACGTAGTCCGCCAGCGCCATCTCCACCTCCACCGTGTTGTCCCGATACGAACTGTCCGCCGTATAGACCAGCATCGACTTGTCGAAGTAGAAATACCCCTTGTTGTGCATGCGGCTCGTGATACGCTGCCGCTCCTCGTCCATCAGCGCCGCGTCGAACTGCATGCCTTTGTCCACTTTCCGCTGTTTCTGCATCGCTATCTCGCGCACCTCGGGGCGGTCGATGTCCACCGTGTATTTCCGCACCGTGTAAGGCGCGTTGGCGACCACCACGTAGGTCAAGTCCATCTTCCGGTCTTTCACTTTCTGCACCGTATCCACCTCCACGCGGAAGTACCCTTTGTTCTGCATCGCTTGCGCCAACTGCTGCATCGAGACGGCGGTCAACTCCTTGTCGTATATCACGGGTGCCTCTCCCACTTTGTGCGCATTGCGGGCGAAGAACTTGTTGGCTTTGCTCGTCGTGTCCGCAGGTGCCGTGTTGTACACATGCAGTTGCAGTTTCCAGAACCCGAATATCTCCGTGTTCTGCTTCTGTCGGAGGTACGACTTCAACTCCCCCGCCAGCGCATTCGCATCCCCTTTCGACAGCCCCTGCTCCTTCTGCGGCTGCACTTTCACCCGCGCCTTATCCAGCAGCAGTTCGCCTTCGGGGACGAACTTAGTGGTCTTGCATCCGTAGGCGAATACAAGAAAGATAAGCAATATGTAGTGTAAGCATCTTTTCATATTTGAAATTCGGGTACAAAGATACAAAAAAAAACTCGGGAATACAAATAATTATGTGTTTTTTCTGAAAAAATATACTAAACATTGCAAAAGATAAGCCCCGCGCTTATTTTAGGTCGCCCTTTTAGGAAAAACAATGGTATATGAAAAATTGGGGATACTGTTATGCATTTATCTTGTTTGTGTCATATTCTTCCTACAACTGAGCTATAAAAAGATTTGCGTATATCGGAAAAAAGCAGTAATTTTGCAGCCCGAATTTATTAAGAAAAGCCATTATGCAAATCAAAGAGGTATTAGATGCCATTCGTCCGCACGCTATCCGCGGGGCGGTGCGCGAGAGTCGCACCATAGAACACTTGCTCACCGACAGCCGACAGTTGTCTGTTGGAAGGGAGGAGGCAGGCAAGCAGCAGGCGGAGCGGACGCTCTTCTTCGCCATAGAGACCGCCAAAGACAGCGGTGCACGGTATATCCCCGAACTTATCCGAAAAGGTGTCAGGACGTTTGTGCTGGATACACGATATGAAAGTTTGGGGTTAGTCCCGACAAGTCGGGACGCACTCGGACAAACCTGCGGACCGGACAGCGTGGTGCGGCTCCCGACTAGTCGGGATAATACTTCCGACCGCACCTCCATGAGCGCCCCGCCCCCTACCCCCTCCCCGCAAGCGGGGCGGGGGAGTTCGCCCGCGTCCCCAGTGGGCGCCTGCGCATCCGGGCAGGGGGACTGTCTTTTTATCTATGTGCAGGATGTGGTGCGGGCGTTGCAGGATTTGGCGGCGTATAAACGGTCGTTGTATCACTGCCCCGTCATTGGCATCACGGGCTCCAACGGTAAGACTGTGGTCAAGGAGTGGCTGTATCAACTGCTGAAAGACGACTACCGCATCACGCGCTCGCCTAAGTCCTACAACTCGCAGATTGGCGTGCCCCTCTCCGTCTGGGAGATGGACGAGCGCACCACGCTCGGCATCTTCGAGGCAGGTATCTCCGAGCCCGGGGAGATGCGCCTCTTGGAGCGTATCATCCGCCCTACCATCGGCGTGCTGACCTATATCGGCGCAGAGCATGGCGAGAACTTCGCCTCGCTTGAAGAGAAGCGCGCGGAGAAGATGTTGCTCTTCGCCCATTGCCCCGTGGTGGTGGAAGACCCCACGCATCAGAATGTGCGCACCTGCGCCGCCGTCATGCGCGCGCTCGGATATGAGGAAGACGAGATCAACCGCCGTATCTTGGCGCAGACCCACGAGACCGTCATGCAAGTGAACCTCCGCGCGATGGTCGATAACGTCCGCTATTTCAAGGGCTTACTCCGTCCTACGACCCAACTCACCTGCATGGTCAAAGCCTTTGCCTACGGCGCGGGCAGCGTGGAGGTGAGTCGCGCCTTGCAGGATAGCGGGTTGGTGGATTACCTCGCCGTGGCGGTGGCAGACGAAGGATGCGAACTGCGACGCGCAGGCATCACCCTGCCTATCATCATCATGGACCCCGAGGTAGCCGCACTCGACCTCATCCTTGAAAACAACCTGCAGCCGAATATCTACTCCTTCCAATCGCTGGAGAACATCCTCGAGGCCGCATCCGCAAAGGGCTTGGAGGACTATCCTATCCATATCAAGATAGACTCCGGCATGCACCGCCTCGGCTTCTACATGGAGGAGATACCCGCCCTCATCGAGCGGCTGAGAGGGCAGCGCGCTGTCCGTGTGCAGTCGGTCTTCTCTCACCTCGCCGGTAGCGATGAGCCGCAGTTCGACGACTTCACGCGCCAACAGATACAGTATTTCGACACCTGCGCCGAGACCCTGAAATCAGGGCTGCGTTACCCTATCCTCAAGCATATATGCAACTCTGCGGGTATCGAGCGGTTTGCTGATTTTCAGTTCGATATGTGCCGCCTCGGCATCGGGCTCTACGGCATCTCCTTCAACGGCGCTGCGTTGAAGACCGTCTGCTCGCTCAAGACCACCATCCTCAGTCTCAAGACGGTGAAAGCCGGCGAGACCATCGGCTACGGACGGCATACGCTGCTCCACGAAGACCGACAGATAGCCGTCATCCCCATCGGCTACGCCGACGGCTTCGACCGCCGCTTCAGCAACTACGGCGGCTCCGTCATCGTCCGCGGCATGCGATGCCCCGTCGTCGGCAATGTCTGCATGGACCAAGCCATGGTGGACGTTACGGGCGCAGATGCGCAGGTCGGCGATGAGGTGGAGATCTTCGGCGAACGCTTGTCGCTCAACGAGTTAGCCGCCCGATTAGATACCATACCCTACGAAGTGCTCACCTCGGTGTCGAGGAGAGTGAAACGAGTGTATTTTACCTAATTTAGAATTAAGAATTAAGAGGGCATTGGAACTACCTTTCAGAGCATGGGCACTCTTAATTCATAATTCATAATTCTTAATTAACAACGCTCTCTTAATTCTTAATTCTTCATTCTTAATTATCTTCCCATGCTCCTCTGCAATCATCTCACTATCGGTTATGGCGCGAAAGTTATTCAGCGCGACTTGAGTTTCTCCCTACGCAGCGGGGAGATGGTCTGCGTGCTGGGCAGAAACGGCTGCGGCAAGTCCACCCTTCTGCGCACGTTGGCAGGCTTGCAACCCCCGTTGGGCGGCACTTTCCAACTCGGCAACGGCAGCGACCAAGCCCGTGAAGTTGCCCTTGTCCTCAGTTCCGATGAGGCGATAGAGCGCACCACAGTGCATGATGTGGTGGCGATGGGGCGCTATCCTTACACATCCCTCCTCGGCAAACTCACCCCCGCCGATGAACAGGTGATAGAAGAGGCACTTGTGGCAGTGGGTTTTGAAGAGTTAAAAGCAAAGAGTCAAACTTGTCCCGACTTCTCGGGAGAACCAAGATTCAAGACTTTCTTGGAATCTGATTTTATGGCACATTCCGACGGCGAGAAGCAACGCATCTTGATTGCCAAAGCCCTTGCGCAGCAGACTCCTATTATATTATTAGACGAGCCGACTGCGCATCTCGACTTGCCCAATCGCATCCGTGTGCTCCAACTCCTCCGCTCCCTCGCCCACAACGAGGGCAAGACCATCCTTATCTCCACCCACGAACTCGACTTGGCGGTGAGGCTCAGCGACCGAATACTGCTGATGAGTCCCACCCAACCAACCACAGGGGACGCGGGCGTCTCGCCCGCGGTAATGAAGCAGGCGGGGACGCCTGCGCACCCGGACATTGCTCCGCAGCAAGGCATACAACTTGCTACGCCTCAAGAACTCATCGCCGCCGATGCTTTCACCCAAGCCTTCGGGCTTAACCCCTTTGATATCTTCCACTAATATCCTCCGTTAATTGCCGTTAATTATCCGTTAATCTTATTCCTCCATTAAAGCCCATTAAAGAACCATTAAACATAGTTCTTTAGTGAACGAATGTAATAAGTCTTTCATCCTTCATCTTTCCTCTTAAACAGACGAAGGTAACTTTAACTCCCCCGCCTCTCCTAAAAGGAGGGGAGGGGGTA
>JBJECI010000098.1:0-37152 GCA_051870915.1 Paludibacteraceae bacterium
ATATTAGTCGCTTATATAGTACTTACAAAAAGTTAACGCACCAGTAATAATTAAGGATTATGGATTAAGGATTAAAGACTGATTAGTTTCGACTATTCGGATTTAGGATTAAGGATGAAAGAAACATTCTTTCGTCTATAAGTTCCCCGCCCCCTGCCCCCTCCCCGCAAGCGGGGCGGGGGAGTTGCATGGAGACCGCACTTCCTTTTCAGCAGGCGAGGACGCCTGCGCACCCGGACATTTTATGGTGCGGCCTGGAGACCGCACCTCCATGATGTCGAGACTATTTAGTCTTTTATCCTTTGTCTTTCAGCGAACGTAGCGAGCGGTCCTACTTCCAATCACGTACTACCAGCGTGGCGTTGGTGCCACCGAAGCCGAAGGAGTTGCTCAGGAAGGTGTCGAAATGCTTGCTTACGCGGGTGGCGGGGATGAGCAGTTTGGCGCTGTCTTCGTCGGGGTTCTCGAAGTTGAGGTTGGCGGCGATAAAGTCGTTCTTCATCATCAGCATGGAGTAGATGATTTCGCTTGCGCCTGCCATCCACATCTCATGTCCCGTCTGCGACTTGGTGCTGGTAACCTCCGTGCGTTGGTCGCCGAAGACGTTGTAGATAGCCTTCGCCTCGTTGGTGTCGCCCACGTGGGTGGAGGTAGCGTGTGCGTTGATATAGCCTATCTCGCGGATGTCTATGCCTGCGCGCTCTATCGCCATACGGAGCGACTTGCTCGGACCGTCCACGTTGGGCGAGGATATATGGTCTCCGTTGGCGGAGAATCCGTAGCCGAGCACCTCTGCGAGGATGGGAGCGCCGCGCTTCACGGCGTGCTCATACTCCTCGATGATGACCGTAGCCGCCCCGCCGCCGGGCACCAGTCCGTCGCGGTCGCGGTCGAAAGGACGGGAGGCTTTCTCAGGTGCGTCCTCACGGATGGAGAAGGCACTGATACCGTCGAACGAGCCGATGCTGAAGGGGTTGACCTCTTGCGCGCCACCGCAAACGACCATGTCCTGCAAGCCCGTCTGGATGAGCAGCGCGCCCAAGCCGATGGCGTGTGCACCGCTGGCGCAAGCCGCCGACACGGTCATGTTGATACCGCGCAACTTGAAGATACAGCCGAGGTTCATCGTTACGGTGGAGTTCATCGACTGGAAGATAGCACCCGAGCCGCAGAGCGTGGTGTCGTGCTTCTCGCGCATGGTGTCCACGGCGCGGACGGTGGGGTCTGCCGAACTATCGTTGCCGTAGAGGAGTCCCACCTCGTGGGTGTTCAGATAGTCTTGGTCGATACCCGCGTTGCGCAGGGCTTCCACCGTAGCGCAGTAGGCGTACTTAGCCTGCTCGGGCATATAGACGCGCTGTGAGCGGCTCAACTCTTTCTTCAAGTCGGGCATATCCACTTTGGCGGTCAGCGCCGAGCGGAAGCCCATCTCTTTGCGAATCGGGTCGAAGATGATGCCCGATTTGCCATTGTACAAGGCATCGCGTACTTCGTCGAGGTTATGCCCCAAGCACGACCAAATGCCCATTCCGGTTATTACTACTCGTTTCATCGTTGGATTAAGGATTAAGGATAAAGGATGAAGGACTTATTACCTTTGTCTTTGAATACTCATAGTCGTTGCTATTTAGTCTTTTATCCTTTATCTTTTAGTGTAACGGTCTTTTATCTTTTAATCATTTTCCACTCTTGCACGGTGCGTTGGAGGTGCTTCCAGCCGTACCATGCTATGTCCACCGTGAAGGGGTAAAGCAAAATCCATGCCACCGCCTGCCACCACCATCCGAAGCCAAAACCGGCTACAAACAGCGTCAGCAGTAGGAAAAATGGAACACCTACCACTACCGAAAGGATAATTCGCCACGTGTTTGTGAACATCTTATCCGTCTTTAGGAACATCAATGGCAGGGTATAGAGCAGGATGTTCGGCCATAGCGACACTATCCACACGGGCAGTATCAGCAGGCTCAGCAGGGTATATCCGATGGCACGACCGACGCTGCCTTTATGCAGGTTACGATAGTCCAAATGGCGTTTCTTGCACTCGGCGAGGATGTTCCTCACTTCCTTGCATCGTGCTTCGAACACCTCTGGCTGCTCGGCTTTCTCCTTTGCCAACGCCGCCACCACAGCCTTCTCCGCCTCCAAACGCTCGGGGAGAGGTTGTTTGGATGAAGGATTAAGGACACAGGATGAAGGACTTTCTTGGGATAAAGGATTAAGGATTAAGGACGAAGGACTTATTACCTTCGTCTCTGAGTTATCAGAGTCGGTGCTTTTTAGTCTTTCATCCTGTGTCCTTAATCTTTCATCCACGGAACTATTTAGTCTTTCATCCTTTATCCTTAATCCTTCATCCCACAAGAATTCCACCACATCGTAGCTCTCCACATCCTGCACGTCGAGCATCATCTCTTGGATACGCTGCCGCACGATTTTGTTCACTTCGCGTTGGGCGGTGCGGGGTTTGGTTTGATAGAGTGCATAGTAAGGTTGCAGGTGCACGGGCTCGCCGAAGCGATAGAGTGCCTCGGTCTTTGCCTCGAAATAGTCGGAGTAGTGGTTGCAGCAGGGCACTATCACGATGTCTTTCTCGAAGTTCGCTTTCTCTGCCGCCTGAAACGCCAGCCGCGTGTAGCCGAAGGAGAACTCGCCGAGGTAATGCTTGTCTTGGTGCCCGCCCTCGGGGAAGATAATCAAGCGGTTGCCTTCTAATAGTTTCTGCTCCGTGGTGGCAAGCATCGCCTCGTTCTTCTGCAGCGCCTCTGCGCCATCGAAGTTCAGCCGGAAGGCAGGCACCATGCCGAGCCAGTTGAAGAACTTATCCGCTATCGGGCTCTTGCCGAACACATCGCCGCGCGCCACCACGTAGGGATGGCTCTCGTTCTCTAAGCCTAATAAGAGCAGCAGCGGGTCGCAGGCGCAGTTCTGATGGTTCGACGCAAACACCACGGGAACACCCTGCTCGGGGATGTTCTCTTTGCCGATATAATAGACTTTCTTATAGAAAACGCGGCTGTGCAGAAATCGCACATAGTGCTTAAACACGCGGTATCCGATGCCGCCGCGGGGGATGGGTTGATGTTCTTTCATAGTGTTTTCTTGAACGTGTAATGATCGTATTCTTTAACGTGTAATTATCGTATAATTATTCGTATAATTGCACTGCGAAAAATTAATGATTAATTACATGATAATTATACGTTAGAAAGAAGCGTCAATTACACGTTAAAAGTCGCTGTAAGATAATTGACGCATTATTACACAAAATCGCCGGCAAAGGTACGGCTTTTTGTCGGAATAACCAAAAAATCGAAAAAACGGTCAACTTATTCCGAAAATTTGCCAATCTTTCGCATTGTTGTTAATAGACATGGTTTGTCTATTTTTATCAGAATCATCATTCCTGCAAACATTAGGATTGCGTTCAATAGTAGCCGCTCGTGGGAGAACACATAGCCGTTAAACCACACCGCGGAATGAATATCAATGATATAGGTTATCACGGGAGCCGCGATGGCTATCAGCGGAATCCAACGGTCGCGTACCTGCCATTTGGTCAGTATCCCAAATGCAAACATGCCCAGCAGTGGACCGTATGTGTAACTCGCCACCAAAAACACCGTCTGTATCACCGAGTCATTATTCAGCAAATGAATCACCATGATACAACCTGCCATCACCACCGCCATACAGAAATGCACAATGCCTAACTTGTTTGCTCTTAAACGGCTAAGCCTCTTAGAAAGAGTGTGCTTTGCTTGATGCTCCTGACCACTAACCACTGACCACTGACCACTGAAATCTCCCACTATGTCCACGCTAAACGAAGTCGTCAATGCCGTCAGGGCACCGCAGGCGGAAGAGTAGGCTGAAGCAATGAAACCGATGATAAACAGCACCCCCACAATCGTCGGGAAATAGCCCCCCGTAGCTAAATAAGGAAACACATCATCAGGATTCGCCGGTAAGGCTATCTCCATCTTGTCTGCATACGCATACAGCAGATACCCCAAGAACAAAAACAGCCCGATAACCACCACCTGCATACCGGCACCCAGCAGGATATTCTTCTGACTGTCACGGTAGTTGCGGCAAGACAGCGTACGCTGCATCATGTCTTGGTCAATGCCCGTCGTGCCTATCAGTAGCACGATACCCGCCACAAACTGCTTCCAAAAATAATTCCCGTCTTTCGGGTCATCAAAATAAAACATCCGCGGCAACAAGGAGGTGCGGTCTCCAGGCCGCACCATATAATCTGTCGCAGAAACAAACCCCTCCGGCAACGCCCGCAGAATAAACCATATACACAGCCCCACCGACCCAATCATACAAATCGTCTTCAGCAAATCCGTCCATACCAGCGATTTCACACCCCCGCGAAACGTACATAGATACGCAATCCCCACGGCAAACACCGCATTCGCCCAATAAGGCACTCCCAGCGGCGCAAACACCAGCAGTTGCAACACCTCCGTAACGATAAACAGCCGCACACTCGCACCTAACATCTTGCTGATAAAGAAAAACCATGCCCCCGTCCTATACGAGTGCATGCCCAAACGCTGTTGCAAATACTGATAGATAGAAGTCAGGTTATATTTGTAGTATATCGGCACTAACCCGTATGCCAACACCAACTGCCCTACTGTGAATCCCAGCACCATCTGCATATAACCCCAGCCGCTGGTCCCCACCATCCCCGGCACGCTCACGAACGTAACCCCGGACATCGCTGCCCCAATCGTGGACATCGCTACCAGCAGCCAATGGCTGCTTCGGTTTCCTGTGTAAAACGCGGCGCTGTCTGCCTTCCGCCCCGCTACATACGACACCGCAAACAGCACTACAAAATATACAAAGATAATAGTAAGTACTAATACAGGAGACATAATTTCTTATATCAGGGGTTAATGTGCTTCCAGCCAGTTGCTGCCCACGCCGCAGTCCGCCACGAGGGGGACGCTGAGGCTGACTACATGCTCCATCTCGCTGACCACCAGTTGGCGCACTTGCTCCACTTCTTGCTCCGGCACATTGAAATTCAACTCGTCGTGCACCTGCATAATCATCTGTGCCCGCAAATGTTCTTCTTGCAGCCGGCGATGGATACTGACCATCGCCATCTTGATGATGTCGGCGGCGGTGCCTTGAATAGGAGCATTCACGGCGTTGCGCTCCGCAAAAGAGCGGACGGTGGCGTTATGCGACTGTATGTCAGGAAGGTAACGTTTGCGGCCGAAGAGCGTAACCGAATAGCCGTGTTGGCGGGCAAACTCCTTCTGCATCTCGATATAGGTCTGCACTTGCGGGAAGGCGGCGAAATAGTCGTCTATCAGTTGCTTCGCCTCTGTGCGCGGGCAGTCTAACTGTTGCGCCAGACCGAATGCGGAGATGCCGTAGATAATGCCGAAATTGGCGGTCTTGGCGCGGCGGCGTTGGTCTTTTGTTACTTGGTCAATGGGGCAATGAAATATCTTTGCCGCGGTGGCACTATGGATATCCTGCCCCTCGCGGAAGGCATTCAAAAGGTGTTCGTCTTGCGAGAAATGCGCGAGCAGGCGCAGTTCTATCTGCGAGTAGTCGGCAGAGAGGAATCGACAGCCCTCATCAGGGATAACCGCCTCGCGGATGAAACGTCCCCGCTCCGAGCGGATAGGCAGGTTTTGCAGATTGGGGTTGGAGGAGGAGAGTCTGCCTGTGGCGGTAACGGTCTGGTTGTAGGTGGTATGTATCTTGCCCGTGGTGGGGTTGATATAGGTCGGCAGGGTGGAGATATAGGTTGAGATGAGTTTCTTTAGTTCGCGGTAGTCGAGTATCTGCCCCACGATAGGGTGCTTGTCTTTCAGGTTCTGCAACACTTCTTCTGAGGTGCTGTATTGTCCGCGTCCGGATTTCTTCGCTTTCGGGTCAAGCCGCAGGGTATCGAAAAGGATGTCGCCGACCTGCTTGGGGGAGTTGATATTGAACTGCGTGTCAGCCTGTCGGTATATCTCATCCTCTAATTGTTGTAACTCGTGGGTGAGAAGGCGTTCTGCTTCTTTCAATTTGGCTACATCTATGCGCACACCGGCTTGCTCCATCTCGCGCAGCACAGGCACCAGCGGCAGTTCTACCTCATTATACAGCCGCCACAAAGCGGGGTCTTGTCGCAGTCTCGCAAGCAACGAATCGAGCGGAATATGCGGGTTGTATGCCACTTCGGGATTGAGCAGATAAGACGCGATAGCACCTTCTTGGGAGGGGACGTTAGTCTCGTGGTTGGTGTTGCCACTGGGGACGCGGGTGTCTCGCCCGCGGTAGGTTTCGTTTGCTTCGTAGTTTTCGTTATTTTCGTGGCTTTCGCCGAAGAGGTCTAAGGTCTGCTCGGCAGGCTTGGTGTTTCGGCGGGCGGGGGGAATGGTTGGTTTATTTTCTGTCTCGGCTGCGGTTTGTTTCTTTAGCAAAGAGTTGAACTCCAACTGCCGATATAGTTCCATCAGTGCTGCATTATCGGGTTGCTTGACAATCAATGTCTCGGCATCCAATGTGATGGGCACATCGGTGCGAATAGTGGCGAGGAAACGCGAGAAACGGATATCCTCTGCCTGCTCTTGGATGTTTTTCTGCAACGCGCCTTTCAGTTGGTCGGAGTGTTGGAGCAGGGTGTCAATGTCGCCGAATTGTTGCAAGAGTTGCACGGCTCTTTTTTCGCCAATGCCTTTGCAACCCGGGATGTTGTCGCTCGAGTCACCCATCAGTCCCAGCAGGTCAATCACTTGCCGTTGGTGCGTTAGCCCGTATTTCGCGCAAACCTCTTGCGGTCCCATCTTCTCAAATCCGCCGGTATGACGAGGACGATAGATGAAGATATGTTCATCCACCAGTTGCCCGTAGTCCTTATCGGGTGTTGCCATATAGACCTCAAAGCCGGCGGTCTGTCCTTGTTGCGCCAAGGTGCCTATCACGTCATCTGCTTCAAAACCCGCTACCTCTATGGCAGGGATATTCTTCGCTGCAAGAATCTGCTTAATGATAGGCACGGCACGCTTGATATCCTCCGGGGTCTCCTCGCGTTGGGCTTTGTATTGCTCAAAAGCCTCGTGGCGGAAAGTAGGACCATGCGGGTCGAACACCACTGCCAGATGCGTCGGCTGCACGCGCTTGATGAGGTCATCCAGCGTGATAAGAAAACCAAAGATAGCAGAGGTGTTTTCCCCCTTGGAGTTGATACGCGGCACGCGGATAAAGGCATAGTATGCCCGATATATCATCGCGTAGGCATCTATGAGTAGAAGCGTCTTCATGGAAGGTGGATTTTGTTTATTTTCATAGTTTTTATAGAAATCCTATTTCTTATAGAAATTCTAGATTTTCTAGAAATTCTAGGTTTTCTAGTCTCTTATCACCAGTCGATAGGTTGCAGTCCGTGTTGCACCAAATAAGCGTTGGCTTTCGAGAAATGCCCGCAACCGTCAAAACCCCGATACACCGAGAGCGGAGAGGGATGCGAGGTCTCCAAAACCAAATGTTGGCGGCGGTCGATGAACTGCCCTTTGCGCTGGGCGTAACTGCCCCACAGCATGAATACAAGGTGCTCGCGCCGCTCGTTAAGGGCTTGAATGGCAGCGTCTGTCAGTTCTTCCCAGCCTTTCCCTTGATGGCTACCCGGGCGGTGGGCTTCCACGGTCAGAGTGGCGTTGAGCAGGAGCACGCCTTGCGTTGCCCACCGTTGCAGGTTACCCGATGCAGGGATAGGTTTGCCTAAGTCGCGGTGAATCTCATGGTAGATATTCACTAACGAAGGAGGAATAGCCACACCATCGTTCACCGAGAAACACAAACCGTGCGCCTGCCCTACATCGTGGTAAGGGTCTTGCCCGATGATCACCACGCGCACCTTATCAAACGGACACGAGTCGAACGCATTAAAAATCAGACGTGCAGGCGGAAAGCACTGACGCGTCTGATACTGTTGCCGTACAAAAGTAGTTAGCAACTCAAAATAGGGTTTGTCAAACTCCGGCTGCAATACCTGCCGCCAACTATCTTCAATACGTACATTCATGGCTTAATTTTTAACTTGTAATGTTTAATTTCTGACAGTGATGCAGTACTCATCGTAAAGTGTTAAACACTACACATTGTACATTGGTTTGTGCTAATCGATGATTAGCATCGCATCTCCGTAGTCGCCGAAGCGGTAACCTTCTTTCACTGCCTCGTTGTAGGCGTTCATCACCTCCTCGTAACCTCCGAAAGAAGCAACCATCAGCAGTTGGCTCGACTCCGGCATATAGAGATTGACAAAGAAAGAGTTGGCTACGGTGAAGTTGTAAGGCGGATAGATAAACTTATTAGTCCACCCATCGAATGCTTTTATCTGCCCCTCTGTATTCACCACGTGCTCCAATGCCCGCATGATTTCTGTACCTACGGCGCATACGCGTTTATTGCCTTTGTGCGCTCTATCCACGGCATCCACCAGCGTCTGCGGAATGCTGAACTGCTCCGACTCGCATTTCGCTTTCGTTAGATCCTCTACATCTACCGGCTTGAAATTGCCGAGAGACATGTGAGAGGTCATACATTCGTACTCAATGCCTTGTATTTCCATACGTTTGAGTAATTGTTTGGAAAAGTGCAGACAAGCCGCTGGAGCTGCCACAGCACCTATCTTGTTGGCAAAAATTGACTGATAGCGGTCAATATCCATCTCACGAACCGGCTCATCATGAAATAACTCTTCGTATGCCGCTTGCACTTCTGGCGACATAGGACGATGAATATATTTGGGAAGTGGAGCGTACCCCAATGCATATAATTTGGGGACAAATTCGTCCACGTTGTAGTCCGTTAAGAAACGGAACGTGCGACCCCGTGAGGTGGTGTTGTCTATCACTTCTGCCACAATGGCATCATCCCCCTCAAAGTTCAGTTTGTTGCCGATGCGAATTTTGCGAGCAGGGTCAACCAATACATCCCAATACTTGCTCTCGTGGTTCAACTCACGCAACAAGAACACTTCAATGAGCGCCATCGTCTTCTCTTTGTGGGCAAACAGACGAGCCGGATAGACCTTGGTGTCGTTGAAAATAAATAAGTCTTTCTCATCGAAGTACTGTACGGTATCAGACACTCGTTTATGTTCTATTGCACCTGTTTTACGGTGTAAAACCAACAACCGCGCTTCATCGCGGTAGAGTGTAGGGAATTGTGCAATCTGTTCCTCAGGCAGTCGAAAATGGAACTGGCTGAGTTTCATATCATTGTATTTATACATAGCTTTTGAAATCTATATTAGCCGACGGCTGTTGAACGATACGTGTCTTCTATCTCGCGCAGGAAATCATCTATCAGGTAGCAGTCTTCTACGCGTGTGTTACCTACTCGAGTGCGACGCAGGGCAGTCAGGTAGGCACCGCTTTCCAGTCGTTCGCCTATATCGCGCGCTAACGCGCGGATATACGTACCTTTGGAACATACGACACGGATGGTGAGCAACATTTTTTCTGCATCAAACGAGAGCACCTCTATCTCGTCTATTACCAGCAGTTTGGGCTTCAACTCTACACGCTCTCCTCGGCGAGCTATCTCGTAGGCACGCTTGCCGTTCACAGACACGGCAGAATACATAGGTGGCACTTGCCATTGCTCCCCCACGAATTGCGGAATCGTTTGGTCTATCAACTGCCGTGTGATATGAGCGGTAGGGTAAGTTTTGTCCACAGGGTGCTCCATGTCATATGACGGCGTGGTAGCACCCAACTGCATCGTGGCAACGTACTCTTTGGTATCGTACTGCAACTGCTCAATCATTTTCGTTTTTTTGCCGGTGCAAACAATCACCACGCCTGTTGCCAACGGGTCAAGAGTACCGCTGTGCCCGACCTTCAACTTCTTTTGTCCCAAGCATCGGCAGAGCGTACGGCGCACCTTAGCTACCACATCAAAACTGGTCCAATGCAGAGGTTTGTCAAATGCCAATATCTCCCCCTCAACAAAGTCCATAGATGATAGCAAAAGTGCCTACGCAGAGACAATAAATAGCAAAATAAATGAGTTTTTGTTTCCGAACGATGTTAATCATGAATCGGCATGCGAAACATCCTGTGGCGAAGGCGGCAAGGAAGCCCACCAGCAACGGAAGCCAACCGATAGCGGTGCTCATCTCCCCTTGCAGCAAGTCTAACAAATCAAGAAACGCCTCGCCTAAGATAGGAATCAGCACCATGAGGAACGAGAACTGCGCGACCGATTCTTTTTTTACTCCGCAGAGCAGTCCCGTAGCGATGGTCGTACCGCTGCGGCTCAGTCCCGGCAGCACGGCTATAGCCTGCGCACAACCGATGATGATGGCATCGCGATAGGTAACCTCGTGTCCCTTTCGACTGATACGCTTATTCAAGTACTCACTCAACCAAAGCAACAACGCAGTGATTAGCAAGCATATACCAACCAAGAGCAGACCATGCCCGAAGAACGCCTCCACTTGATCCTTGAAGAACATACCCACAACAAACACGGGTATCATAGAAACAAGAATCTTTGCCACATAGTCTTTCTCTTGGTTCCACTTCAATGTAGTGAAAGTCCCTTTGAAGAGGTGTGCCACCTCGTGCCATAGGATTACCAATGTGGAGAGTACAGTAGCGGCATGTACTACCACAGCGAAAGTCAGATTCTCCTCACCGGCGGTGCCCAACAAAGCATGCCCTATCTCCAGATGTCCCGATGAAGAAACAGGCAAGAACTCGGTCAGTCCTTGCACAATACCTAATATCAATGCTTCCCACCAACTCATCTCTTCTTTCCTTTCCAAAGAATAGATACCACCATGCTCACAAAACCAAACAGAGCAATCATCGGACCTACCGTGATTCGGCGGAATGAAAAAATGTCGGGGTTATAAACCTCCCCGCTCGGCGCACCTGCCATCAAGGCGAAGCCTATGACAATAATCAAGAATGATACTGCTATAAGAATGATATTTAGTTTGGGAAGACTCTGTTTCATAGTGTTATATTTCATACATTGTATTGATATTCATTCGGATATAGCGTCCGGTAGCAATCATGGATGAAAAGAAAGTGATTAATAGTCCGGAGAGGATGACTGTACCTGCCAAGAAAGTGATATTTTGCCATGTTATTGGGAAAAGGATGACTCCCATCCGTATCTGCACATAATAGACAATACCGGCAATGACTCCTATTGCTACAGTCGCTGCAATTGTTCCAAGCAACATATATTTTCCCACAAAGGGAGCCTTTATAGTCCATGGGGTAGCACCGACAAGGGTCATTGTATTGATCAAAAAGCGTTTGGAGTATATTTGCAAGCGAATGGTATTCACTATCAATACACAGGCTATCAAAAGTAGTATTGCTGCTATAATGAGCAACGCAATAGTAGCTTGCGATACATTGCTATTAAGCACTTGTATTAAATCCTTTTGATATACCACTTTGTCAACATAAGGTAATGCTCGCAATCTGCTTTCTATTACTATGATGCTGTCAGGGGTCGCATAGGCGACTGTGGGATGTATCTCGTATGACGCTGTCAGCGGGTTGTATCCTAAAAAGGCAGACGGATCTTCTCCTAAGGTTTGAATATGTTCTTCTAATGCTTCCTCGGCTGAAATATAGCGATAACTGCTACAATAGGTGGCTACTGATAACATTTGCTCAAATCGTTCTCTCGCAATAGTGTCCGTGCTATCTTTCAGCAATATTGTGATTGTAACATTTTCTTTTACATGCTTCATCAGATTGCCGGCTGATAAAAGCAACACGCATTCCAACCCTACTAAACATAACACCAACGCCACAGAGACTGCGGCGGTGATATACATATTCCATAGCTGATGGCGATGAGACATAAAAGAACATTCTTAGAAGTTTAGTATTCCCACAAGTCCTGCTCAAAGGTGAGCAACTCGTTTTCGATGCGGGCTTGCTCTTTCTTGATATCGCCCTCTGTCATCGAATATTCGGGAATGAAACGGTTATACATATTGCCCTCACCTACAATGTAGGAGGAATACAAGCGTTTCTGGAAGAAATCATCAAAGGTTACTCGCTTGGTTTCATTCTGCGAGGGAATAACATATTGCATTGCTAAATACGGACGCAATGCATCAAACGGAATCCAGAAGGTGATGGCTTCTCTCAAAGCGGTCATCACATTGTCTTGGGTCATAATCTTGTCCGAGTTCAGCGGTGCAATCGCCATAATCTTGCTGTGCAAACGAGAGGTGTGCTTGTCAAAGAATACAATCTCTTGTATCAAGTACTTTAATTGGTTCTTTGCCAACTGCTCAAACGCATAAGTATTTACTTCCATCACATCGGTTACACTGTCATAATGAATCAACATATCGCTGGAGGTAGCGCGGTCATAGTGAGACTCGTCCATTGAATAGTCCACCATGGGGTCTTCTATGAAATAAGCCATGGGAATCTGTAATTTGGACATCGGGGGGGTAACCTTAAAGTCATTCGGCTTGATGGTCTCGCCATTCTTCTCATAGACAGGCATACCGTCAACTATCGCGTCTGCTATCACTTTGAGCAGGTTACGATAGTTCGGATCGTCAGACTTTGTAGGGAAATACAATTGATAGTTCTGCTTATAGCGCATATCTATCACGCGATATATCACTCGCGACCAAATCACGTCATCCATACGGTGCTCTACGGTGATGAGCGTATCATGAGTGCCTGAGTATTCAACGGTCTGGATCTTAGCCATACCCATCGCGTCAAAAAACGAGTTCACCTGATGCTGTGCACTGACTGCTGTTACACCTAACAGAAGACATGCAATGATACTTAGTTTCTTCATTATGATCTGTTTTAATTAGTTCAAAGTGAGTGGGATAGAGGACAAACGCTTTTCTTGCCCGTTTGGACCTACCGCGCGAATATCAGTAATGACTACGATAGCACCTTTTTTTAGTTTTCCTAATCGGTCTAAATGTTCCTTCGAGAATTTATTACCCTTGCCATCAAGATATGTTCCGTTAGCGTTCAACTTGAAGGAAGTTACGGTAAAGGCTAAATCCAATAAACCATCAGCTCCGTAACTTGCTATTATCGTTGCATTAGGATTGAGTAATGTACTACGTGGAATAGATCCATCGTTAAACTCCTTCTCTCCACTTTTGAAATAAGCAGCCGGATCTGGAAGAGCTTTCACACGATAGGTGCGTTCTCCCATATTGTGCATTGTTCCTTCCATCTCTGCCATTACTTTTACGGTAATATTTTTAGCTTGTTCGTTTGGATTGATTATCCAAAGACCATTTTTCTGTGTTACCGAAGCACCGCCGGAGACTTCTACCTTTAATCTGTTGTTGCTCACACCGGGAACGGAGATGGAGAAGGGGTTGTCGTAACCGCGATACATAATGTCCAAAGCTGTATTCGAAATGGTTACACTCGGCTCGCTCACCGTGTACTCACTTTGGAAAGGCAGGTACTGCATTTCGCCCGTGGCAGGATCCATGTATGCAATCTGACCGCTGTAGGACTTCTGCCCTAATCCGCTGGCTACTACTTCGTAGATACCTTGATCGTTGATGCGTTGCCCGTTGATATAATACTCAGGCCTCCGCGTAGAGTCAACACCTGCGAGTATAATCTGTGCAGTGTATTTCGCTCCTTGAATCACATAGTCTGACTTAGGTATCACGTATGCATTCAACTTATTCACACGCAAGTCGCCGGCATCAGTCTGATCCATCAAATATAGAACCAATTCACTCTCTGTTGCACGCACATCATTCTGTATCTTGGTTAATACCGTTATACATGCGCAAACAGGCATACCTTCAAACATACCAACTTCCCACGCAACCGAATCCTTCTCATTCTTGCTCCAGATTTTATTACAGGAGAAGATATTGTTAAACTCGCTTGCTAACTCAGGCTTCTTCGCTGCCAATTCCACAATATAATCACGATACATCGCCATCATCTCTCTAAGGACAGCACCATTCCCCTCATTCAGTGCATACTGTCCTACTGCATCAGTATTATCTTGACTTTCTATTTCACGCGTAGGGTCAATGTTTGCAGCAATTTTTTGCTTAGCTTTATCTCCATCGGCGATAAGAACAATCTGTGTCTTAAAATCTTGAATATAGTTGTACAAACTATCAGCACGCTGTCTCAATTCACTGGCTCTATTGTACCAATCTTGCATCTTCTCGGGATTTTGACGAGTTGCCTCTTCAAAGTCACGATACATCTTGTCATTACGGGTATTGGCGGCCTCTATGGAGTCATGCAGACTATCGTCCACCATCTTAAAGCCGTTCAAGATTTCGGCACTCACGTTCAGTGCCAACATAGCTGTCAGCACCAGATACATCATACCAATCATTTTTTGTCTCGGAGTCTCCGGACAGTTCTTAGCTCCACCCATACTCTTTTTCCTTATGCTAATGCGTTGAGCATGTTACCATAAATAGCGTTCAAGTCAGCCACCTGTGCTGCCAATTTCTTGCAGCCGGCTGCGTATGCCTCTTGGCTCTTCTGTGCCTCTGCCACGTGGCTTTCCATCGTTTGCAGATTGCTGCTGACTTTACCCAGCGTTGTATTTTGAGCTTTTGCAATATCCACCTGCTCTTTCAGCGCATTGATTTGCAGCTCGTAGATGGAGTTTAGGGTATTGAGTTGAGAACCTACGTTCTGCATGTTTGCGGCGAATGCTTTGGTGGTATCTGCTGCGCCCTGCATGTGAGTCTCGGCTGCTTTATAGGCTTCGCTCAGTTGATTCGAAACATTCAGCAGACCATTTTGGCTTGCAGCAAATTGCTCGGCTGCGTTGCCGGCTGCCTCCATCTTGGTGGTCAGTTGGGTCGTAGCGGTAGCCACTTTACCTAACTCGCTCAGTTGCGTAGCCGTCTTGGCTAAATCAGCAATGCCATTTTGCAACGACTCCAACTCTTTCTCGCTCAACGAAGGCACTTTCGCAGTGGACGTTGCTGCAACTTGCGTAGTGCCGGCACTTGCTGTTGCACCTCCTACAATCGTGGGTATCTCACCACCCTCTACACCGGCACCCAACAAAGTCGGGCGCGCCTGCTTTGATTTCTCTTCAAGAATAGCAGGATCTGCACCAAACTCTAGCAATTGAGGAAATACGTTACTCCAGTTAAATTCTGGATGCGGTTTGTCTAATGAGCCAATCAAAAAGAGGAACGCCTCTGTAAACATACCAATCATAAGCATTTCTTTTGCTCCAGGCCAGTGAAGAATTTTGAACAACGCACCTACAATCACTACAGATGCACCTACTGAGTAAATGATACCAACAATACGCTTGCCTTGATAGGATTCATACCAATGCATGAATTTGTCCCAAGCACTCATTTTCTTAGCGCCTTCTGCTACTTTTTCTGATTTAGCCATAACTTTTTTTAATAAATTTATTGTACCTTATAGAAATCTTTCTCTTGCTATTATTCTCCGATATATGACCGTACACAACGGAAACCAATATATGGACGGCTTTCATATTGATATTCATATGTGCGCACACCGCACTGCATAAAATAACTGATATCTTTCCAACTTCCGCCCTTTACTACTTTGCGCTTCAGCACATCGGGATCGTCTTTGCGTGCCATATAGGAGAAATCGGGATTCATATCGTGCACATTGGTATTGGCTGCTGTATTGTATGCGCTGTTGGTCCACTCTGCTACGTTGCCTGCCATGTCAAACAAACCGAAGTCATTCGGACGGAACTGTGCCACTTTCATTGTGGTGGTTCCTGTATCATCGTTGTACCCGCCACGATAGGGCTTGAAGTTCGCGAAGAAGCAACCTTGTGCATCGCGGGCATAGTTGTTGCCCCAAGGATACATTGCCATCGTGCGACCGCCGCGTGCCGCATACTCCCACTCGGCTTCTGTCGGCAATCGGTATGCTTGCGCTTTCATGCTGGAGGCGTTGTTGAAATAGTTGGTACGCCAATTGCAGAACGCGTGTGCCTGCTCCCACGTAACACCCACTACCGGATACTCCAGATACCCGGGGTGAGAGAAATACATGTGAAGCATGGGCTCATTGAATGAGAACTGAAAATCGCGAACCCACACTAATGTATCAGGATATACACTGATAATCTTCTTCGTAATCAAGTCTTGAGGTTCACGCAAAGGGCGGACAATAGTGCTGTCTTGAATAGCCCCGGTCTCATCGTTTACCCAAAATGTATCCACACGCACGGACGCCCCATCGGGGTAGGTGCTGGTGGCAACATCAAACTTGTTGCGTTGCAACACAGCCTGATCATAGTTATACCATTGATAACGATAATGCAGATAGTTGGTACGCAACTCTCCGTTGCTGTATAGCATCGGGGCCAAGGCATCTGCCAACTCTTCATCTTTGGTGTCCCAAGGTATCTTATTGCGCATCTTCCAATTGAGCGTAAAGTTCTCTTCATCGAAGTCTTCCTCTTTGGGTTGGATGGCATAGTCAAGAACACCGGCATTCACCAAATGCGTCATAGCGATACTATCGCGCACCCAATAGACAAACTGCTTGTACTCATTGTTGGTAATTTCAGTCTCGTCCATCCAAAAGGCTTCTACGGTTGCCATCATGATGTTATCTGGCTGCTCGAATACGGCAGATTGTGTGTTCGCACCCATCATAAACGAACCTCGGCGAATAAACACCATTCCGTATGGGTTCGCCTCTTGAAACTCACCTGCTTTACTTGCACCTACCAACTCGCCGGTCGGGGCACTACAACTTGCTACCACAGCAGCTATTGCTACCAAGAATAGCATGGTCTTCATTTTCATATCTGTATGCATAATATATTATCTATATTGTTACAAATAACGTACGCTCTTGTATCGATTAGTGCGTTTGGGCTTGAGGATATCAAAACTATACGCTAAGTATATCTCATGAGAACCGTAACTCTCGCGCATCAATTTGCTTGTTGGGAGTTCACAACTATACCCCAACTGCAAACCTGCTACAATATCAATATTCACCAATATATTCACGCTACCGGCTATCCGATAGCCTAACCCCCATCGATACTTGTCTAAATACGAACACATCAGCGTTAGGTCTATATCCCATTCCCGAAAATCGGTCATCAGCATTGCCGAGGGTTGCAACTGCCAGTTTTTATAGTTCTTCAAGCGGAAATAGTACCCTCCGGCTACATACATCGTCCCCCTCAGATGAAACTCAGTTTCTGTTTGGTCTGCCCATATCACTTTGGGTTGTGTCAAGTGGCTATAACTACCGCCTACCCACCATGTACCCGTGGCGTAATATACACCTAATCCCATGTCAAAAGTCATGCCCGATTTGTCGCCGTTAGGTATTGCTTCATCATTACGGTCGAAATAGTCCGCATCGCTTAATTGGTCCAGATTGACGCTATCACCTTTGAACCCCACGTTCACAAAACCTAAATCCACTCCCACACTCAAATACCCCTTGCCCAATCGTTGCCGATAGGCATACTGTGCATATACGGCTTGATTGCTGAATAATCCAAATCGGTCGTTCAAAAAGCGCACCCCCGCACCATGGCTTGTTTTTCCTATCACAAACGGACTACTGAACGAGAACCACGTACTCATCGGCGCATTCGATATCCCCACATATTGCATACGGTGTGCACCATACACTTTCATTAAGTCTCCCTCACCTGCCGCCGCAGGATTGTAAGATGCCGCCATGTACATATACTGACCCATCTGGGGATCAAACTGTGCTCGTACAGCAACCGAAAACCCAACAAGCACAATCAGTATGATATACCGTCTGATATCCGACAAAAACGACACCACTATTAAACAATCCGCAAAACGGAGTTAATACTCATCCTCATTGAAGAAAAAATCTTCATCGTTGGTCGGATAGTCTGGCCACAAATCCAAGATGCCATCGTATATCACTTCGTCATCATCGTCCAACTCCTGAAGATTTTCAATAACTTCCGCCGGCGCGCCTACACGATTCGCATAGTCCAACAACTCATCCTTGGTGGCAGGCCAAGGGGCATCCTCTAATTTAGAAGCCAATTCCAACGTCCAATACATATAGTTAAAAGTCTAAAGTTAATGTCTATTTTCTTAATTATCAACTAACTATAAACGCAAAACCCATCGTGCAACGACGACGAATTTGCTGCTGTATTAGGGATTCCTACCCAAAATATCGCGCAAAATTAGTAAAAACTTTTGATATGTGCAAGTTTTTTCTTGTTTTTTTGCATTTTTTCTTACGTAGGACACTCTTGGCATAACTTTTGTATTATCGACGTCTTCTGCCGGTCAAATCATACAACTGCTCCCCGCGGCGAATCAAAATCTCTCCGTTCAGCAGAATCTTCTCGCACCCTGCACCACTCGGCGCAACACTCATCTCCGTCTTGCCGATAGACAAGGCAAAATCAAACGACTGCGGCACCTCCGGCAGCGTCAGTGCCTTGCCGGTGAAGATACGCACTTCGCCCGCATGCAGGCTCAGCGTTGTCTCGCCTGCCACGCTCGTGCCGCCCGCATAATAGTCGTACCATGTCCCCGCAGGCAGCGTAGCCTCTTGTGCAGAAGAGGCATCGAAATTGGCTACTACAAATACATCACTGCCCCATTGTATCGTGCGAACAGCCTTCCCGCCGCTCACCGACACAGCGGTCGGGTTGCCCGCAAACACCTCCGGCAGCAGGCGCGTGCGCAGTTGGCATGCTTGTGCCACCTTGGCGTACTGCTCCATGCGGCGCGAGTCTTGGAAGTAGCCGCGATTCTCGGGGCGGGGTTTCTTCGAGCAACGGTCGTCGTTCGACGTCCCGTTGGGCTTGTCCAGACTGCTGTTGATGGAGAAGTCGAAGCCAATCTCCTCATACTGCCAAATCATATGCGGACCGTTCAGCAGCACGTTGAACACCACGTTCTCTGCGATACGGCTCAGCCGCACGCTCTCATCGGTCTTAATCGCCCCGTTGCCCCATTGCTTGCACTTGTACTGCATGCGCTCCTCGTCGTGGCTCTCGCAGTAACTGACATAGCCGTCTTTGTTGGCGTCGGCAAAACTGTCGCCGTCTTTCAGCCAGCCCATTGCCGTCTGGCAGTAGGCGTTGTTGGTGTTCTGCCAGCAGAGCATACCCGCGTCAATCAGTTTCGGACGGTCGCTGCCCATGTTCGAACCCCAGTGCTCGAGGATGAAGTATGCGTCCTCGGACACGGCTTTCACGCCGTTCTTATAGTAGTCCATGATGTTGCTCACAGCGTTGTTCGTCGTGCCGCAGAGACCGTGGCTCAGGTCCATGCGATACCCGTCCACCTTGTACTCGCGCAACCAGTATTGCAGTGCGCGCGTGAACATCGTATGCGCAGGCACGAAGTCGTGGTTCCAGTCCTCATACACGTTGTCGCCGTGCGGAGGAGTAACGTTGAACCACGGGTTATCCTTCAACTCCGTCCCGTAAGGATACAGTTTGTTCATCGGGTTCAAGCCCGTCGCGTGGTTAAATACCATATCCAGTATCACCGCCATGCCCCGCTTGTGGCATTCGTCCACAAACGCTTTCAACATCTCCGGCGACCCGTAAGCCTTATCGAGCGCGAAGTAGTGGTTAGGCGAATACCCCCAGTTGTAGTTACCGTCGAACTCGCATACGGGCATTAACTCAATGGCGTTCACGCCTAACGTTTCGAGGTAGTCCAAACGCTCTGCCAAAGCGGGAATGGAGCGGAAAGGCGTGTAGTCATACACCCACAACTCATAGATTATCAGGTTGTTCTTGTTCGGACGCTTGAAGTTCAGCGTTGCGTCTGACCATGCGTAGGGCTCCCGTCCGGTCTGAATCACCGTGCAGTAGCCGTCCGCCTGCTTCGGATAGGCTTTCAGCGTGCTGTCCACCGTCAGCGGCTCATACTGGTCATCGGGGTGCAGCACTTTCTCCGAGTACAAGTCCGATATGCGCTTCACAGCCCCGTCAGCGCGCACCACCACATACTGGTACGCATACTCCTCTTTCGGCGTCAGCCCGTCAAGCGTAATCCAGAAATATGCGCTATCGTTCGCCTGTTTCAGTTGGTATTGGTCGCTTATCGTCCAGTCGTTGAAGTCGCCCACCACAAACACGTGTTTCGCCGCCTCGGTCTTGCTCGCCGCGTAGGTGCAGAGCGTAACCTTCGTGTCGTCCGTCGCGTCGTAGTAGATACCGTTCAGCACACCCGCGGGGCGGTTCGCCCGTTGCGGAGCCGCAGGCACGCATGTGCTCAGCGTCTCGATCGCCGTCTCCGTACCCGTCTCGCCGACGCACTCGAACACATAATCGCCCTCCGTGCTCAGCGTAGCGGTATAGGAAATCTCTTTCCCGTTGGCGCTCTTCACCTCCGTCCCGTTCAGCAGCAGGCGCAGCCGACACGCCTCGGTCGCCATCGCGCTCACCGTTACTTTCGCACCCTTCTCGGAAATCTCGGGAATAGCCGATGTGAAAGCCACCGTGAATCCCGCTTCCACGAGGTCCACGAAGATATCCCCGCCGCTCGCGGTCTTGCCCTCTTTGCTGCCGTTAGGACCGTCGTTGAACACGAAGCACAGTTGGGTCACTTGCGTCGTGTCGCTCACGCCGTAGTAGGCGAAAATACTCGGCGTAATCTTCAACTCCCAGTTGCCTGCGGCGTTCTTCGTCATCTTGTATTTGGCTTCGCCTCCGCGCCAGGTCGGAGCGTGCTGCCATTGTTTCCCGTTGTAGGTGATACCCGTGTGCGCATAGCATGCCGTGGCACCCACCATGCCCTTGTTACCTTCGTTCGGATTGAAGATAACGGTTACTTCCCCGTCATATCCCTGTTGGATAATCGCAGGCTGCGTACTCACTTGCGCAAAAACCGAGGCACACAATGCCACTACTGCAAATACAGTCAGAAAAATGCTTTTTTTCATGATATATTAAGGTGTATATTAAGTGCAATACAAGGTGTATATAAAGGCGCATGAATAGCAAACCATTTCCGCTTGCAAAGGTACAAAAAATAATGGATATATGCAAATATATCGTTAAAAAAGAAAGGTTTCCTTCAAAAAAACACCCCCAATCCCCGTTCGCCCCCACAACAACCCCCAACGGGGCGACATAGCATGTCCGAAATGTTATCGCAGTACGCTGAGCCTGTCCCGCAACAAGCCCCGAAGGGGCGACATGGCATGTCCGAAATGTTATCACGGTACGCTGAGCCTGTCCCGCAACAAGCCCCGAAGGGGCGACATGGCATGTCCGAAATGTTATCACGGTACGCTGAGCCTGTCCCACAACAAGCCCCGAAGGGGCGACATAAAACAGCGTAGGGGCTCGCCCCTACGAAAACGCGGACACACACCATGCAAGCCCTGTAAGGGCGACATAACTCAATCTTGAGTATCTGGGTCAACATGTATATCATTGCCTAAAAAACAGTGTTGATGAAGAGAAAAATGCAACAAAGACAATATAAGGATTATAGTTAGCGATTAGTTAGTGATTAGTTAGTGATTAGTTAGCGATTAGTTAGTGATTAGTTAGTGATTGCCGAGAGTATCTCGAACCCATACCGATACTTGCCGATATCTCCCCATACACAAAAAAGGCTGCCTAACCACGCGGGTTAGACAGCCTCCTCTTACGATAAAATACCTCCACTTACCTTAGGTACTTGTGCGCGTTTTGAATCACAACACCCTGATAGTCAGCCCCTACGGGTTGCCCAAGTACATTGTACATCGGCTGCGAGAGGTCAAGCGCGGGGATCTCGTCTTCTCCAATGGTAGCAATGCTTTCGGGCACCTCGCAGTCCTCTAATTGCTTCTCTGCTCCGTTTGCCCATGTGTAGCAAACATCCTCGTCCGTCTGCAAGTCGGCTGTTTGGTCGGTACCATTGTTAAAGATGAAATTCACTACCTTAATGCCCTCATCAAACTGATGGTAGTAGAAACCCTCGCTGTTCTGCACAGTCATTGCCGTGCCCGGCCATTTACCGGTTAGTTCAGTGGTCTCCTTTCCGTCCACTACCCATGCGTATAGGTTTACCTTGCTCCACGAAGCCGGCTTGTAGAATGCTACCGTAATAGGTGTTGTCTGCGGAGCCTTGTAGGTATAGACGCATTGTTGCACTTCCGTCTGTGCGTTGGCAGAAGCCGCATACGCATTCAGCGTCACGGTGCCCGTGATAGTCAGCGGAGCCGTGTAGGTCTGGCGCGTGGTCGAAGTGCGCGGGTCGGTACCGTCCAGTGTGTAGTATATCGTAGCCGTCTCCGTGCCGCCGATAGTCTCCATGGTTACCGTCATGCTCTCGGTCTTGTAGGTGCAACTACCCGGGGTGATTACCAACTGTGGTGCCACTGCTTTGGTTACCTTCGTCCATATTACGTAGCCCGTGCCCGAAGCCGCTTTTATATAGCCCGGTTGTGAAGCAGACACGCGGTTGCCGAACTCGGCTATCAGCGTGCCGTTCTTGCCCGTTACTGTGGCACGATAGCCCGAGGCATCGCCCTCATCGCTGACGGGGCTCTCCGAGTGTACACCCACTGCCTTGCGCGCCAATATCATCGGACCTATCTCGCTCTTCCATGCTTTCCAATGCGGGTAGAACACGCAGGGCACACCTGGCATAGAGAGAATGAATGCATTGGCTTGCAGCGTCTTCGCCTTGTTGGCAGCAGTCATCGAATTGCCTTTGCCGCAGAACTCGTTGCCGTCACGGTTGTGCGTATCGTGATTGTCCACAAAGGTTACGGCATACTTACCTTTGCCCCTACCGAGCAGTCCGCAACCCTTGAAACCGGCAAACGAGCCGCTCGCAAGGTTCTGGTTGAACGCCGTGTATTTGGTGGCGAAGTCGAAGGTCAGCGTGTTGTAGCCCGCGTCGTTCAAGCGGCTAATCAGCACATCGGGATTGCCGTCCCAGTACTCCATCACCGAGAAATACGTCTTTGCTGCGCTGTTGTAGTCGCTCACGTGTGAGGTGTGGAATCCCTTGCAATAGTCGTAGCGGAAACCGTCGTATTTCATCTCGTACTTCATCCATTTGGCATACGCACGGAACATATTGCGCACTTTCTCGCTCTGGTGGTCCCAGTCGCGGGCGGCTGCATAGTTTGCCTCGTCCCCGTAGCCGTCATCACGAGCACCCGTGGCTTTCCCCTTGCAACTGCCGGCTTTCGAGTCGCTGTTCATCTCGTCCGTGCTGCATATCCAAGAAGCATCGGGGCTGAACTTGCCATACGAGCCGAAGTCCTCCTCATAGAAATCGCACCATGTGGACTTGTTGTTTCCGTGATTCACCACCATATCTGCCACCACTTTCGTGCCTGCTGCGTGGAAAGAGGCAATCAGTTTCTCCAACTCCGCACGGCTGCCCCATGCAGAAGTCTGATTGCAGTATTGCGAAGGCAAATAGCCAACGCCGCCCGACGACTTTGCCGAAGGCGGAAGCCATACCAAGTCGAAATACGCGTTTATCTCCGAGGTCTGTGCTTGCAGCGTGCTCCATTTGGTGTCCCCGTAGGTGCCGCTGCTATTCGAGTCCCAATAGAACGCCTGCAACATCACGTCCGTGCACTGGCTCGGCACCGCCGATGCACAGTCCTGAGGCAAATCGGGATTGGAAGGATCGAAAGGCTGATCGGGGTCAGGATCATCAGGATTCGGGTTATCGGGATTATCAGGGTTATCGGGGTCGCTACCGCCGCCACCAATCTGCTCACCCTTGTTGCCCGAGCAGTCGCCCGTAGCCTCACCGATATACAACTGGTCGGCTTGGTATTTCAATTTGATATAGAAATTGTAACAGCCGGTCGCGGAGCAAACATAATTCTCACCGCTCAGCGTGATGGCAGTCGTGCTGGCATTATCCAACGTAACTACCCAGCCGGCTGCTTCTTCTTTGTCATACAACTGCAACCGATCGCCCTCACTCACAGGCACACCCAGCGCCATATACTCCGTGAAACTCGGGTCTAATGCGCCGCTGTTCAATGTGCCCTCATAGTAGGTACTGCCATTGATTAGGATGCCATAAGAAGCCGCATGCACTCCCATGCACGCGCAAAGCATCCACACAAAAAATAGGGAAACTTTTTTCATGGTATAATTAGAATTAGTTAGATACGAAAGAGTAACGGTGCTATCCATTGCCGCTCCTCAATTCGGCGGAAAACGTAACAAAAACGGCGCAAAGGTACACTTTTTTGCTGAATTATGCAAATTTTAGGATAAAAATCTACATGTTTTGTGTAAAAAATGCATTATATTAAGGAAAGAAGATTTATCCCACGCTGCCTTCCAGCGATACTTGCAGCAGTTTTTGCGCCTCCACGGCAAACTCCATCGGCAGTTTGTCCATCACCTCTTTGGCGTAGCCGTTCACGATGAGCCCCACGGCATCCTCCATGCCGATACCGCGCTGCTGGCAGTAGAAGAGTTGGTCTTCGTTAATCTTGCTGGTCGTCGCCTCGTGCTCGATGGTGGCGGTGGGGTTGGCTATCTGCATGTCGGGGAAGGTGTGTGCGCCGCATTGGTCGCCCAAGAGCAGTGAGTCGCACTGGCTGTAGTTGCGGGCGTTGGTCGCGTTGGCTGCCACCTTGACGAGCCCGCGGTAGGCGTTCTGGCTGTGCCCCGCGCTGATACCCTTGCTCACGATACGCGAACGGGTGTTCTTGCCGAGGTGAATCATCTTCGTACCCGTGTCCGCCTGCTGGTAGTTGTTGGTTACCGCCACGGAGTAGAACTCCGCCGATGAGTTGTCGCCGCGCAAGATACAACTCGGGTACTTCCACGTGATGGCGCTGCCCGTCTCCACCTGCGTCCAACTAAGGCGAGCATTCTCGTAGGTGATACCGCGCTTCGTAACGAAGTTGTAGATACCGCCCTTGCCCTCTTTGTCGCCCGGGTACCAGTTCTGCACGGTGGAGTACTTCACCTCGGCGTCCTTGCGCACCACTATCTCCACGATGGCGGCATGCAGTTGGTTCTCATCGCGCATGGGCGCGGTGCAACCCTCTAAGTAACTGAGGTAGGCACCCTCGTCGGCGATGAGCAGTGTGCGCTCAAACTGCCCCGTGTTGCCCGCGTTGATACGGAAATAGGTGCTCAACTCCATCGGGCAACGCACGCCCTTCGGCACATACACAAACGAGCCGTCGGAGAACACCGCGGAGTTCAGCGCGGCGTAGAAATTGTCTGTGTAGGGCACCACGGAGCCCAAGTATTCGCGCACCAGTTCGGGGTACTCGCGTACCGCCTCGGAGATGGAGCAGAAGATAATCCCTTTCTCTGCCAGCGTCTCGCGGAAGGTGGTCTTCACCGACACAGAGTCCATCACGGCATCTATCGCCATGTTGCCCGCCAGCGC
Organism: Paludibacteraceae bacterium; assembly: GCA_051870915.1. Taxonomy (GTDB): domain Bacteria; phylum Bacteroidota; class Bacteroidia; order Bacteroidales; family Paludibacteraceae; genus Colicola. The sequence continues at coordinate 25,370 of JBJECI010000098.1, forward strand.
GGCGCGCTCCTCCAAGGGGATGCCCAACTTGTCGAAGGTCTTCATGATTTCGGGGTCTATCTCTTTCTTCTCCTCGTTGCTGTGCGTCTTGGGCGCGGCGTAGTAGGAGATAGCCTGAAAATCAATCTCGGGGATGGTGAGGTGCGCCCACGTGGGTACTTTCATCGTGCACCACTTGCGGTAGGCTTTCAAGCGGAACTCCAGCAACCACTCCGGCTCCTGCTTCTTGGCGGAGATGGTGCGGATGACCTCCTCGCTCAAGCCGTGGGCAAGGATGTCGGTTTCCACGTCGGTGGTGAAGCCGTACTTGTAGTCCTGTTGGGTGATATCGTCTAAAATTTCGTTGGGCATAGGAGAGGTGAGTTTTATCTGTTTCTCCTAGAATTTCTAGAAAAACTAGAATTTCTAGTTCTAAAAAACAAAACTCCGACTTTCTGTCGGAGTTCTTGGGAGGTCGGTAGCAGATTCGAACCGCTGTCCCCGGTTTTGCAGACCGGTCCCTAACCACTCGGGCAACCGACCATTATCGTAAAGCGGGTGCAAAGGTACGGCTTTTTTTTGATATACGCAAATTTTTTGCGGAAAAAAGTGCATTTGCGGGCAAAAAACTTGCTTTTCTCCCAAAAAAGTACTACCTTTGCACACCTTTCCTTCACGGAGGTGCGGTCTCCAGGCCGCACCCAAGATTAAGGAGAGATAAAGGAGGTGCGGTCTCCAGGCCGCACCCAAAGATAAAGGAGATGCGGTCAAAAGTGTTATCCCGAGTTTATCGGGAGCCGCACCCATAAAGCAAACAAAACGAACGAATATGCAAAAACTACTGTTATTAGCCGAAGAAGGCGAGCGAAAGTTAATCCAAGAAGTGGGCGAGCGATTGGGCATAGAGCACCTGCTGGCAGAGTATGAGGTGCGGATAACGGGCGTGGGGGCGCTGAATGTGCTGCGGGCTCTGCGCGATGTGCCGCGCGACACCGAGGTGCTGAATATCGGCTACGCCGGCAGCGCGAATTTCGAGGTCGGCTCGCTGGTGGAGGTTACCGATGTCTGCCTCAACCACCCCAATGTAACCTACCCCGAGCCGGAGTTGCGCTTGCTGACAGGCGGCGAACTTATCCCCGCGGCGTCTTATCGGTCGGAAGATGGTCAAGAGCCGGCGCGCTTGCTGCAAGCCCGCTGCTACACCAACACCGACTTCGTGCTCCAATCCGACTACCATGATTGTGTCTTCGACATGGAGTTGGCGTTCATCGCCGGCATGGGCTTCACCCGCCTCCGCGCCATCAAGCACGTCAGCGACAACCTCTCCCTCCACGCCTACCACGAGATAACCAACGGAGTGGAGTAACAATGCCCTCATAATTCTTAATTCATAATTCATAATTACCATCGTGAATACGATTATACTTAAACCGAAGAAAGAAGAGTCGCTCCGTCGTTTTCACCCTTGGGTGTTCTCGGGCGCGATAGCCAAGATAGTACTGGACAAGACTTACCCCTTCGACACGCCCTGCGAGGGTGAGTTGGTGCGTGTGCAGAGTGCGCAGGGCGAAGTGCTGGGTGTGGGGCATTACCAAGTGGGTAGTATCGCCGTGCGCATACTGCTGTTTGGCGCGGAGAGCCTACCTGCTGACTTCTGGCAGTCGCGTATCGCTGCCGCCTACCGTCTGCGCGAGGCAATAGGGCTGGTGCGCCATGCGGCGGTCGGCAACCTGCCTGCGAACAACACCTTCCGCCTCGTTCACGGCGAGGGCGATTTCCTGCCCGGGCTGATAGTGGATGTGTACGCCGACACGGCGGTGGTGCAGGCGCACTCGGTAGGCATGCACCTCGTGCGGCAGGAGATAGCCGAGGCGATAGTCGCTGAGGTGCCGCAGGTGAAGAAAGTCTATTACAAGTCCGACGACACCCTGCCGTTCAAAGCCCCCATTGAGGGGGAGAAGACCGGCTACCTCGTGGGCGAAGGCGCGGCAGATGAGTTCTGGTCGCAGGAGAACGGACTGGACTTTCGCATCGACTGGCTGCGCGGGCAGAAGACGGGTTTCTTCATCGACCAGCGCGAGAACCGTGCCATCGTGGAGCGCTATGCCCGCGGCAAGGACGTGCTGAACATGTTCTGCTACACGGGCGGTTTCTCGCTCTACGCCCTGCGCGGCGGGGCGCGGACGGTGGACTCGGTGGATGTGTCGGAGAAAGCCATCGCGCTGGTGAATGCCAACGTGGCGCGCAACTTCCCCCATTGCACCAACCACCATGCCTACGCCGAGGAGGCGTTTGCTTTCCTCGATGAGAAATGCAAGGCGGCGAAGTCGGCGCAAGGTGAACGCCCCTACGACCTCATCATCCTCGACCCGCCTGCCTTTGCCAAGCACCGCGATGCCATCAAAAACGCTCTGCGCGGCTACCAGCGTATCAACGCGAAGGCGATAGAGCAGATACGCCACGGCGGTATCCTCTTCACCTTCTCCTGCTCGCAGGCGATAGACAAAGAGATGTTCCGCTTGGCAGTCTTCTCCGCGGCGGCACAGGTAGGGCGGCGAGTGCGTATCCTCCACCAACTCCACCAACCCCAAGACCATCCCATCAACATCTACCACCCCGAAGGCGAGTACCTGAAAGGCCTGGTGCTGTATGTGGAGTAAGGGGTAATTATGAATTTTGAATTATGAATTATGAGTGCTCATGCTCTGAAAAGTGGCATACAATGTCCTCATAATTCATAATTCAAAATTCATAATTATCAATGCCCTCATAATTCATAATTCAAAATTCATAATTCAAGAATATCGTGAAGCCTTATCTTGTATGTTTTGATACCGAGACGACGGGTCTCGATGTGCAGCGCGACTGGATTATCCAGTTGTCGCTGGTGAAAGTGGATGCCCGCACCTTCGAGGAGGTGGGCGCGTGCGATTGGTATATCAAACCTTCGGGGGCTTACACGATTGCTCCCGAGGCGCAGGCGGTGCACCATATCACGCGCGAGGTGTTGGAGCGCGAGGGCGTGGCACTCAAGGACATCTATCCGCAGATGATGGCGTTCCTGCAAGACTGCGACATCCTCTCCTACAACGGCAACGGCTTCGATGCGCGTATTCTCTACTACAACCTGCAGCGCGAGGGGCTGGCGATAGACTACGACAACTACCGTTTCTACGATGCCTACCTCATAGAGATGGCGCGCACTTCCCGCCGCCTGACGGATGTCTATCGCCGCTATTACGGCAAGGAGTTTGACGATGCCCACAACTCGCTGGCGGACGTGCGCGCCACGATAGCCGTCTTCAAGGCGCAGCAAGAGACCTCCGAAGACCCGCAGGAGTTCAACCGTCCGGACTTCGACTTCATCTCCGTGGACGGGTTCCTTGCGATACGCGACGGGAAGAAAGTGTTCGCGCAGGGCAAATACAAAGGGAAGACGATAGAGCAGGTGCAGCAGGCGGAGCCCGGCTACCTCGACTGGGTGCTGAAGAACTGCGCCGAGCCTACCCGCCGCATGATAGAACAAGCGCGCCACCCGAAACCGCAACCGCAAAAAAAAGATAAAGGTGCGGCTGAGAGACCGCACCTCCATGAAACTCCATCGACCAAACGACCCGCCGGCGCACAGATGACATTAGAGTTCTGATACTAATTATGAATTATGAATTATGAATTATGAGTGCGCATACTCTGAATAGTTGGCATACAATGCGCTCATAATTCATAATTCATAATTCATAATTCATAATTCATAATTCTTAATTCCTGATGCCCTCTTAATTCTTAATTCATAATTCTTAATTATACACAACGTACCCTGCGATGCCTGCTAAGACGATGAGCAGGATGGGGTGGGAGAGCGAGGAGAGCAGTTTCTGCACTCCTTTGTTTTTTATCCCTTTGGTCAATTCGGGGAGGATGGTGAAGAGGAAGACCACGGCGAAGAAGAGCCAACTCTTCCAGTCGATGAAGGAGTCGGGGGTGATGAGGAGCAGTGCTGCGGCGGCAATCAGTCCGATGACCGCGAAGCGGAGCATGCGGAGCGTGTTTTGGAAATACGGATTGGTGCGGAAGCGCGTGCTGAGGAAGAAATACAGTCGGCAGATGGAGAGCATGATGATAAGGCTCGGGAGGATGATGGCAAAGGTAGCGAGCAGACTGCCCCAGACGCTGCCCGTAGCGGTATAGCCCACGTAGGTGGCGCAGTTGATACCGATAGGTCCGGGCGTTACCTGACTGATAGCCACTATGTCCACGAACTCCGACTGCGACATCCATGCATTGGTCTCCACCTCATGCTGGATAAGCGACAAGATAGCCAATCCTCCGCCGAAGCCGAAGAGACCGATTTTGAAAAAACTGAGAAAGAGTTGAAGGTAGAGCATATTCTTATTGGATGAAGGATAAAGGATGAAAGATTAAAGACTTATTACTCTTTGATGAAGGATAAAGGATGAAGGATGAAAGATATATTACTTTTGTCTATTAAGTTTTCAGAGTCATTACTATTTAGTCCTTTATCCTTTATCTTTTAGCGTAGCGGTCTTTTTTCTCTTTCAGATACGTATATCCTATCGTAGCCACGATGGTGATGAAGATGACCCATACGGGGCTGAGGCCGGCGAGCCAGATAAGCAGCGCGGCGGCGATAGGGATGAGGGCAGTGAGCCATGTTATCTTCGCCGTGCGTGCCATCTTCAGCAGCGGCGCGGCGATGAGTGCCACCACGGCAGGGCGGATGCCTTTGAACACCGCTTCCACGGCGGGGTAGTCTTTATAATCTTGAAAGAGCATGGCAATTGCCAAGATAATCAGGAACGAGGGCAAGACGGCTCCCAATACTGCCCCCAATACGCCTCTCCATCCGCCGCACCGCCATCCGATGAAGATGGCGGAGTTGACGGCGATAATCCCGGGCGCAGCTTGGGCTAGGGCAATCATGTTGAGGAACTCCTCCTCGTCTATCCAATGCTTGCGCTCCACTATCTCCCGTTGGATAAGTGGTATCATGGCATACCCTCCGCCGAGGGTGAAAGTGCCAATCTTGAGAAAGACCCAAAAGAGTTGAAGGAACATAGGGAACCAATTTTTAAATTTGAAAATTTGAAAATTTGAAAATGACCATGCGGGTCTAATAATTTTCAAATTTACACATTTTCAAATTTTCAAATTGTCTATTTACTTGTCTGCGAGTTGCTGTTTGATAAACTTGACGAGCATGTTGATGGCGGCGTTGTTGTGTCCGCCTTGGGGGATGATGACATCGGCGTAGCGTTTGCAGGGCTCGATGAACTGCTCGTGCATGGGTTTGAGTACGCGCTCGTAGCGCTCCATGACGGCGGCTACGGTGCGTCCGCGCTCCACGATGTCGCGCTGTATGACGCGGATAAGACGGTCGTCAGCATCGGCGTCCACAAAGATTTTCAGGTCCATCTGCTGGCGCAGTTTCTTGTCGCTCAGCGCCATGATACCCTCGATGACGATGATTTCGCGCGGCTCTATATGGATGGTCTCTCGCTGGCGGGTGCAGGTGAGGTAGTCGTAGATAGGTTGCTCTATCGCCTCGCCGTCTTTGAGTTGGGCTATCTGCTTGGCGAGCAGGTGCCAGTCGAAGGCATCGGGGTGGTCGAAGTTGATGTTCTGCCGTTCTTCCACAGGCACATGGCTGGAGTCTTTGTAGTAAGAGTCCTGCGGAATAACCACTACTTCGCCTTTGGGCAGGCGTTCAATGAGTTTCTTTACCACCGTTGTTTTACCCGAGCCGGTGCCGCCCGCAATACCGATGATGAACATGGGGGAGGGGTAATTAAGAATTAAGAATTATGAATTAAGAGGGCATTGATAATTAAGATTTATGAATTAAGAATTAAGAGGCATTGGAATTGAGTTTCAGAGCATGGGCACTCATAATTCTTAATTCTTAATTCCTAATTACCCATACGCTTCCACTATTTGTTTCACGAGGGGGTGTCTGACGATGTCTTTTTGGTTAAACTCCACGATGGCGATGCCGCGGATGTCTTGCAGCCGTTCGATGGCGTCGCGCAGTCCTGACTTCTGCGTGGCGGGCAGGTCTATCTGCGTGAGGTCGCCCGTGATAATCATCTTGCCATTGATACCGAGCCGCGTGAGGAACATCTTGAGTTGCGCCGTGGTGGTGTTCTGCGCTTCGTCAAGGATGACGATGGCGTCTGCGAGGGTGCGTCCGCGCATGAACGCGAGCGGCGCAATCTGTATGGTGCCGCGGTCGAGATACTCGTTGAGTTTGGCGGGCGGGAGCATGTCTTGCAGCGCGTCGTAGAGCGGCTGCAGATAGGGGTCTATCTTCTCCTTCATGTCGCCCGGCAGGAAGCCGAGTTTCTCACCTGCCTCCACGGCGGGGCGCGAGAGGATGATTTTCTTTATCTCGCGGTTTTTCAGTGCGCGGACGGCGAGCGCGATGGCGGTGTAGGTCTTCCCGCTGCCGGCAGGTCCGATAGCGAAGAGCAGGTCGTTGTCGTCGTATGCCTCCACCAATCGCTGCTGGTTGACGCTACGGGCAACGATGGACTTGCCGTTCACGCCATGCAGGATGAGATGGTCGTGAAGCGACTCCTGTGGCTGCTCGCCGTGGAGGAGTTGCAGGATGATTTCTTCGGAGAGGGTGTTGTTCTTGATGCAGAACTGCTCGCAGCGGCGCAGGCTGCGCTCGAACTGTGCGATGGCATCCTCCGCGCCGGTTACCTTCACTTGGTAGCCGCGCGCCACCACCCGCACGTTGGGGTGTTGGTTCTTCAGGCAAAGGATATTCTGATTATTGACACCGTAGAACGTGGCGGTGTCGAGTGCATCGTTGAGGGTTATAACTGACTCCATTGGGGGATATAGGTTAGAAATTCTTTGGATGAAGGATGAAGGACACAGGATGAAGGACTTATTACATTCGTCTCTGAGTTGCCCCCGCCCCCTGCCCCCTCCCCGCAAGCGGGGCGGGGGAGTTCATTTAGTCTTTCATCCTGTGTTCTTAATCTTTCATCCACGGTACTATTTAGTCTTTCATCCTTAATCCTTGATCCTTCATCCAACCGCACCACTATCGTCTCGGGTCCGTTGTGGAGGAAGAGGTAGGGGACTCGGAGTTGGCGGTTGTAGGTGATGGCTTGGTCGAGGGTGCGTTGCGTGAGGGCGACATGCTCTGCCTTACATTCGATGAGCACCAGTGGCTGCAACTGCTCGTCATACACCACGGCATCGCAGCGTTTCTTCGCCTCTCCCACAGCAATGGATACCTCCACGCCGATACGCCCTGCGGGGTAGTGATAGTCGTCCACCAGCCGATGGAGAAACTGCTGCCTGACCCACTCCTCGGGGGTCAGCCGCACCCATCGCCGCCGCCATGCGCAGAAGACGTACTCTTTGCCGTTGATATCTTTTGTATTGAGCCTACTCACGACCCTTTCGCATTATCGCCGACAAAGGTACTGCTTTTTTTTCAGATATGCAAGAGTTTCGGTCAATTTGAAAATTTGAAAATGTGTAAATTGAAAAATGATGGTTAATAGTACGATTGTTAAGATTTCCTTCGTCGCCGCTTTTTCGGGTGTTTCTCGCGGGTCTTTCGCGGGTCTTTCGTGGGTCGATAGTGAGGCAACACGACCCCTCAAAATGTACTATTGTTAAGATTTCACGCAGTGCCCGACACGGCGCAAAGCAGAGTGAATCATTTTTTATCCGGAATAATGGCAATGGCAAAACCTCCGCCGGAAGCCATGTGGATGGTGAGGCGGTCGGTTGCCCGGCAATGGAGGGTGTCGATATGGTAGGCATAGGGGTTGCTCTGCCAATCGGCTTGCTCTCCGTCGCGCCAGAGGGTCATGGTGTAGTCGCCATCGGGCAAGAACGAAAGGTCGATGCTCACCTCGCGCGGGGTGTCGTTGTTCACCGCACCGATATACCAGTTGCCGCTGCCGCGCTCCTGTCGCGCCATCACCACGTACTCGCCTATCTCGCCGCAGAGCAGGCGCGACTGCTCCCAGTCGCAGGGCACGCGGCGGATGAACTCGAAGGCATCGGGATAGCGCAGGTAGTTCTCCGGCAGGTCGCATGCCATCTGCAAGGGCGAGTAGAGCACCACGAAGAGCCCCAACTGATTTGCCAGCGTGGCATGCACGCGCGTGGCGGGGTGGACGGGGTTCTCGAAGTTGAAGACCCCCGGCGTGTAGTCGGCGGGACCTGCCAGCATACGTGTGAACGGCAGGATGGTAACATGTGAGGCAGGGCTGCCTCCATCGGTAGCCCATGCGTTCCACTCCTGTCCGCGCACACCCTCCTGCGTCATCAGGTTGGGGTAGGTGCGCTGCAAACCCGTAGGCATGACGGGCTCGTGGTTGTCGATGGCTACCTTGTGCGCCGCCGCTTTCTCTATCACGCGGCGGTAATGCCGCACGCCTGCCTGCGAACGGTTGTATTGCTTCCCCTCGGCATACTGCACGTAGGGAGCCACATAGCCCGTCTTCACGGCGTGCATGCCATGCTGCTCGATGTAGCGGTAGGCAGTGTCGAGTTGCGACTCGTAGTTGGCGGCATCGCCCGCCGTCTCGTGGTGGAAGATAATCTGCACGCCGCGTTGGTGTGCATAGCGCGTCAGCCACTCTATGTCGTAGTCCGGATAGGGCGTAACGAAGGAGAACTGCTCGTCGGGGTGCGGTCCGTCCCACGAACCCCAACCTACGTTCCAGCCTTCCGCCAGCACGCCGCCGAAGCCGTTGTCGGCAGCGAAGTCGATATATTGCTTCATGCGCTGCGTGGTGGCGCCGTGCTGCGGACCGTTCCACCATGTCATGGTCTTCAAGTGCATGCCCCACCATATACCGATGAATTTCATAGGTTTAATCCACGAGGTGTCCTCTATGCGGCAAGGCTCGTTCAGGTTGAGCATGATACGCGACGCCACCAGCCCTTGCAGGTCGTCGGCAAGCACCATAAACCGCCAAGGAGAAAGAAGACCACAAGACCCCGAGGGAAGGGTAGGGGCTTCTTCCCCCTCCCTCGTAGGGAGGGAAGGGGAGGGTCGTAATGGTGTGAGGAATGTGCGGATGGTGTCGCCGCGATAGTAGAAGTTCTCGGCGGGGTAGTCGGTGAGGGCTGCTTCGTGGAGGAAGGCGTAGGTGCCGTCTGCCAGTTGCAGCGTGATGGGCGAGCAGGTGGTGTCCATGCGTGTGATGGGTGCCTTTGTCCATAGTGCCTCGTAGTACTCTGTCCGCCACGGGATAGACCATGCCTCCGGCGTTTGGGCAAACACATACGATGTCCGCTCCGAGAGGATAGCAATGCCCAAGGAGGCACCTCCTTGGTATCTAAACGCAAACCCGTCATCGAAGGCGCGGAAGACGATATCCATGTGTGTGCCCGACGGATGGCTTAGGTGAACGGTCATCTCGTTGTGGTGGTCGCGGATAAGGCGCTCCTCGCCCCATACGGTCTCCCAAACGGTGTCGCGGGAGGCGCGCGAGATGCTGTCTATGCGGAAGCAGGAGGTGAGCGACTGCGCTGTGGTCTCCAAACCTAAAGCGGAAGGCTGCAGTACGGGCTTGCCGTTGCGGCTAACGGAGTAGGTAGGCTCGCCCTCAGCGCCGAGGGCGAACGCTACCTGTACCTTGCCGTCGGGCGAGGTGAGCACTGACTCAGTAGAGGATTGGCAGCCGCAGAGCAACAGCACCGCCGCCAAGAAAAGCAAAAGTTTGCTCCCCGCTCTATCGGGGAAGGAGTATGTTTTCATGTTCGTCATGTTGGTTATGCAGATTATTCAGAGTTCTCAGAGCACTCAGAGCATGGGCACTCATAATTGACTATTGAACCGTACGCCAACGCTTGGTATGATGAGGATACCCGTTGTGTTGGGTGGAACTTGCATGCCAAGCAGGTTGTAGCACCTGTCGTCTGCGGGCAGCGACTCGGTAGTGCCTATCGCCATCTCCAGCCCGCAACTGTCGTCTATATGCAGCAGGGGCGAGGAGGTGCTCTCCGCCGCCGTCTCGCAGTTTGAGATAAGCAGGTTGCAGTACATCACATCCCCGCTCGCGCCATTGTAGAAGATGCCGTATCTGCCCGCGCCGTCTATGCGGACATCGCGCAGGATAATATCTTGCAACTGTCTGCCGCTGCCTGCCGTCATCATCACGGCATCGTAACGCGAGTCCGTGATATCCACCTCGGAAAGGACAACATGCTTCACGTCGTAGTTTGCCGTCCCGCCTATGTTCACTGCCGCCTGCCTATTTCCCCAGAAATCGCCGGCTACCCCCTTCGTCCCCGAAGGGCAACCGCAGTGCACCACCGACACGTCGTGTATGTATATCGAATCGCTATCGCCGAACCCCAGCCCCGCGAAGTCGGCGTTCACTCGCACGCCGCACTCTAAACCATCGAAGATAGCGAGGTGGTGCGCACGATGCCCCGTGCCCCCGAAGAAACCCAAAGACGAAGCGCGCCAGTTGTTCTCCGCCGTGCAATAGGCGAACTCCACCCCTATGCAGCGGCGGCTCGTCGTCCAACTCGCCATGTCGTCATCGCCGTTGTTGCGAAACGAGCAATGGCGCACCACATGTCGCGTGGACGCCTGCGAGCAGTTGACACCGTCAGCGTAGTGGTTGCGAAAACGACAACCCTCTATCAGCAGGTCTTCGCTCACACTGCCACTGTAGTCGGCTATCCATGCACCGCACTCGAAATGCTCCGCCCAGCAGTCGCGAATCACCGAATGCTTGCCCCAGTTGCCCATGAACGCCTTCCCCACTTGGTAGCGCGAGTCCTCCTGATAGTAACGACGGTTGTTCGCCGTGTTCAGATACAAACCCTCCACCAGCAGGTCGTTTCTGCTCGCCTCTATCCCACGATGGGCGTAGGTTGTCGCGTTGTCCGACGGGGCAGAGAAGTATATCTCTGTGTACCACATGCCGGCACCTATCAGCCGAGTGCCGTCGGCACCGTTCAGGTAGATACGCTTCTGCGTCTCCCAACGCCCTTCGGGGATATAGATGGTCTCCCCTTGGTGCGCTGCAATGAAATCCGCTATGTCGCCCTCCCCGTCGAACACCGCCGCCTCCGACCCGTCCAACACGCGCGGAGCGGGCACCGACTCCAACTCCGCAAAGTCTATCGTATAGTCGAACGCCTCCGTTCCCGTCCGCACCAGCCGCAACGTCTCCCCCGACTCCACACGGCGGCGCAGACGCACGTGCACTTCGTCGAAACGCATGCGGATAATCCCGTCCGTGCGAGGAGTGTTGCACGGATAGGTCGCCGTGCAGTACTGCCATGCCCAATAACTGCTCAACGCCAACTGCCCTACCTCTTCCTCACCCGCATATACCGACACGCTGCCCGTACAGCCGCTGCCGTCTTCGCTGTCCGGCAACGAGAAACGCACGGTCAACCCATCGCCCGAACGACCCACCGTCCACGACACATACTCGCCCGCCCTACGCAGCAACAACGCCTGCTGACCGCTCGCCTCCGACTGCACATCACGCTGGTCATCCGAACGAGACAGAAACACACCATCGGTCTCGCACCAACCCTCCTCTGCCTCATAACGCTCATACGGACGGTCTATATACCCACGCCCCAGCGAATCCGTAGGAAACACATACACCTGACCCATGGAACAAGGAGCCAAGAACAAGGAACCAAGACATAAATACAAAATCAATCGTTTCATAAGTGGTTAGTGATAAGTGGTTAGTGGTCAGAGCATGAGCGCTCATAATTCTTAATTGCCATGTATCAAGACATCGTTGACACTTTTGTATCAGGACATCGTTGAC
>JBJECI010000099.1:0-36812 GCA_051870915.1 Paludibacteraceae bacterium
ATACAACTGCAATCTATGATAATTGTCCTTTTTTCGCATAACCATACCCGATCAGTCTCCTTTATCAGTAGCCGGTTTTATCGTAACATAAACGAGTCTGTAACGTGTCTGTAACGTGCCCTCAGCTCTTCTATAACAATTGTCCAAAACACGTATAAGCCTTTATCGTCTCCAACCTATTGCAAACAAAAGAGACTGCCTAACATGACTTGTTCGGCAGCCTCTTTCGCTTTAAGTATCCTTTTGCGGAGTCCCCAAACCCCGATTTATCGGGATTGAGATGCTCTTATGGAAAGTCAGGAGAGTCTCTGACCACTAATCACTGACCACTAATCACTGACCACTAATCTCTGACCACTAATCACTGACCACTAATCACTCCACCTCTTGTCCCATCATGTCGTAGGTCTTGCCGCCGCGGATGATGAGCACTTGTCCGTTGCGAACGATTTTCTGTACGGAGGGAGCCGTAGCCGCGGTGTTCTCCAAACCTTCTTGCAAGTTGCAATCCACTACGATAACCTCGAACTTCGCGCCCGTCTGCTGCCCCAGTTGGTAGCAAGTGCTTTCGGTTACGTCCGTGATATCCACGGTCTGCCAACCGGCACCGTCCGTATAGATGATATTCACCGTCTGAATATCGTTAGCGAAGGTATGGCTGTACCATCCGTCGGCATCCTGCTGCAAAGGTATGCCGGGCCATGCGCCGATGAGGTCGGGTACACCTTCCTGCCAAGCATAGAGGTAGTGGTTTACCCATTGGCTAACGCTGGCGGCTTGCAGGCGCACGGTGATAGCCGTCTCAGGATCGGGGCCAGGATTCGGGTCGTCCTTTGCCTTGATGGTCACTTGGCAGGCAGCGGTCTTGGTTACGCCGTTGCAGGTGGCGGTAACGGTGATGGTCGTCTTGCCTGCGGTGAGTGCGCTCACCACGCCCTGCGCGCTGACGCTTGCCACCGCCGGTGCACTGCTGACCCACGTGAGCGTGGTCTGCGATGCCAGTTCGGCGGGCGTAACGGTAGCCCGCAGCGTTGCCGTGGTGCCCTCGATGAGGGTGAGAGAGGTCTGACTGATGCTCACGCCCGTCAGCGTAACAGGGTCGGGGTCGGGAGTCTCGCCCTGTATCGCCGATACAAAGAGCGAGAGCGTTGCGCTGAGGTTACTACCGTCTTTGGTCGTAGCGGTAACCACCACAGTGCCGCCGTTGTGTCCCTCGAGGGCGGTCACCAAGCCGTTTTGGTCTATCGTAGCGAGGGTGTTGCCCTGCGTGATAGCCCATTGCACTTGCTGGTAGGTGGCGTTGCCCGGGAAGATCTCGGCATAGAGCATCAGGTTGCGCACGCTGCTGCTGAGCGAGGTGGACTTATTGACCGAATAGATGTTCATTCGTGTTGCCAACACGGCTTGGCTGGCGTTGGTAGCGCTCACCACATTGCTTCGTCCCGTGTACGTGCTCGTGGCAGCCGACTTGTACTGCGCCGTTGCGGAAGGCTTCTGATAAGTCGCCGAATAGAGGTCATATTCCACGGCATAGTACGCATCGGAGGTGTTGCCCACGAGGTCGGTATAGGAGTTGTTGCTTGCCGAGACATTGGCAATCACCTGCATGTTGTCTGCCGATGTGCCGCGTAGGATGCGGTAGGTAGCCACCTGCGTGCCTTGATACGGGTTCCACATCAGGTTCCATTGTCCGTCCGCCATGCCGCGGTTTATCATCACGTGCAGCGGCTGGTGCACCTCGCTCTTCATGCCCTCGGCGCTACCGTAGGTGAGCGCGATGCAGTAGCGTTCGGCTTTGACGGTGGCGTTGCTGCTCGGGTCGGCGAACTCCCCTGCCGACTTGGCGGCGGTGCCCACCTCGTAGAACTCGCCGTAGTACGAGCCTTCCTTATAGATGACCACGCCCGTAGCCGCAGCGTCCAGCGAGGCAGCGTCCCAATGGATAACGTACTTGTTATTGGCGTTGGGTGCCACATACGTGATGACGGGTACGGCATCTGCCGACAGCAGGATAGGATAGACGGTATGCTCGGCGGAGCAGCCGTTGTCGTTCACGATGAGGCGGATGCCCGTGATGCCCTCGCGCAGGAAAGTCGCCTTACCCTGCTTGTTGCCCGGGGTGGCGCTGATGTCCACATAATCCTTGCCTAAGAACGGCCACGGGTTCCAATCGTTGATATCAATGAAACTGCCGCCGTTCACCTGCACTTGCCATTCGAAGGTCGCCTTGCTGCTCACGCGCGGCAGGGTGAACTCGATGGGGGCATTCAGCGTAACATACGCGGGCAAGCCGAAGGTAGCATCCAGCGGGTCGCTGACCACGATATTGCGATACGAGGTCTCGCCATTCATGGTGAGGCTCACCTGCTTGGTGCCCGGGGTCTGCCACAGCACCTCGTAAGGTCCGAAGCCCGTGCCGCTGATGGTGGTGCCGCCGGCGAAGTCCCATACGGGGGTCGCCGTGGACTGCGGACCGGTGTAGGTAACGGTAGCGCTGTTACCCGCGCAAACCGTGATGGGCGCATCAATGCTGTTGGCGGTCTCTATCTTCACACTCACCGTCTCGGAGAAGGGCGAGCATGCTGCCCACATATCAAGGGCTTGCACCTGTATCTCCAACTCGCCGACCGGCACCGCCGACAGCGGGATGATATACCGGTTGCTCTCGATATACGGATAAGCATACTGATTGTCGTCTGCTTTGTTTATCCATCGGTTACCCGTAAGCATGGGTGCCGCTTGAGCGTTGCCGCCGTTCATGGGCGAGATGATGTACGCCCCCTTGCCGGTAGCACCTTTCTTCTTCACGGAGAGGTTGTAGCGCATCATGGCAGCCGGCGTATGGTCGTCAGCCGCATCGTTCCATTGGATAAGCAGTCCGTCGGCGGTCTGCACTGCCGTTACGCCCGTGGGGGCTTGCGGTTGCTCGTTGGTTACGCCGGCACCCAACAGACCCGTCAAAATGGAGTTGTCTTTATCGTACCATACATCCGGCAGTCCGTCATGATTGAGGTCTTGCAGGTATTGAAGCCCATAATACATATCTGCCATCTCGCTGATAAAGCCTTGCGCCATCACGCCATCGGCATCAAAATAGTGAACATAATACTCTTTGCGCAACAAAGCGGTATTGTACTGCACAGTCATGAGGTCGAGGTAGCCGTTGTTGTCGAAATCATAAATCCATACGTGGATCCCATATCCATTAAATTCACTATAATTCTGCAAATCACCTGCGGGTGCAAGCACTTCGGGTGCAGAGAACGATTGGTTGTGGTCGTTCCAAAGGATGAAGGGAGCATAGTCGTTGTCGCGGAAAGCCAATATATCCGCATACCCGTCGCTATTCATATCCACTACATATACATACTCACTTGAATAAGGAACGAAGGATTGGGCAAAAGGAAAGAATGTTTCTTCAAATTGGAAGTTCCCCTTGTTGATAAGCATATACATGCCCGTATAAGCGCTCCGCCAATTGGTGCTGCCATCACTATATGTAGCAAAACTATACTTATCCATCCAACCATCGTGGTTAAAGTCGTAATAGCGACCACCATATACATAGTCATGTGTATGGCCTGAGTTCGCGTCACCATTGGCTATCGTAACAGTCTTCTTTGCGCCGCTTCCATCGGGCTGAATATTTAGATAGTAAAGGGAATAGCCCGTGGAATTACTACTTTCATAATCCATACCATCGGGATAGCCGTCGTGGTTGATATCCACCCACTCGTTTGCGATGGGAATGTTTGTCTCTATCCCTGCGGCATTCTGATAGCCAGTCAGCAGGTTCGACACATTCGCATCCGTTACCGCCGCGGCATTGAAACTGCCGGCACCGTTGCTGCGGATGTAGCCGTACTCGCCGGTGCTCTTCTTGTAGAGGATATCGAGCCAGCCATCGTGGTCGTAGTCGTACCATGCGCGGGTGGCTAAGTCGAGGTTGGCTGCCCACATACCCGTGGCGGTGGTACCGCCGTAGGTGCCGTCGCCGATATAAACCTTGTCGCTCATCGCCCAATCGTAGTGCCCGTCGGCATTGTAGTCGGCTATGTATTGGGCATAAGTATCCGTCAGACAGTCTCCTGCATTGGAAGCATGGCGAGTGGTGTCGAACGCATTGGGCATCACCTGCACACGCTGTGTGGTGCGCGTGGCGGTGCCATCGGGAGCGGTTACCGTCAGGCTGATGGTCTGCTCGCCGGTAGTGGTGAAGGTCAAGGCGCGTTGACCGTTGCGGTCGTATGCCAAGGTGGCACCCTCGTGCTCCCAACTCAGCGTGTAGCCCTCGTGGAAGGGGGTGTAGTATGCCCGCAGGGTATCAAGGTAGCGGCAGGGGTTCGCCGAGAGAGAGAATGCGGCATTGAGGTAGGTGTGCTCCACCTGTGCCTCTTCGCTCCATGCCGAGCCTTTGTGCTGTGCGTCAATGGCTTGCACGGCTACATAGATGGTGGCGGGGGCATACGAAGAGAGGTCGATGGTGTAACTATGCGCACGCCCCATGTTGCCATCGAGGAAGTTGCGTCGCGTACCATCGCTGTTGGCGTGTGCACGCAGGATGTCGCTGCCGCCCGCCGTAGTGCCGATACGCAGGGCGTAGGTGAGGTCGCAAGTGGCGGTCTCGTTGTCTGCGCCGTTGCCCCAGTTGACCGACAGTTGAGCGGTCTGCGGGTTATACACCAAGGTGGGGGCTGCCGGAGCCGTAGGTGCCGTGTTGGGCGTTGCATCGTAAGGCTTGAAGACATCTGTAGCATTATTGCTGTTGCTCAGTCCGCTCACCCATATCTCCATAATGCCGTCGTTGTCCAAATCTTCGGCATTCACCACTGCCGAACGAGCCGAAATCCCCTTAGGATATGTCAGGAGCGGCATCGGCGCAGAGAAACGAAGGTTCGGTTGTCCCTTCAGCCATACCACCTCCACCTCTGTCCCGTGGCTGTAGTCGGATGAGAAACTCTCATCATAACCCAACGAGATACACCCTCTGATGCCGAGCAGGTCCATATAGCCATCGCCGTCAATGTCTTGGCAGCAGGTGAAATAGAGCGAGTCGGTCCATGTCTGCTCGGGCTGCATGGTGAAGTTGCCTTGCCCGTCGTTGTCGAAGAACATGGTGTAGGCAGCGCCGGTCTGATTGCCCAAGGTGCTGAAGGTGGTCAGTATCTCCACTTGTCCGTCTTTGTCGAAGTCGTAGCAGAAGATACGGTCGTCGCAGGCAAAGCCGTTCCACACCTCTGTGTTGTCAAACTGCCCGTTGCCGCGGTAGATAACGGTATTGATTTTGCCACCGCCATACACGATGAAATCGGGTATATCGTCATCGTTCAGATACACCGTCTGTACAGCACCGCCCATCTCGTTCTTCACCCATTTGCCGTCAAACATGTTGTAGTAGATGATACCGTTCTTCTCGTCCACAAGGTCTGTATAGCCGTCCATGTTGAGGTCAATCATGCGGGTAGGTGCTCCCACCTTGCTGCCTATCGACTCCGCAGCGGATTTGTTGAGCCTGCCGGGTTTCTTTGCCAGACAAGCACCGCTGAAGTTGGGCATGGTAGCCGGCGGCGTATGGTCGGGATAGCGGTATGCCCAGTCGGCGGCATCAAACGTGGTCTCATACTGGTCTTGGTACATCACGTTCATGCCGGTCTCGACAAACGTTCCATCGGTCTGTTGTGTGCCTATCTTCCATGCACCGTTGATGTAGTGGAGATAATCGAAACGCCCATCGCTATTGAGGTCGAAATTGGTGATAAAGAAGAGGTAAGGCTGCCGTTCCCACCTGCCGGCTTCCATACTGAGGCTGGCATCAAAGCCGGTGCTCTCCCACGGACCACCCCAATAACGTGTCATAGTTTCCACGCCGAAGTCCGGCACGCTATCGCGATTGACATCCTCAATATAGCGTACGACGCCATCGTCAGAGTAGGTAGTGAACGACTGTGCCGTGGCAGCGAAGTTCGTACTTATGTCCGTATGGATAAAGCAACTCTTATTCGTTGGCATTTCGTCCACAAAGCCTTTCTGCCCCATGCCATCGAAGTCGTAGAAGAGATGCGCAGGTGCCAGAATCATCGGATAGGTGGTCTGCGAGACGGCGTTGCCGCTCAACGCCACCGACATCTCGCCTTCGGAGGTAGCCAACAGTAGCGTACCGGCATGCGAGCCTACGGCGACAGGCGCATACTGCACTTTCAAGGTCAGCGACTGGTTGGGCTGCAAGGTAACGGGCAACGCGGGAGCGTCCAACACAGAGAAGGGTGCTGCCAAACCGCTCAAACTGCTGATACTGACCGCCCCCTTGGTGTAGTTCGTCAGTTTAACAGACTGCCGCGAACTGCTGTTCACCATCACATTGGGAAAAGCAAGGCTCGTTGCGATCTGCACCAACTCCTGTGCATACTCGTATTGCACCTCTATCTCTCGCCAACGCAAATCACTTCCCTCCAAGGCTTCAAACACGATTTCGTTGCATCCCTCAAAAGTGTATATCCAACTATTAAGTATCGTTATAATCAGTATTCCGTCCTTCTCCTCCTCAATCTCACCCACATACTCTGCACGGATGGCTGCGGGCTTTGTGCTGACCACAGTCGGTCCGGCACTGGTCTGATAGTCGGGTTCGAGTCGGATACCCGTGATAACGTATTCGCTCGGCGCACGGAAAATAACCCGTTGTCCGCCGCGTACTCTCAACTCATCGGTATTATACGGCTCATATTCGCTGGTGTTCTGTATCTGTTGATAGGTAAAGCCATGTGCCGTAGCGCCGGAGACTATGCCGTTGTTGCGCGTAGCGGGCCACGGGAAGACTTCTTTACCATAATACACCGCTTCGCCGCTCATCGTTACGGTATAGTTACCTTGGTCAGTCGTTATCGTAAGGGTATCCGCATAAGTGTCCACTTGAGTAGGTGCAAACACCACTGTCAAGTGGATTCCTTTCTGTGCAGGCAGGGTCATAGGCAGTACGGGCAGCGCCTTCAGCGAGAAGGGGGCTGCCAACCCGTCTATCGAGGTGATGGTAACGGGTGCATCGGTATAGTTGTATAGATACACCGTCTGCTCCTCCTGCACGCCCGCGGTAAAGACATTGAGCTCAGAGAACGCAAATTGCGCGGTGCTCTGCTCCACCTGCGCCGGACGGGGATAATGGTATGCCACCACCACATCGCCCACGCTTTCATTGGGTCCGTTCGCGCCTTCGGGCGTTATGCTGTCGTTCACCCAGCGGATAGCCTGCGGACCGGTCGCATAATCATAGATGCGATACCCGTACCAGCGAGTACTGCGGGTATCATTGTACCACTCACCCCTCGGGGCGGGCACAGGGGTGATAGAGCCATAACTCGCCTTACGAACCATCACGGAATCAATGATTTCGTTTCCCTTCATACTCAGCAGGAGGGTATCATTATGATACATTCGTATAGGGTTGATACGGGCAGCAATGCTGGTATTGGGACGCCTGTGATACTCCAGCGTGAAATGGCTTGTCGCGCCGCGGCTCACACTGTCGTTCACCGCGATTACCGCGCTTGCCAACAGGGTATCCAGCAGCACCGTACGGGGCACATCCACAAGGAAATACACATCGGGAATGCCCTCGGGTGCATCCGAACAGAGGGTGGTAACGGTGGAGGTGCAGGCTATATCGGAATAGCGCGTGCCGGTATAGAGACCGCGCATGGAGAAAGGCAGGTCGGCGGTCTGTACGCTGCCATCGTTCCAGATAATCTTCCATTGGCTATCATCGCCGGTTGCGTTGTCAGGGATAGCAAACTTATAGAACAATCCCCCGTAAATCGGCGTGGCGGGCGACCCGGGCCACTCGCCTACCAGCGAGATGGTAGAAGAGTCGTTCCATATATACACATTTGCACTGCTGCCCCATCCTTGGGGTGTCTCCAAGAAGACGCAACGCTCATCGGCAGTCGTCAGGCAGACCGCATCGGTGGTCTGCTCCCCTCCTTCATCGTCGCCTTCGCCACCGGCATCGCTCAAGGTTACCACGATTTGAGTGATACGCACCTGCGGTCCGCTGGTGCCCGTGCTGCTCACCTCTTGCAGCAACACATCCGAACTGCTGCCCGTCCACGTGTGGGTGGCATCATCGTACACACCGCTGCTCACCACTTGCAATGTACCATCGTTCTTCACCGTGTAGGTGAAGGCGATAGTAGTGATGTCCTGCTCACCGAGCGACTCAATACGGATGGTGTTGTTTTTGTACACGCGCAGACCGTCCGAATAATACGCAGGCACAGAGGTGCCTCCCGCTTGGCTGAAGGTAAACTGCACAGAGGAACCATCATCCGCCGTAAGCGTCTGACTCTTGGGGTCATCCGTCCCCCAAGACTCACTATAATCATGCACATTGAGCGTAACGCTCGCCGCCTGCATGCCTATGCCGAAGCATAGCAGTAATAGACTTAAGAAATACTTTTTCATAATCGGTATAGTTTATTTGTTAGACATTGCATACGCAGGGGCGAGGTGGGGTTACAGCAGTGCGTTGAGGGCTTGGATGAAGTCGTCGGGGTTGGAGGTGCGGGTTGTCGAATACGTGTCCGTCTCCTGCGGGTCGTTGTTCTGGTACTCGAAGATGCTTACCTGCACCGGCGAGAGCACGATGCCTTTCTCCTCGCCGTTGTTCAGCACGATGGCTATCTCGTCCTGACGCGGTTCGAGCGAGCAGATACTCTTATACGGTATATACTCCACATCGCATCGGTCGAAGCGGTTGTAGAGCGTGTCCCAGCAGTTCTTCATCATCACCAACTTATCCTTCTGCGGCACGGCTATCACATAGTAGATATGCCGTAGCACAATCAGCGGATTGTCCGTCGGGCAGTCCTCATCGTCGGTGTCCTCAAAGTAGTTGACAAAGAGTATCTTGCCCTTCATGTCGTTTTCGTCTATATGGTTCTGCTTGAGCGCGAGCGAGACGGGGTCGCCGGTCTCGGGCAGGCAGCGAGAACGCTGCGCGAGGTAGTTGCGGCAGAAAGCGATATACTCCAACTTCGTGGCGCGCGTTGCGCACATGTGCTTCGCGTGGTCGTAGTCGTCGCGCAACTCCTTGTTGCAGCGGCGCGCATCTTTCCTGTCGCGCGCATTGGCGATGAACACCCACAGCAGACGGATGATATATAGCAACACCGGCAGCAGAAACAGGGCGATGCCGACAATGCCTTTGCCCGACTTCTCAAAAGCGTAATAGACCGCCACATCGCGGCTCGCGTCTAATGGCTCGCGCAAAAGGCGCACTGCGCTGTGCTCCACCTCCTCGGGGTCGGGCTCCTCGGCGGTCGGCTCGGGGTGGGTATATTCCTTATAACCCCATACCCAATGCTCAGCGAAGAAAGCTTGCACAGCCTCGTCGTTCTGCTCCTGCTCTTTCAGCGCTTTCTGATAGGTCTTCGGCTGCTGCTTCTGCGCTTTCTCCCCCTTGAGGAGGATGGCAGGACGCTCCGGCACCTTCATCTGAGCATAGCCTATATGCGCCACCTCCACCACGAATGCCATCACGAGCCACAGCACGAAGTAACCCACCGTCATCAGCAGTGCGCGGAAGATGGGCGGGAAGGGCAGTGTGTTGTAGAGCGGCGTCTGGGGCGGATACTGATAGCGGAAGAACTCATCGCGCTTCTGCTCGTTCAGCAGCGGCGCTACATGGTGGACGGTGTTGGTTTCCGAGCCGTCGTAGAAGAAATACGCATCGCGCTCGGTGGCATCCGCAGCAAAGTCCACGTTGCAATGCACCTGCTCCACCAGCATCTCATCCATACTACGGTCGCCTACGAACAGCGCCTCTTTCTCCTCCTTATGCGCGCGCTTGCCCGTGGACAGTTCGTTGAGCCATTCCAAGGTCTGCTCGTCGGTGATGCGCACGTGCGCTTTTATCTCACCCACCTCCCCGGGCTCCGGCATCATCTGACGGATGCGGTCCATGAGTTCGGCGGGTTGCTCGCCATGCACCTGCAAGCCGTTGGCGACAAACGCGCCTTGGCGGAGCACCATCTGCAAGATGAGGTACTTGCGTTTCGACTGACGGTTCACCGCTGTACGCAACCACTCCTCGATGCGATCCGTTACATCGGTCTTCAAGTGCTTGGGGTTATGCCCCTCGAAGAGCGAGAGCGCGAAATAGTAGTACATATCCGGCTCCAGCGGCGACAGGTCCACCGCCTGCTTGAAGTTGCGTTGCGCCAACTCGTAGTTCTTCAGCCCCAAATAGACAAGTCCCATGCCGAACAGGGCATTGGTATCCTTCGGGTTGGATTCGGTTTGCGAGCGGAAGAACTGAATGTAGTTGTCGGTCATGTCCGCCGGCAGTTGCAGCGGATTGACTTCGCTCACCACCGCATGCGCGGTGTGGCAACGAGGGCAGACGGTGGTGCCCGGAGGCAAAGGCATCGTACAATGCTGACAATGCAATACTTTTAAGGTAGCCATATCGAGGGATTATTCTTTCGGTTCGTCAGTGTTCTCTTCGAGTGCTTTTGCTTCGCGTTTGGCTTGTATCTCAGTCAGCTTGTCCGATGCCATCTCGCCTGCTTTCTTGCCTACTTGGGTGGCTATATCCAGTCCCTTGCCGGCGATGGTTTTCGTTGCCGCTGCCACTTTCGACCAGTCGTGGTCGCGCTTGAATGCCATCACGGTAACGTAGGTCATGATGAAGACGGATACCACGCAGAAGACTACCGCAGCCGCTGCCAAAAGGATAAGTTTGAGCGCCATAATCACCATATCCAGCGGATTGCTCTCGATATGCTTGGTCTTCGTTCCGTCGGAATAGTAGGTGGTAACCTCCGTCTCGGGGAGGAACTCCATTGCAAAACTTGCACCCAAGAAGAATGTAGCAATGCTATAGCCCCATTTCTGCAATTTGTCGAGTTTCGCACGCTCTGCGCGGTAACGGGTCAGGTTATAACCGTACTGGTGGCTGCTGTAGATATAGAGCGGAATAAGGAGCAGCACATAGATATAGAAGAACCACATCCACCGTGCCCAACTCTTCGCTTCGCTCAGTTCTTCGCCTACCTCCTTCAAGGCGTACTTCTTGAACTTCTTGAAACTCATCTCGTTGATTTCATCGTACTCCTCGCTTAGTTGCTTCAAGTTTTTCTCTGCGGCTTTCAGACCGGCTTTATATTTCTTCTTGGCTTCGCGCGTCTGGGCGGTATCCAATTTGTTCTGATAATACACCACACTCTTCTGTTCTTGGAGGATATAACTTTTCTTGGTGCTCAGCGTTTGCGCTTTGTAGAGGTTGTGCGAGGAGAGGCTCTTGGTAGAGTAATACGCGCTATCGCATTGGTCGAAAGCAATGGTGGTGTCGGCTTTTGCCCAGTTGTCCACTTGGTTGTACTTCGCCTGTGCGCGCTGTTTGTCGCTCGTGGCATCCATGCTGATATACATCATGATGAAGATAGAGAGCACACAGCCGGCGATGAGCGACCACTTGAAACTCCAGTGTTTGTCGCGGCTCCATTCGATGATGCCTTGCAACTCATCGCGGCGGTCGCGATAGAACCTGTCGCTCGGGTCTTTCACTGCCTTGTCGGCTTGGCGGAGCAAATTCTCCATCTCATCGCACTCGGCAGCCGTACAGGGATATACATCATCTACATCGAAGGTGTTGCCCTGTTTGTCGGTCTCCGTGAGGTTGCTGCTGGTGGTCATCGCTGCATCGAGCAACTCGTAGGCTTCCTCGTTCAGCGGATTTTTCTTCGCCTCTTGCTTGAGGTCTTCGGTAGTGAAAGATACATAGCCGTTCTCATGCGTCTGACGGCGTTTCTTGAATTTGTCTTTTAGTGACATAGTAGTATAATTTTGAGGGTTAGTTATTGTTTCTTACTTACAAATTTCAAATTATGAATTTTGAATTATGAATTATGAGGGCATAGGAATTGAGTTTCAGAGCATGAGCCCTCTTAATTCTTAATTCATAATTCTTAATTGATAAGTTGCTGTGCTTTCTGCATCAGTCTGTCGTATTGCTGCGGTATCTGCTTGGGGGGTATCGACTCGGCTTCTCGAATCAGTCGTTTCCACTCGCGTTCGGTCGCTTCCGTAGCATGCTGTTCGTGCATCTCTCGGAGCGTGGCTACAAGGTCGCGCACATCCTGTGTGTTCTCTTCCAAGCGCGTCTGCCGGTCGTTGTACGCTGCATCCTGCCGCCCTACGATAGAGAGGGTGATAAGCCAGCCCACCGTCAGCACGCCGATGCCGATGCCATATACCGTCAGGCTCGCCCAACGGTAGAGCAGCAGGCTATACATCCCCATCCACAGCAGGGAGACTGCGATATAGTACAACGCATGTACCCCCAAAAAGACCGAGAAATAGTTGGTCTGCGTGTTTTTCCAACGCCCTACCTCAAACCAGCCGAAGAACAAAGCCTCCAGCACGATGAGATACGACATGTTTATCCAATAGAGTGCCGTCGTCTCCTCCGGGCGGAGCAGCACAAACCCCAAGACGGTTATCCCCACCGTCAGCAACGGGGTTAGCCATGTGTAAAGCGGATTTTTCATGATGATATGGTGTTTTGTGAGTATATTTTTGGTTTCAGGATTCAAGGAGGTGCGGTCTCCAGGCCGCACCATAGATGCCACAGGGGACGCAGGCATCTCGCCTGCGGTGAAAGTTCCTAAGGTGGTGCGGCCTGGAGACCGCACCTCCTTTCTTTTACCCCATAGTGGGCGGAGTCGGCGGAGTGGGTGGAGTAGGGGGCGTGGGGGGCACGGGCGCGAACAGGCTCGCCAATTCGGGCAGTGTGCTTGCCGCTGCCCATTGGGGCATGCCCGCTTTCCATACGAGGGTAGCCGGCTGCAAGACACCCTGCTGCACTAATTGCTGCAAGACGGGCATATCATAAGGACCCGCCTGCGCATTGTTGAGATAGACATACACCTGCACTGCCTGCGGCATCGGCGGCGGGGTGGGGGCGTTCATCTGCCCGCCCATCGTGTTGCCGGCAATGTTACCCATCGCATTGCCCATCATGCCGCCCATGCCGAAACCCATGCCGAGTCCCATGCCGGCTCCCATCATCGTACCGCCAACGCCCTGATTACCTGCGGCGGTCTCCATCACGTCAAACTGACGCTCCTGCTGGTAACTATACCCCTCTACGCTACGAGCCGCCGCCTTCGCTTGCGAGGCAATCACCATCTGATAGTTCGGGTCATCCTCACGAGGATTGATGGCTTCGATATCAAACTGCGTCAGTTCGATGCCGTACTCCTCGAAGTACTCGTTCATGCTCTTCTTGGCAAACTGCGCGATGTCGAAGAGGTAGTTGTTTATCTCCGTGATGCTGACGCGCTGTTGGCTGAAATACTTACTCAGCGTGGAGGTGATACGCTGCGACACCACCGAGCGGAATTGGTCGGTGAACTCCGTGAGGTAGAGGTCGTGCTCCGTGCCGACAAACTCGCGGATGAAAGCGATGGCATTGGTGATGCGAAACTCGTAGGTGCCGTATGCGCCTACGCCGATAGTGATGCCCTGCGGCGTGTTCGCCATGGTGTAGTCGCGAATAGTCAGCCCTGTGCCCCAACCCGCGTCATCGCCGGCGAGACGCTGGCGAGTGGTGCTTACCACGAAGAGCGTGGTCTTGAAGGCGCTGTCGCCGCCGTATGGCAGGTTCACCAAACGCTGCAAGAAAGGCAGGTTGTTGGTGGAGAGCGTATGCCCGCCGGGCAGGAAGAGGTCGGAGTACATGCCCTCCGACAAAAAGACCATCTGCTGCCCTTCCTGCACGGTTACTTTCGCGTGTGTAGAGAGGTTGTCGTAGGGGTAACGATGCACCAAGCATCCTTTCTCCAAGTTGACAAACACGTTATCCACGATACCCCTGCGGGCATCGCCTTGACCATCAAAGGTCTGACCGTCGGTGCGGTTTTTGGTAAAGAATCCCATAGTATTACATTTTGTGTTAATTCTTATAAACTCTAAACTTTCAACCCTCAACTCTCAACCCTCAACTCTAAACTCTCAATCCCCCACAAACAAATAGAGCCTGAACACAACTTTGTTTTAATGCTCGGGAAGGCTTCGGTAAGTGCCTGAGAAACAATAAAAGCAAAGCGGGTTCATGCCCTACGAT
The DNA here is from genome assembly GCA_051870915.1 of Paludibacteraceae bacterium. GTDB lineage: Bacteria > Bacteroidota > Bacteroidia > Bacteroidales > Paludibacteraceae > Colicola. The sequence continues at coordinate 14,120 of JBJECI010000099.1, forward strand.
GCGCCAAACTGTCGTTTTTTTCTCTTATAAGTAAATTTACCGGATTCACCCGAGAAAAACGGACAGTTTGCTGTTGTAAAATGTGTGTTCTACCTTTATAGAACGCCGCAAAATTACAACATTTTTTCCACATACGCAAATGTTTTACCATTTTTGTGTGAAAAAGCGCCATTCCCGTAGGTCTGCATGGTACACCGCTTTGCTCAGTGTTTCATCAATTCCGCTGCAAAGGTACGGCTTTTGTGGCATATTTCATATAGACAAATCTTGATTTTTTCGCTTTTCTCGTCCCAAAATCAACAAAAAAGCACTTTTTTCGCAAAAAGAGAACGCTTTCTTTGTCCTCCGTTAATGTCCGTTAATTATCTATTAGGATAAAGGATTAAGGACACAGGATTAAAGACTAAATAGTTTCTTTGGATGAAGGTCGTCCGGGTACGTCCCGACTCATCGGGGCTTGAAAACACAAGGCTCAACTCTGAAAACTCATAGACTAAGGTAATAAGTTCTTTATCTTTAATCCTTTATCCTTCATCCTAAATAGACGAAAGTAACTTTAACTCCCCCGCCTCTCCTAAAAGGAGGGGTGAAGCGATGTCCAGTGGACATCGAGGGCAGGGGGCGGGAAGGTACATTCGGCACCCAGCCGAAAAGGGGATGAAGGGCACAGGATGAAAGACTAAATAGTATCTTTGGATTAAGGATGAAGGACACAGGATGAAAGACTAAATAGTATTGACTCTGAAAACTCATATACGATGGTAATAAGTCTTTTATCTTTTATCCTTTATCCTTTATCCTCGTTGCGGCTGAATGCCGAGTCCTCCTCCCGCCCCCTGACCCCCTCCCCCCTCTAAGAGGGAGGCGGGGGAGTAGCAAAAAAAAAGAATAGTTAATACCCCAAATGAGATATTAACTATTCCCCTAAATAGGTGGAGCTAGCGGGATTCGAACCCGCGTCCAAACAAGGAACACGTATGCTTTCTACACGCTTATCTCAGCCTTCATTTTCGACCCGTGGCAAGACCTGAGCCACCAACCGCGGGCTTATCTGCTTTGTTTTCGCTCACCCATCGCAGCACGGGCAAACTATTCTGTATATTTCCGCACCGCTATATCCATTCAGCCTACAGACTCGGCTTGGAGCGATGTCTCGTCTCTGCACCTTGTGCGGAGAATAAGCCAACCTACTATACTTCGGTTTAAGCAGCGAGAGCTACAGTGTTGTTGCCAGTTATAGTTCGATAGACAGTATTTACGAGCGTCTCCATCAGTGCTCGGCGTGCTTACACACCCATTCTACCTGCTGTCAAAACCGAATAGCCCCAGTGTGAAATCGGCTGCAAAGTTACAACATTTTTCTGAAACCACCAAATTTTCGGTTGAGAAAATTATCCCAGCGCGATGTCCAGAATCATCATCAGCACGAAGCCTGCGGTGAAGCCGAGGGTGGGGATGTTGGTATGCGGTTCGGCTTGGCTCTCGGGGATGAGTTCCTCCACTACCACGTACATCATCGCGCCGGCGGCAAACGCCAGCAGATAGGGTAGGGCGGGTGCGATATGGGCAAAGAGCAGTATCGTTATCAGACCTGCCACGGGCTCCACCACGCCCGACAACGCGCCCACGCCGAATGCCTTGGCGCGGCTCATGCCCTCCGCCCGCAGCGGCAGCGAGAGTATCGCCCCCTCGGGGAAGTTCTGAATAGCCATGCCAACGGAGAGCGCCAGTGCCGCCGACAGCCCGATACCGCTCCCACCTTCCAGCATGCCTGCGAGGATGACGCCCACCGCCATGCCCTCGGGGATGTTGTGAAGCGTTACCGCCACCGCCAGCATGGTGGTGCGTTTCCACGGCTTCCGTTGCTTCACGCCCTCAGGCTCGGCGGCACCCGCGTGCAGGTGTGGAATCAGCGTGTCGAGCAGCAGCAGGAACAGCACCCCAAGCACAAACCCCACCGCCGCAGGCACCCACGCAAGGTTGCCCATCGGCTCGCTAATCTGCATGCTCGGTATCAGCAGCGACCACACGCTTGCCGCCACCATCACCCCCGCCGCAAAGCCCAGCAGCAGTTTATGCCACCGCGCATTCAACGCCCCGCGCAGCAGATACACCATCGCCGCACCCAACACCGTGCCCGCAAACGGCACCAATAACCCTAATGCCAACCACATAACATTCTCTTTTAACAAATGACTTTAACGTATCATTATCGCTTCTTTTTAACGTATAATTATCGTGTAATTAATCATTATTTTTTTTTTGCAGTGCAATTATACGGCAAAAAAGTAAAAGTTCCCACGTCAATTACACGTTAAGGTATCTTTTTGCTGCAAAGGTACTACAATTTTTTGGAATGTGCAAGGGTAGAGTTATTTTGTATAGGTCAAGCGGAAGAAATATCAAAACGCATAGAAAGAGAGCCTGCCGTACAAGTCATGCAGGGGAGTCTCTTTAGCATTGAAAAAACTCTATTAGTCAGATTGCCATGTAGGATAATTGTCCATATCCGGCTCCCCCGCCTCTCCTAGTTTATCCCGACCTGTCGGGAAAAGGAGGGGAGGGGGTAAGGGGGCGGGAAAGGATGCAAGATGCAGGATAAAGGATAAAAGACTTAATACTCGAACTCTGAAAAGTCTCATAGTCGAAGGTAACTTTAACTCCCCCGCCTCCCTCGTAGAGGGGGGAGGGGGTAAGGGGGCGGGAGGAGGATTCGGCTTCCAGCCGCAAAGGAAAATAGGATGCAGGATAAGAGAGAGAAAACTTAATACTCGAACTCTGAAAAGTTTCATAGTCGAAGGTAACTCCGGCTCCCCCGCCTCCCTCGTAGAGGGGGGAGGGGGTAAGGGGGCGGGAGGAGGATTCGGCTTCCAGCCGCAAAGGAAAATAGGATGCAGGATAAGAGAGAGAAAACTTAATACTCGAACTCTGAAAAAAGTCTCATAGTCGAAGGTAACTCCGGCTCCCCCGCCTCCCTCGTAGAGGGGGGGGGAGGGGGGGGAGGGGGTAAGGGGGCGGGAGGAGGATTCGGCTTCCAGCCGCAAAAAAATTGAAGAACAAACAAAATTAAACACGCAAAAATGAACATTATCGTAACATAACCGAGTCTGTATAGGGTCTTCAACCTGTCAATACCAATTGTCCAAAAGATGTATTACTCATCCCGTCTCTTGCCTATTGCATACAAAAAAAGCTGCCTAACTCGATTTGTTAGGCAGCCTTGGGCATTGTTTACCTCGGTCTGTCGTGGAGGACTGAACGAACAATTAACGCTAATGAACGAAGAATGCCAATTGTTATTTCTTCTTGCTTGTTTGTTTAGTAGTGGTAACCACGCTGCCCGTAGTTCCCGCATCTGCGGCTTTCTCGTTGTAGTTGTTCACCACCACGCTGCTCTCCTTTTGCAGTTCTGCCTCTTTGACAGCGGGTAACATCGTGGGGTGGCTCAGCAGGATATGTTTCTCGATGTTCTCCATATCCACATCTTTCAGTTGCTGTACGTCTTGGATAGCAGGGCGTGCATTCGTGTAGTAGCCGGCGAATCCCGTTACATAAGCTTTCACTTTCTTGTCCTTGCCGCGTACCTCTATCTTGAAGATAGGGTCCACCAAGATGTCGATGTTGTTCTTGGTGATGGCATTGTATTGCGCCTCTTCTTTTGCCGATGCCACGTTGAAGCAATAGTCGCTCTCTGCCGTTACGCGGTGCTTAAAGTCCACGTTGATATCCACCATCGTGGTAGTGGCTTGCAGTTGTACACTTTTGATTTTCTCCGTGCGACTGGTATAGGTGTAGTATGTCGGGTTGCACGATGCCATACTCAGCAGAGCGATGGCTATAAGAGAAATTTGAAATAGTTTTTTCATTGTAGTAATGGTTTGTTAGTTTGTTGATTGATTAGAATTGTAAGGCAAGGTGTACGCCTGCGGGCGACACTTGGTAATTGAGGTTCAGCGCTTGGGCATTATTGGCTTGACGAATCTTTTTCTTACCTGCGCCCCAAAGGCTGCCGCCTACGATATCACATAATCCACCTAAAGCGCAAAAGATAGTTCCCATCCAAAAATGCATGTGAGCAGTTTCATAATGGTTTGATTTTTCATAGCCACCCCAACTCAATGCACCGAGAACACTAACGGGCACACCAATTCCTACCAATACCTTTCCTGCTTTCACCTGCTTTGTTCCTTTGGTATATAGCGCCATCGGGTCAACTATGTTTTTCGCGGGTTGTGCGGGTTTGACCACCATGCTCTTTGCCGGCTGCGCACCCATATAGGAGGCATTGGCTGCGCCATATCCGCCATGCAGCGACACGGGGACGCCGACAGCTCCGTTCAAGATCACACTGCCGTTGTAGGTTGGCTCTGTGTGTTCTTTCGGGGCAGGCTTCTTGCTGTCATAATACAGCTCAGGAAAGTCGGGGTCGTAGAGCATCTGAAATTTCTCGATGGTCTCCATGTCCACCTCTTTCAGTTGCTGCAACTCCTCGCGGAAAGACGTGGCTTTCTTGTAATGCCCTGCATAGCCCACCAGCTCGGCTTTGTAGCAGGGATACCATGGTGCCCCGTCCGTCTTCTTGAACATCGGCGAGTAGGTGTACTTCCATATCGGTTCCACCACCACGTCAATCTGATTGTTCACAATCGCTTGGTGCGCTGCATCCTCGCGTGCGGCACTCTTGCTTGCCTGCCACGATGAGATGGCACTCACACGATGCGAAAAATCCACGTCCACTTCCGTTGTTTGGCTGCGCTCCAGTATGCTGCCGCCTGCTACATACCGCGTGCGACCCGAGTAGGTCGTTGTGTTCGACACTACTCCGCAACTGCTCAACAGCCACACCATCAGAAGAGATACTACTAATAGTTTTTTCTTCATAATGTGTTCATTATGGGTTCTTGTGTGAATAAAAGTTGCCGCTCTCGCCGAACCCTTTTGCAAGAGCGGCAACCGAATAATGTTTTCGTTATTTACCGGGGACGCGGGTGGCACATCCCGACAAGTCGGGTACGTCTCGCCCGCGGTTGTTTCAAGGAGGTGCGGTCTCCAGGCCGCACCATAGATGCCACCGGGGACGCGGGCGTCTCGCCCGCGGTTGTTTTTCGTAGAGTACGTAGAGTACGTAGAGTACGCAAACTACGCAAACTACGAAAAAGTACGCAAACTACGTTTTATCTATCCCCTCATTCCAGTTCTACACCCATCGCGGTATATACCTTCCCGTTGCGGATGATGAGCACTTGCCCGTTGTGTAGCACTTTCTGCACCCCGGCATCAGACCCTGCCTCGGCATCCTGCATACCCATCTCCTCTCTGAGCGTAGTGAAGCTGCCAATCTCCTCGGCAATCATCTGATCCTCATCATTGTATGCCTGCACGGCAAAATAGTAGGTGGTGTTCTGATACAGGTCTTCTAAGGTACAGGTGATGGTCTCTGTCTTCGCCATCGGTTTGCGCACCTGTTTCACCTTGCCGCTCGGTGACACTTCGTATATCGCCAGAGTGTCGCTCATCTCCTTGTCGCGGAAGAGGGTCAGCATGTAATAATCTGCCACTTCGACGGCTGCCCATGTTACCTCCGCGCTGTTGGTGGACGGCGTAACCTCTACATCGGTTATCTCGCGCTCTATATAACCCGTCGTTACCTCCAGCGTCTCACCATACGTGGTGCCCGATGCCGTCTTGGCGTATGCGCGATACTGATAGGTCTCATACGCCCACGGCTCGGGGATATAGGCGGTCATCGTCTTGCCTTCCGCCACGGTGGTGGCTACGGTGGTACTACCTTTTATCCAACTCTCAAACCCTTGTTGCAGGATAGGCTCCGTTCCGCTAATCACCTTACCGCGCATCTCCACGCCTTTCTCGTTGGCGGTAGCACCAAGGGTCTCCACCGTGGGGGCAATCACCACCTCTTTGTCGGCAGTTAGGAAACCGACCCACGTGCCGTAGTAGGTCTTGCCCTGATACATACAGAACGTGCGGAAATCATAGTAGCGGTCGGGGCTCAGACCTTCCAGACGGAATATCAGGTTCTCATCCGTGCGGTCGGTTACCAGCAAGCGTTGCGGATTAACGGTGCTCGGTGCATCGCTGCGTTTCCACTCAAATCCCACCTCCGTATAACTCTCTTGGTCGCAATCCACCGTACCATGCAGATAGACAGATGTGTTGGATATACCATCCGCATCTTGCGTGCTCAAGGTAATCTCTTTGGTCGTAAAGTCCTGCCACTCGCTTTGCATGGTACCGGCTTCCATGGTCTCTATCACATTGCGATAATAGTACTTCTTATTGGGTACAAGGTCAGTTATCTTTACTACATTGTTTGTTACTTCAATAGTGGTATCTACGCTATACGATGTTGTCCCTAACTGCATGAGATTCTTAAGCAACGTAGCATCACCATAATCGCAGTTGCTTTCCAGCTGTACATAAGTCTGCCCATATTGCGCATTGGTCGGATTATTCAGCGTAATCGGAAGGGTAGTGAAGTCATATTCGTTTGTAATGTAGTTTAGGGGTGTGAAATAAAATTCGCATTCTACTTTATATTTTGTATCAGGTTGCAATCCGCTGACAATAGTATCATGAGTATTTTGCGAGATAGTGTCTTCTTTAAAGATTATGCTGCTCCAATAACCTTGTGATGCTTTTTTCCATCTCAAATATGTACATAGAGGTCTTGCATCACCTGAATTATATGTAAAATGTAACTGCATGGATTTTTGAGTGGCATCACAAGTTAGAGAGTATGTCATAGGTAATGTGGTTACCTCTAATGTGTCTTCATAGTGAGTAACTCTATTATTATCAATGTAGTAGGTTAAAAATTTATACTTTGTTCCCGGTACTAATCCATAATTACAGAACGAGTCAAATATAGTATCCAGCTCAAAAGTATTATTGTCAAAAGTGAAACTCTGCGTACTACTTCCTATCAATACACTATTGCTTTTACATTCTACTCCTCTTTCGAAAAATTGCAAAGAGTCCTCTTGTAAAGCATCCCCAGTATCATATTTGACTTTCATTCGGATACTCCCCTGTGTTTTTCCCATCTCTTGGATTGACATTTCTGCACCCTTTGTGGTTACTATTGTATCATAACTAAGGAAACCTAATTCTCTATGAGCGGGAATATATACATTGATGTCCGTAATACTGATATCTGTATCTTCAGTAGTAACACCATGCAAGCCAATATAATATGTTCCTGTTTTTTGTGGTGTATAATTGAAAATCCGATTCTTATTTTCTGTGAGGGCATCCATATCTGTGAGGACCTCCATAGAAGTACTATCAGGTGATGTTCCTATCGCAATGTTGAAATCACCCAATAACTGATAATAATAAGAAGAATAGGACACTTTGTAAGTTTGTCCTGCTTTCAAATAGATAGGTTTATACAACCAACTATCTTGATTATGACCTAATGTATAATAACCAACCGATAGTTTGCCCCAACCCCATGCCGAGTCATTAGAACTCCAACCATTTTCATATGGTAACGATGGACAATTATCATATAGCACAGTTTCCTTTGCCATATTTATTGTATCTTTCGCCAAAAATGTTATGGTATGCGTAGATAATGCGTGCAGACTATCTATGTCGCAAACTATGTAGTTTGTCGTAGTATTTGGCATAAACGTTGTATCGCCATTATATGCATATCCAATTTTTTCCAAGGTAGTGGAGAAAGTCTTATACCAGGTTTCTAAATGAATCTTGCTTTGGGTAATATTACTATTCCGGATCTTAAACTTGCCTGTATTGATAATAACATTATCTATGGCAATTGAGGTCGCCCTAGTCGTAGCACTATATCCTATATTCCACCACATTAAATATAAGTAATACGAAGTGCTATCCGGTAAGCTCGGTCTAATTACATTATACTTTGACCAACTGCTTTTGGGGCTATTCAAAAAACCTCCAGATAAACTATTCGTTGGCTTTCCATTAGAGCCCGCTTTCGGAGTGGTTGCAGAAACGGGAACTAAATAGATATAAAGCATTCCATCATAAACGGAAGAACCACTCAATCCTTTCCAATCAAAAGAAATAGTGGTTTCACCGGATAGTGGTATATCACAATATGCCCAAACGACCGAACCTTCATTTTTGTAATATGTAAAATCATTAATCGTCAACGAATTAGAACCCGTTCCACATGAACCGGCACTTGTGTTGATATTCCACTGGTTGGTTTCAGAACCATTCACGAAATGCCAATGGGCATTGTCTTCGGCATTCTCGAAATCGAAAGTGTAAACTACTGCCCATCCCGATGTGTTCATGAGCAGAAAACAGAAAAGAGCGTAGAGATAATGTCTTTTCATAAGAGATAAAGTGTTTTGTGGGGTAGTGTGCTCCTATGCCACCTCGGGTAAAGATAAAATGAAAGCGTGGAGCCTTATCTCCTGCCTATTCTTTCATCAGAGGTTCCGGAATAACCTTTCTACAAGAATCGACAATAACGCCCACGCCCGATATGACGAACTGCTGCATGCAAATACAGCAGGATGATCATATCCTGTGGCGCTTATTGCTAATCATGTTTCGGGTAGAGAAATCTTCCGGATTACTGATGACCAAAACAAGCGGTAATAAACGCTTTTTTATGTAAAAGAGCCAACCATGAGCCAACGGCTTCTCGGGCGTTACGGGCTTTGCACACCCCCGCCCACAGCCCTACTCATGGTTTCGGCTGCAAAGGTACAACAATTTCCCCAATTATGCAAGTGTTTCCGAGCATTTTTTTCGTGCAACCACTTGATTGGTTTTTGGTAATGATTAGTGGTTAAGTACATGAGAATTATAAGTTAAAGAGAAAAATATCCCGATAATTCGGGACAAGTTCCGGACAATTTTTGGAAATTTTTGTTGAAATAAAAATCGTGTTCGTGTAGTAGAACCTTACGTTCACGTGTGTTAACAGTTAACCCGCTAATATCGCATTGTGAGTCCTAACGGTGGGGCATACAAAAAAAGCGTCCCGACCTCTCGGGACGCTTTTCGTGTATCGCTTGTTGTGTTACATAAGCCGTTATTCTCTATGCCGTAACGAGTCGCCATCCTAAGTAGCCGCCATAGATGATGAGCAGGATAGCGCCGTGCCACCAGCGTATCTGCCGCTTTTTGTTGGTCATGACGAATATCCACACGAGCACACAACCCAATGCCGCCATGATGCTGTCTAAGACGAAACCCGTGTAGGATGGCAGCGGTTTGATGGCAGCGCTGCAGCCGAGTATCATAAACACATTGAAGATGTTGCTGCCGACCACGTTGCCGAGTGCGATGTCGCAGTTCTTCTTCGCCGCTGCTATGAGCGAGGTTGCCAACTCCGGTAGGGATGTGCCCAGCGCTACAATGGTAAGTCCTATAAGTGCCTCGCTCACACCTGCTTTCTCCGCTATATGGACGGCACTCTTCACTATCATCTCTCCACCCAAGACCAGTCCCGTAAGTCCGAGCACTATCAGCAACAGTGCCCGCCATAGTTTCATCGGGCGGAAGGTCTCTTCCTGCTCACCGCCTGCTTTGGCATGGCGGAAGGTGTAGTACATGTAGCCTGCGAAGATGAGCAAGAGCAGGACACCTCCCCAGCGGGGAATGCCGTCGCAGAACAAGCCGAAAAACAACACCAACACGCCCGCCAATGCCGCCAAGGGGATGTCCACCTTGCGACTCGTTGCCTGCGATACGATGGGATAGAGCAAAGCGGTGCTACCCAAGATGAGGAAGACATTGAGGATGTTGCTACCCAGAGCGTTGGTGATAGCCAAGTCGGTGGAGCCGTTTCCGATAGACGCCATATTCACCACGAACTCGGGCATGCTGGTGCCCATTGCAACAATGGTGAGACCGATGACAAGGTCGCTCACGTGGTAACGCTTCGCTAAGCCGCTCGCACCATCCACCAACCAGTCAGCACCCCATACCAACAATATAAAGCCCACCAATAACAATGCCGCAGCGACCCACCAGCCGCCAGACTGCATCCATGTGTTAAAGAAATCAAACATTTTGGATAAAGGATTAAGGATGAAGGATTAAAGACCGGCAACATTCGTCTATGAGATTTCAGAGTTGAGACTATTAAGTCTTTTATCCTTCATCTATTTTGGATAAAGGATTAAGGATGAAGGATTAAAGACCGGCAACATTCGTCTATGAGATTTCAGAGTTGAGACTATTAAGTCTTTTATCCTTCATCTTTTAGCGAACGAAGTGAGCGGTCCTTCATCCTCCGTTACACATTGAACAGGAAGTGCATGATGTCGCCGTCTTGGACTACGTAGTCTTTGCCTTCGATGCCCAGTTTGCCTGCGGCGCGGCACTGCGCCTCACCGCCGAGGGTGATGAAGTCCTCGTACTTGATGACCTCCGCACGGATGAAGCCTCGCTCGAAGTCGGTGTGTATGACGCCTGCGCACTGCGGAGCTTTGCTGCCTGCACGGAAGGTCCACGCGCGCACCTCATCGGAGCCTGCGGTGAGGAACGTGCGCAGGTCGAGCAGGGCATACGCCGCCTTGATGAGTCGGTTCACGCCCGACTCTTCCAGCCCGATTTCCTCCAAGAACATCTGGCGCTCTTCGTAGGTCTCCAGTTCGGCTATCTCGCTCTCTATCTTCGCTGCGAGCACCAGCACCTGTGCGTTCTCGTCTTTCACGGCTTCACGCACATGCTCCACGTAATGGTTGCCGCTCACCGCGCTCTCTTCGTCCACGTTGCAGACGTACATCACGGGTTTGTTGGTGAGCAGGAACATCTCCTTCGCCGCCTGTTCCTCCTCTTTGTTGGTGAGTTCCACGGTGCGCGCGTTCTTGCCTTCGGAGAGTGCTTCGCGGTACTTGTAGAGGACCTCCAAGGCTATCTTCGCCTGCTTGTCGCCGCCCGCTTTCGCCTGCTTCTCCGTCTTCTGGATACGGCTCTCCACGGTCTCTAAGTCTTTGAGTTGCAACTCCGCGTCGATAATCTCCTTGTCGCGCACGGGGTCCACCGTGCCGTCCACGTGCACTACGTTCTCATCGTCGAAGCAACGGAGGACGTGGATGATAGCATCGGTCTCGCGGATGTTCGCCAAGAACTTGTTGCCGAGTCCCTCGCCCTTCGACGCGCCTTTCACGAGTCCGGCAATGTCCACTATCTCCACCGTGGTGGGTATGACGCCGCGCTCGGGCTTGCACAATTCGCCTAACTTGATGAGCCGCTCATCGGGCACGGTGATAACGCCCACGTTGGGCTCGATAGTACAGAAAGGGAAGTTGGCAGACTGGGCTTTCGCATTGCTCAGACAGTTGAAAAGGGTGGATTTGCCCACGTTGGGCAGCCCTACTATTCCGCATTGAAGAGACATCTTGTGATTAACAATTAACAATTAATAATTAACATGCCGTGCGCTATTCGGCAACAAACAACCGGCAAAGGTACTGCTTTTTTTTCAATTAAGCAAATAATATGCCGTTTTATCCTATTTTTTGTAGTGGCAGATTTCTTGTGCGGCGTTTTGCGCGGTCGGGATGGTGGTGAGGCGGCGGGAGATGTCTTGGTAGGCTTCAGTCATGTGTTGGCGGTAGGCGGGTTCGGTCAGGAGGCGGGTCAGTTCCTGCTCGATGTTGGCTTGGGTGAAGTAGCCGCCGACCAGTTCTTTTATCGCCTCTTTTTCCGCAATCAGGTTCACCAGCGTGAAGTAGGGGATGGAGAAGATGAGGGGCTTGAGCCACATCAAGTGCTTGCTGCAAGCGATGTGATACACCGCCACCTGCGGGCAACCCAGCAATGCGGTCTCTAAGGTCGCTGTGCCCGAGTTGACGACGGCGGCTGCGGCTTGTGATACCAGTCGGTAGGTGTCTCGGGTGCAGCGTATGCCTGTGTCGCGGAGGTAGGGCGCGTAGAAACAATCGTCTATCCCGGGGGCACCTGCTACCACTATCTCGTATCGCTCTCCTTCTTGTTTTGCTATCTGCTCTGCTACCGCCTTGGCGGCGGAAAGCATCGTGGGCAGGCACTTGCTGATTTCTCCCTTCCGCGAGCCCGGGAGGATAGCGATTATTTTTTCGCATTTGCAGCACTCCCCCGCCCCGCGATTGGGGTCCCCGCAAGCAACGCGCAGTGGGGTAAACTTTGCGGGGAGGGGGAAAGGGGGCGGGGGCGGATTATTGACTTCTTTCCATTGGGCTATCTCCTCTGCCGTGGGGTTGCCCACGTAGCGGCAGTGGTAGCCGTAGCGCTCGTAGAAAGTCGGCTCAAAGGGGAAGATTCCCAGCACCTCGTCGCATAGGCGGGCAATCCGATGCACGCGCCATGTCTTCCACGCCCACACTTTCGGGGGAATGTAGTAGTAAATCTTGGTCGCGGGCAGGTGCTTGCGGCAGAAGGCTGCCATCTTTAGGTTAAAGGAAGGGTAGTCAATCAGCACGAGCACATCGGGCTTCTCGCGAAGCAAGCCCGCCTTGGCGGTGCGGAAGTTGGCGCGAATCTTGCGGAGGTTCTGCAGCACGGCGACGATACCCATATACGCCATCTCGCGGTAGTGCACGAGAATCTCGCAGCCCGCCTCGCGCATCTTGTCGCCGCCCAAACCCGTGAAAGACGCGGCAGAGTCGCGCTTGCGCAACTCCTCTATCAGATGTGCCGCGTGCAAATCACCCGACGCCTCGCCTGCTATCAGAAAATACCGCATAGGATTTACAAGGAAACGATGATACTGGCTATCATGTAGGGCAGGGCACCGATGAGGATACCTTTGCTTAGTCGCCAACTCTCGGTGGTGTAGAAGAGAAAAATCAGCGCCAGATTAGGGAACACGCTGACCAACAGCAACTTGCTCCACACGCCGCTGACGCCGTAGCGCAGCGTCTCCAGCGCCGGCTGGAGGTGCATGGTCTCGATGTAACCTATCCCAAAAGCCGCAGGAAGGAGCAGACCAATGAGTATGCCTATCCACAACTTGTCAAACCGTTCCATCGCGCGTCAGGTCTATGCTCACCGACTGAATGCTGATGTACCCGTGCGCCAGTGCCCACATATCGGTGTCCTCGGTGTCAGGCTCCTCGTTTACATACTGCCCCGTCATCGTGTAGAAAGTGCCGCCATCGGCATCGGTATGGGTCAGGAACTCCTTTTCCCAGTGTCCTGCACATTGTCTGCACCATTTGGTGCCGACTATCTCGCCCACGGGCGCGTTCACGTTCACGCACTCGTTGCGCACAAACCCGCGTTGCAAAAGCATCTGCGTGATGGGCAGTATGTGTGGGCGGAACGGCTCAAAGTCTGCCTCCATGGCGTGGTCATCCAGCGAGAAACCGATGGCGGGAATGCCGTGCTCTGCGCCCACGAAGCAGGCGCCCATCGTACCGGAATAGACGATGTTCACCGAGCAGTTGTTGCCGTGGTTGATACCGCTGACGAGTAGGTCCACTTTCCTGCCCGCGAAGAGCACTTCCAAGGCTAACTTCACGCAGTCGGCGGGGGTGCCGTTGGAGGTATAGACATCTAATCCGTCTTCGTGCGAGATATGCTGCAAGCGCAGTTCTTTCGTTACGCTGATGCAGGCGCCGTGCCCGCTGCGCGCGCTGTCCGGTGCCACCACGGTAACGTGCCCCAGTCGGCGCATCTCCTCTATCAGCGTCAGCAGCCCGCGCGTACCCCAGCCATCATCGTTTGTGATAACTATCTCCATAAATATAGTTTGGTATTATTAAAAAAGGACGCGGCTTGCACCGCGTCCTTTAGATTAGCATAGTGCATGTACTATCTCTATCACCTTGCCTGCCAAGGCATCTGCTTCCTCCATGGTCGCCGCCTCGGAATAGACGCGGATAATCGGCTCGGTGTTGCTCTTGCGCAGGTGTACCCAGCCGTCGGCGAAGTCTATCTTCACGCCGTCTTTGTCGTTCACGCGCTCGTTCTGATAGACATCCTTCACCTTGGCGAGGATGGCATCTACGTTGATATCGGGCGTGAGGTTGATACGGTTCTTGGAGATACAGTAGTTGGGATAGGTGGCGCGCAGTTCGCTCACGGTGCACCCTTTGTGCGCCAGATGGCTGAGAAACAGAGCGATACCCACGAGTGCATCGCGTCCGTAGTGGCTGGCAGGGTAGATGACGCCGCCGTTGCCCTCGCCGCCGATGACAGCTCCCGTCGCTTTCATCTCGGTGGTAACATTCACCTCACCGACCGCCGAAGCACTGTAACTGCCGCCGTGCGCGCGGGTAACGTCGCTCAGCGCACGGGTGGACGACATGTTGCTCACCGTATTGCCCGGGGTATGGCTCAGCACATAATCCGCCACGCTGACCAAGGTGTATTCTTCGCCGAACATCTCGCCGTTCTCGCAAATGATTGCCAAGCGGTCCACATCGGGGTCCACCACGAAACCTACATCCGCCTTGCCGCTCTTGAGCAGGTCGCTAATCTCCGTCAGGTGCTGTGGCAGCGGCTCGGGGTTATGCGGGAAATGTCCGTCAGGCGTGCAGTTGAGTTCGATGATGTTCTTCACTCCCAAGGCACGCAGGATGGCGGGAATAGCAATACCTCCGACGGAGTTGACGCAGTCGATAGCCACGGTGAAGTCCTTGGCGGCAATCGCGTCCTTATCCACGAGCGCGAGGTTCAGCACGTTCTCAATATGGTATGGCAGGTAGTCTTTCTCGCTCACGTGTCCCAAGACATCCACGTCGGCAAAGGTAAAGTCCTCTTTCTCGGCAATCGCCAATACGCCTTTGCCCTCAGCGTCGTTCAGGAACTCGCCTTTCTCGTTGAGCAACTTAAGCGCATTCCACTGCTTCGGGTTATGCGAAGCGGTCAGAATAATACCACCCGCAGCGCCTTCGCCTACCACGGCGAGTTCCGTGGTCGGAGTGCTTGCCAAGCCGATGTTCACCACATCGTAGCCCATTCCCATCAGCGTACCGCTCACAATCTGATACACCATTTCGCCCGATATACGTGCGTCCCTCCCCACGACAATCTTGTTGTTTTCGGGCAGTGCCGCGCGACGCTGCGTAGCGTATGCTGCCGTGAAACGCACAATGTCCACGGGGTTGAGTCCATCACCTACGCGACCGCCTATCGTACCGCGAATACCGGAAATACTCTTAACTAAACTCATAATGTGTTAGAGTTAAAATGTTATTATTGCTACGAATGTAAGCCCCGAAGGGGCGATATAATATAGCGTAGGGGCGAGCCCCTACGTATGCGAGACGACCTCTTACAACTCCCCCGCCCCGCGAGCGGGGAGGGGGTAAGGGGGGGGTAATATTGAGTCGCTGGGTCAACATGTATATCATTACCTACGAAAACTACGTCAACGACCTTTATGGCTTCACAAGCATCTTCAAGTCATACCCGTATGGCTTCACTGCTCGCATCGCGGCAGAGAACCCCTGCTTGCTGGGTACTATCATCTTGCACTCGGAGTTAGAATACCGCATCAACCCGATGGCAACCTGCCAGCCTACGCAGGAAGTGCTGTTGTCGCCATAACCGTCGTACTTGAACTCGGTGGGGTAGGGCGCATCGTTGGTGTTCCAGGTGCTGGTGGTGTCGGAGTCGTCCGTCAGTTCGTACTCCTTGTAGCGCATCAGGATGGTCTCACCGCCGCTCAGTTTGTCTATCTTCACCGTGTCGCCCGTGGCACTTACGTACACCGAATCGCCGCGGCGCACCAAGTGGAAGTACAAATCATCGTAGCCTGCCACGCGGTAGTAGTCTTTCTCGCCCCATGCGTAGTCGTCGCCGGGCCACTCCTCCAGCACATGGATACCCATGCGGGAGATATAGTTCGCTATTAGTTTGTCCTCTTGCTTGCGCTGCGCGGAGTAACTGTTTTGCTCACAACCCGTCAGCAACAATACGCCGCAAAGGCAGATATATCCTAACAATACTTTTTTCATTGATTACAATTATTAGTGATGCGTTTGCTTCTATCAGATATTTTATAAAGTATTAGTACACAATAAATTATGGGGGATTCTTTGATTTCCTTATTTGATTTGAATTTGCTATGAGTGTATGCTTCCAGCAGTCAAGGAGTAATTTAGTTTTTGGTAATTGTAAAATAGTAAATTGTCAAATAGAATATTTGTTGAATAAATAGGTTTTTGTTTGTTTTTGTCAAGTATTATTGAGCGTTTTTGTATATAATTCTTTTTTCGAGTTTACGTGAATGAGAGTTCGAAAAGTTAACGCATCAGTACTAAATTACAATATGCTGATTTTCAATAATACATTCTCGTATGCCGGCACGTCCTCCGTCCCCATCATGCCATAGGCGGCGTACCAAGGTGCCACAATCATCACTTCTGCGCCGCGGTGCCACTCGCTGATATTCACCTCAATACACATCGGCAGTTCGCTTCGCCCTATCCGATATTCTTGCTCCGTATCCAGCAGCAGTTGCCCTTGTAGCGAATAGGTCTTGATATGCAGTCGCCATGTCTCGTCTTTCTGCGGGCAGGCGCTCTGCTCATCTCCTCTCTCCATAAAACGCACCCACGCATTGCTGAAAGGCATCTGCGCAAAACGCTCCCTATCCTCGCGCCCTTGTACGTAGTGCAGTACCTCTTCATCCGCCGCTATTGCCATGCGCTGGTTCATCTCCATCAGCGCCAACGACGCGCTGTCCGCTTCGGGCTTTGTGCCGCTCCGCTGACTCGGACGTTGAGGACCTCTGCCGCCGCAACCGCTCGCCGACAGCAATAGGCATATCCACAAAAAGCATACCAATCGGCTATTGTCTCTCATACTTTACTTACTGCTTCTTTTCTTTCTCTAAATCTTCTAATCGTTGTTTTCTATACTCCGAAGGTGTTACTCCGTAGGTTGCTTTGAAGCACTTCGCAAAATACCGAGAGTCGTTCATACCTACCATGTAGGTTACTTCCGTGATGTTGTAGTTCTTCTGCTCCAGCAACTGCGCTGCCCGCTTGATACGCATCTCGCGGATGAACTCCACGGGGCTCAAGCCCGTCAGGCTCTTCAACTTGTTGAAGAACACCGTCCTACCCATGCCCATATCGTCCACCAACTCATCCACTGTCAGCGCATTGTTGTCCATCTGCTTATCCATGATATTCAGCAGTTTAGCGAGGAACGAGTCTCCCTTGAGTTCGTCGTCCGTCTTCTGCGGGTCAAGCCTCATCAGTCGCTGACGATAACTCGTCTCCAATATCTGCCGTTGCTTTATCAGGTTCTTCACGCGGGCACGCAGATACTCCGGCTCAAATGGCTTCGTTACATAATCGTCAGCACCCTCTTGCATCGCCTGCAAGCGACTTTCGATTGCCGACTTTGCACTCAGCAGGATGATAGGCACGTGCGTCAAGTCTGCCGATTGTTTCACTTGTTTTGTCAGCTCGAGGCCGTCCATATTCGGCATCATCAGGTCGGTTATGATCACGTCGGGAATCTCCTGCTCTATATCTTTCAGCGCCTCTACGCCGTCTGCTGCTTTCCGCACGCGATAGTCGCTGCTGAGGATGTTTCCGAGGAAAGTACGCATATCCTCGTTGTCGTCCACCACCAGCACCATCCTACGCTTGTCTTGCTGGCTCTCTATGTCCGCCAACTTATTCTCCAGCGTCTCTTTGGGCGTTCCCTGTACGCTGGTACTCGTGTCGTCCACTACGATATCCACCTCTTGCCCGAAATGCTCCGTCCCGCGCTGGAACAGCACTGTGAAGGTCGAGCCTTTGCCCACCTCGCTCTCTACCTCTATGAAACCATGGTGCAGGTCAACTAATTCTTTAATCAGGTTCATGCCGATGCCCGTACCCGTGTTGTGGTTCTGGTTACTCAACTCGTTGTTGCTCGAGAAACGCTCAAACAGCACACTCCGCTTCTCCATCGGGATACCGATACCCTCGTCTTTCACAATCATCATCACATACCCGGGTTTCTCGTCCACAATTACCTTGATGCTCTTGCCGGAGGGGGTGAACTTAAATGCGTTGCTCAGCAGGTTGAAAAGAATAGTGTCCACACGTCCTCTATCCACCCATACGGTGCTATCCTTGGCATGTTTCTCCACGGTGAGGTTGATATGCTTGTCGTAAGCCTCTTTCTTGAAGTTCGCGCATGTGTCGTCCACCAGCAAGCCTAAGTTGCTCTTCTGCACCTTTAGTCGCATCTTGTTGTTCTGTATCTTGCGGAAGTCCAGCAACTGATTCACCATCCTAAGCATACGCTGACTATTGCTCAACACAATCTCTAATTGCCCGCGTGCGCCGTTTGACAACCGCTCCGTATTCAGGATGTTCGTTACGGGACCGATAATCAGCGTTAGCGGAGTACGCAACTCATGGCTGATGTTCGTGAAGAAACGCAGTTTGATATCCGTAACTTGTTGCTCTACCTTGATTTTTTGTTGGAGCATATTCTTGCTCCACAGCACATAGAAAATGATACCCACTATCAGCAGCGTACAAAGTATGTATAAACATATTGCCCACCAACTGCACCAGGGAGACTGCTTTACGAAGATAGGAAGGGTAATCTCGTTAGCTACCTCTAAGCCTTCGCGATTGGTAGAGCGTACATGCAGGGTGTATTTCCCATATCCTAAACTGCTGAATATCAGTTTCCGCTGGTCAAATACCTCCGTCCACTCATCTTGCAGACCTTCCATCTTGTACGAATAGGAAATCTTATCTGCCCCCACATACTCCAGTGCGGCATACTCTACGCCGAAATCTTCGCCGTTCTCAATCTCTATCGGTTTCCGCATGTCGATTTTCCCCCCTCTGGTGTGGCAGCAGATGATTTGCAAGGGGGGAACGGACTGCGTAGAGCGCACCGCATTGGGGTCAAAACTGCAATATCCCTCCGTATAGCCAAACAGCACTACACCATCGGCTTGACGAATGGCCTTTGCCTCGGTGAACCAGGCGTTGGCATGACCGTCCAAGGCATTGAAGTACTTGCAATCGCCCGTCGCCATATCCATCTGCGTGATATCATTTTCCGAGCAGAACCATAGATAGTTCTCATCGCCAATCATGCTCATCACGATGTCTTGCATCGTGCTTACGCGCTCTATGGTCGTGTCTGGTTGCGTCAAATCCAATACGCGCAGACCACCTCCGAAAGTACCTATCCACAACTTCCCTTGACCCACAAACAACGCGCGCACATCGTAGCAAGGCATCAACCGGCTGCTCATATCGCGCAAATCCACGCGCAGCAGACCCTTCGTCGTACCACCCCAAAGCACACTGTCTTGCAACAGCAATGTGCGTACATTCAGTCCTTCGCCGATGACGATAGGCTTGCGATAACTGCCCATCGATGCGTTATAGGTCAGCACATTGATTCCGTCGCCGTAGGTGGCTACATACAATGTCCCCTCTTTGTCTTCTACCACATCGTAGATATTGCTATGGCTCGTCGGCACACGAACGCCCGTCGGGCGCATCAATCCGTTGCCCTTAGTGCCGTATAGTCGCCCATACTGGCTATCCAAACCGCAGTACACACGCCAGCGATTCTTCACAATCTTTTGTATCTCGCCGTTTTGCAACGCTACGAAGGCACGCACCTCCCCCAAATCCTGCTCCGACTTACGTAAATCATGCAAGATATATGGCTGAGGCTCCATGTTGATGCAATCTACACCCCCATCGTATGTCGCTACCCACATCATCCCCTCTCTATCCACATACGCGGTGTGAATCATATTGGTCAACTGCCCCTCTAACGGGTTCACCAACTCGTCTTTCAACATGTCGTAGTAACTCCAACCGCCACCCGTCGGGTTCACCCATGTACGCCCGAAACGGTCCTCCACTACAATCAAGTTCTTGTCCAATTGCCCGGCGTAGCGACTGTCTATGGCTGGAGTAAAGTGCTTCCACTTGCCGTCTCTATATCGACTAATCCCTTCTTTATCACTCACTTGCCACGCCACGCTGTTATCGTCCACAATCAAGGTCTCGTGCATCCGCTCCATCCGCTCGCGCATATCGTGGGGAATCTCATTCTCCGTCTTTTGAGTCATCACCTGACGAAGTTTGTCTAACATATAGACATGCCGGTCGTAGGTCATCCACCACAACTGCTCTTTCTCATCCTCGTATATCAAATCCACACGGTTGTTTACCTGCGCCTCCTGCTTGTTATCCATGGCTTTGAATACGCGAAAGTTGTGCCCGTCAAAGCGATTCAAACCGTCCCATGTGCCAAACCACATATACCCCTGACGGTCTTGAAAAATGGACATCACCGTCTTTTGGCTCAGTCCGTCCTCTACAGAGTAGTGCTTCACCAAGTAATGCTCCGTAGTATCTGCATACATCAAACCGCTTGCCGTCAAAATGCCGACAAAACTCAAAAGTAGGATTTTACACCATTGATAACGCATACAACTATTCAATACAATATGTTTCATAGGATTATTTTTTAAGCAAGTTAAATGTGTCCGGGTGCGCAGGCGTCCCCGCCTGCTATGATTAATGCCGCGACTATGGTCAGGGTACGCAGGCGTCCTCGCCTGCTATGATTAGCGTTGCGACTATTGCCCGAGTGCGCAGGTGTTTCGCCTGCGGTATGTGTCAATAGGGATGTTTTTTAGTAGGGATCCCCATTGCGCGCCATATCGCCAAAAAAATTACCGCCCGTGCTCCGCCAGTCGCTCAAGGTACCGCCCGTAAGCCGTCTTCATCTCTTTTCCCAAAGCCACCAGCGTCTCCGTGCTTATCCAGCCGTTGCGCCATGCGATCTCCTCTATGCAACTCACGTAGAAGCCCTGCCTGTTCTGTATCGTCGCGATAAAGTTCCCCGCTTCTAACAGGCTGTCGCAGTTGCCCGTATCCAACCATGCAAAGCCGCGACCAAACAACTTCACTTTCAGCGTACCGTCCGCAAGATACATCTTGTTCAGGTCAGTTATCTCATATTCCCCACGCGCACTCGGCTCCAATACTGCCGCTTTCTCGCACACGCTACTGTTGTAGAAATACAACCCGGGCACCGCATAACGGCTCTTCGGCTGAGCAGGCTTCTCCTCAAGGCTCAGCACCTTCCCCTCTCCGTCAAACTCCACCACGCCGTATGCTCGCGGATCGCTCACCTCGTAGCCGAAGATACAAGCGCCGGCATCACCGTGCTCTACTTCGCTCACTGCCTCACGCAGCATCTTGCTGAATCCCTGACCGTAGAACATGTTGTCCCCCAATATCAAGCACCCGGGCTCGCCGCCAAGAAATTCCTTGCCCAACACAAACGCCTGCGCCAGTCCGTTCGGCACCTCCTGTATCTTGTATTCTATCTGCATACCGATGCGGCTCCCGTCGCCAAGCAACTCCCTGAACATCGGCAGGTCGCGAGGGGTCGAGATTACCAGCACTTCCCGTATCCCCGCCAGCATCAGCGTGGACAACGGATAGTAAATCATCGGCTTGTCATACACCGGCATGATCTGCTTGCTAATCGCTTTGCTCAATGGGTACAAGCGCGTAGCGCTACCTCCCGCCAATATAATTCCTTTCATATCCTTAGTGTAATTATGGTATATTCTGTTATTATTTTTTCCCAACGAAACTCTTAATTCTTAATTCTCAATTCTTAATTAAAAAAAATTCCGCCTGCAAAGATACGAAAAAAAATCCTCATTTCCAAATTTTTTTAAGAAAATTCAGTCAATTGGTGCAGAAATATCCACCAATTCCCCGCCCCATCCTTCCTCTGCTCGTAATAACGCAGTATTTCAAAAATATCATTTTGTTAGCAAATATTTTAATCTGCTTGTCAAATTGATAGTCGTGATTTTACCGCTTCTGAGTCGAGACTTTGTCGAGACCTTATCGAGACTGTAAGCTGTCAAAATCAAATATCATTTTGTCATTTATTAGGTAAAATAGATGTCAATTAGCACAATTCGCGCGCGCATACGCGCTATACATACGCGCGATACATAATTTAGATTAGGTAATGATATAAAATAGGTAACGATATAAAAATAGGTAATGATATACGAGTTGACCTTTTTTGCCAAACGAAAGCCCCGAAGGGGCGACATAACCAAATAAACATAAATAGGCTTTTTCTAACAATAAAATCCTTAAAATAAACGCATACTGATTTTCAGTAACTTACAAAGAAAATACTAAAAAAGTGCATAAAAATTTGGTCATGTCGAAAAAAAGCAGTAATTTTGCACCCGCTTTCGAGAAAGAAACCACTTCTCAAAGTGTCTGACCGAGCAAATCTAAGTAGAACCATCGAATGATGTTCTAATTTTTTTGCGCCAAAGTCAAACAATGCTCTCTGAAAACCTGATTTCTAAGTAATACTGAAAATCAGTAAGTTACGAAGAAAATGCAAAAAAGTTGCTTGAAAATTTGGTCATATCAAATAAAAGCAGTAATTTTGCACCCGATTTCGCGCTCAACGAATGATGAGCCTACAAAATCACAGGCAAAAGAGCCTTATGGTCTTTGAAAGATTGAAACAATTTAGTGTAGTACAAGAACAGGAAACGATATATAATATATTGTATATTGTAACAAAAAGTTCCCGTTAATTAAGTACACAATAAATCGGTTATGGATTTATGAAGGAAAGGAGAGTGGGGCAGCAACGCGCTCATAATTCAAAATTCATAATTCATAATTAGAGAAGTCGTTTTGGGCTAAGGAAACAAATTTTATATTTACAACGAAGAGTTTGATCCTGG
>JBJECI010000100.1:0-36798 GCA_051870915.1 Paludibacteraceae bacterium
AGATTTTGTTTCTAAGGAAACCAAAAAGTGTCAACGATGTCTTGATATATGACACTTAATTCTTAATTCTTAATTCAAACTCATATCCCCGGATAACCCGACGACTGCTGAATGTTATGGTTACGCTCCAACTCCAACTGCGGAATGGGCTGCACGTAACTCTCATCGCCTTTCCATGTGATGGGGCCGTGCGAGGTCTGCTGATAGTATGCCGCCTCCGACGCCCCTATCCGATACCGACGCACATCCAACCACCATTGACCCTCGGCGAACAACTCCGCCCAACGCTCATAACGCAACGGGTCGTATGCCAACGGGTCGTTGTCGAAATAAGCACGCGTGCGGTCGTTGAGCGAGGAGTAGTCGTAAGGACACGGGCTGTCCGGCGCAAAACCATACGCTCTTCGATGCACCTTGTTCACATACTCCAACGCCACAGCAGGCGCACTCTCCGACAACAACTCCGCATACAGCAGGTAGATATCCGCCATGCGGATGATATAGTAGTTGCAGTTCGACGACTGCATCTGACCGTACGGCGCACTACCCATCTCCACACCACGCGTGTTCGTGTACTTCCTATGCTGCCACGCCAACCTGTCCGGACGGTTGTTGCACTCCGACGAACGGTCATACACCGTCATCCTCCCTTGCTCATCCATATACTCATCCACATAAGGCTGACCCGCAAACAATACCAAACGAGGATCCACACGGCTCTTGTCGCGCTTCAATGCCAACGCCTCCTCACGATAATGAGGAATGGATATCATATAAGGATAGTTATCCAACGAACGCTCCGCATCGAAGTCATAATCCGGATTCAACGTCAGCCGAGGAACGGTATCGCCGTAGAAATCCCAAAATCCAAAACGCGCAATGTTGCGGTCGTGCACAAAGTTATTCCCCCACTCCGACGACTTCTTCGAGATAATCACATCGTTCTCCAGCGTCAGCGGGTCCACCTTATCCTCCCGCCCCTTGCGGAAACGGATATCCAAATCTACATACCATGGCGCATATACCATCGGCATGCCTGACCCCGTCGTGTAGTTCTCCCACGGACCGTTCTGATTCGGATTGCTCGTCATCGTCAGTTCATACAGCGACTCTGCGTTGTGCTCGTTCGCCTCGTTGCCATAGAACATGTCGCTATACACCTCATAGGACACCAGCGACTTGCCGCTGTTGCGGATGATGTCCTCGAGCAGGGATTGCGTTGCCTCTCTGTTCTCGGGAAAAAGGTACAGGCTCTGCATATAGACTTTTGCCAACAGCCCCTTGGCTGCCCACTCCGTCGCGCGGAAAGGATTGTCGTTATGTCCCGTCAGCAAGGGGACGGCTCTTTGCAGGTCGGAGATGACAAACTGCCACGTGTCGCGCACTGTCGCACGACTCTGCTTCATCTCCTCCACATCCGACATCACACGGTCAATGATGGGAAAACCCCACGCATCACCATCCAACTCAAAGAACACCTGTGCATGCCAATACGCTAACGCACGATTGAAATAGCACTCGCCCTCCGCAAAATCCAACGTCGCCTGCTCCGACGCAGAGGCATAGTGCTCACGATAGAACGCTATACCCTCTATGCCCGTAGTAGCCAAACGCATCCACTTGCATAGGTCCGTATAGGTGGTGGTGATATAGCGCGAGTCGATGGCGGTGTAGTTGTCTTGGCTGGTGGCGCGTTCATCGTAGGAACCATAGATATCGGTGGTGTGGTCGTAGAGCCATACGCCCATCGGGAACCAATAGAAAGCGTACATACCGATACTATGGCTCTGTGCATACGCCGCAGTAACCAACTGGTCCACCTGCTCCATCGTGGCAGGGAAATTGTCCTGCGAGAGCGTTTGCGGATTGGATATGTCGAAGAAGTCTTTGCAACCGAACAGCAGGAGCGAGAGGGATAAGACTATAAGAGAACGTTTCATGGTTTGTTGAGAGTTGAGCGTTGGTTTAGAAAGATATGTCTATGCCGAAAGCGTATAGGCGCGAGGGGAGATAGCGGTTTTGATGGTCGATGTTGTACATCAGGCTGCTGCCGCCTATCTCGGGGTCGATGCCCGAATAGGAGGTGATGGTGAAGAGGTTCTGCGCAGAGAAATAGATACGCAGTTTCTCCATCTTGGCTTTGACGGTGTATTTGCGCGGCAGTGTATAGCCGATAGCAAGGTTCTTGAGTTTGAGGTAGTCGCCTTTCTCCACCAGATAGCCGGAAACGGTGGAGTAGTTGCGATTGGCAGCCCCGTCGCCTATGACAGAACCGCTTTCGTTGAGGTAGCCTACACGCGGGTCGTTCGTAACGGTGGTGTTGTCTTTACCGAAACAGGAGGTGTTGAAGATGTCGGCGGTCGTGTTGTCGGACATGAACGTATGGGTGTATGGCTTGACAAGGTTCATGATATCGAATCCGAAAGCACCTGAGAAGACGAGCGAGAGGTCAAAACCTTTGTATGCGAAAGAGGCGTTCAGTCCGAGCGTCATAATAGGCCATGGGTTGCCTATATACTTGCGGCTGGCGGCAGTAACGCGCCCTTGCCCGTTGTCATCGAAGATAAGGTCGCCCACTCCTGTGTTCTGATTTTGATAATAGATACCTATCTCCTTGCCGTCAGCGTTGAGCGGTTGTCCGTTCTCGGCGTAGCCGAAGGGGTGGTCGGGGTTCTGCTCACGCCATTTATCCAAGGCGTATTGGTTGTATTCGTCCACCTGTGCTTGATTTTGGAAGATACCAAGGACCTCGTAGCCGTAGTACATGGACATGGCATAGCCGTCTTCCGTGCGGGCGAGCAGCGGCCAAGAGTTGTCCAATCCTTTGTCGATGGTGGTGGCTCCCGGGGCATCGCCCACTTGCTTTACTTTGTTTTGGTTGAAAGACATGTTGAGTGCGATGCTGTAGGTGAAATCGCGCTTGGTGTCTTGCCATTGGATACTGACCTCATGTCCTTGGTTCTCCACCAGTCCGGTATTGAAATAGACGGGGACGGTGTTGGCAGGGTCGTTGGAACTGAAGTAGTAACTCATTCCTCCGGTGAGGCAGAGGGAACCCTGATAGAGCATGTCTTTGGTTTGACGGTTGTAGTAGTCGTAGGTGAGTGTCAGGCGGTTGTTGAAGAAGCCGAGGTCTAATCCTACGTCCGTTTGATTGACCTCTTCCCATTTCAGGTTCTCGTTGCCGAGGACAGCAATCCATGCACCTGTCTGTCCGACGGAACTGTTGTCGAAAGCATGGCTCACCCCGCTCAAGGCGTAGGTGGATTGGTACATGTATTGGGGGATATTGTCGTTGCCGAGGATACCCCACGAAGCACGAATCTTGGTGTTGGACAGCCAGTTGCCTGCATTGTTCTTAATCCAATCTTCTTCGCTCATGCGCCATCCGACATTGACGGACGGGAAGAAGCCCCATCTGTTTTTCTTGACGAATCGGTCGGAGGCATCGGCACGGAAGTTGACGGCAAGGAGGTATTTGCCTTTGTAGTCGTAGTTGACGCGCGCGAACGCCGAGCCTCTCCGCTCCTGCGGTATGCCGTCGGAGGCGTCTTTGGTAGGACCCGATGAAGCCAACGCAATAGATTGTGCTACGGGTATGGAGAACCCGTAACTATGTACGGCGAGGTCGTAGCCATCGTACTTCCACCACTCCGTACCAATCATGGCTTTGAATCCATGGTCTGACCAACGATGGTCGTAGGTGAGGACGGAGTTGAACATCAGTCGGAGGTTGGTGCCTGCATAGGAGTCGAGTTGTCCTCCATCCACTCCTATCTGTACGGGTCCGAAGTCTCGATACTCGGTGAAATAGCGCTGCGAGTAAGCGCCCAATGCCGCCGAGCCCGTTGTTCGCCAGTTGAGCCCCTCGATGAACTCCACATTGAGATAGGCTTGCGCATTGAGGTAGTAGTTCTTGTCTTGGATGTCATGGTAGGCATCCTCCAGCCCTGCGAAGTTAGGTCCGGAGCCTACAGACATAGGGGTCTTGGCGTAGTTGCCGTCTTCATCGAACACTTCCGCTACGGGTACGGTGCGGAAAGGAATGGTGTGGTTGTAGATAGAAGATGACGTGGCAGGATTGGTGGATGTCATGGCACCATAGAGTGATTCTCCGATGGTAACATGTTTGCCGATGGTGTGGTCGAGGTTGGTGCGGAAAGAGAAGCGCTGTGCTCGCGTGTCCATATAGGTTCCTTTTTCGTCCAGATAGCCGAAAGAGAGGAACATCTTTGTTTTTTCACCACCTCCGCGCACCGATATGTTGTACTCCTGCTCTATGCCGGTACCGAACATGACATCCATCCAGTCGGTATTCGGCAGTTCTTCTATGCTGCTTGCGCCGAGGATGTCGAGTGTGCTCCCCGTGCCCCATGCATCGCGTGCCCGAAGCCAGTTCTCCGTATCCAGCAGACGGATGTTGGTGGCTATCTTGCGCCACCCTACACGTGCGTTGAGGTCCACCTGTGTGCGTTCGGTGCGTCCTTTCTTGGTGGTGATGAGTATGACACCGCCGGCAGCCTGCGAACCGTAGATAGCGGCAGAACCTGCATCTTTGAGTACCTCGATGGATTCGACATCGCGCATGTTGAATTGGAAACCGGCATCCTGCGCCACTCCGTCCACTACGTAGAGAGGTGCCATACCATTGAGTGAGCCTGCGCCGCGGATGAGGATATCCGCCGCTTCTCCCGGTGCTCCGCTGCCTTTGGTTACGGAGACACCTGCCGCCAAGCCCTGCAACGATTCCGCCAAGGATTTGGAAGAAAAATCGGCAATTTCCTTCGATGACACCGAGGAAATAGAGCCGGTAACATCACTGCGTTTCTGTGTGCCGTAGCCGATGACGACCACATCTTCCAATACTTCCACATCCTCTTGGAGCGTGATAGCATAAGTGGTCTGTCGGGCGGTAATCACGACATGCTGCGAGCGATAGCCGACATAGGAGACAACGATAGTTTTGTCGTCTTCGACCTCCATGGTGAATTGTCCATCGAGGTCTGCCACCGTACCATTGGAGGTATTTTGCTCCACGATAGTAGCGCCGACGACAGGGTCGCCGTTCATATCCAGAATAGTGCCGTGAATTGTTTTTCCCCATGTGTTCACCACGAAGGGGAAAGCAAGCAAGAGGATGAATAGTCTCCGAGATACGAGTGGTTTCATGGTATGTAAACGCGGGGCGTTTGATTGTTTGGTTAAGGGGGAAATATGTGTCATTTTGTCAGTCGGTAAGGGTTCGGTAGAGATAGCGCAATCACCTACGAATCACCTACGAATCACCTATGAATCACCTATGAATCACCTATGTTTGTCTGCTAAGAGTCTGCTTGACATTTTGATAGTGAGAGGAGGTGTCTGTTGCTTCTTTATAAATCTGTTGCTTCTTTATAAAATAGATACAGGGGCTGCCTTTTGTTTTGGCAGCCCCGTAAGGAGTGGTTCGGATTATTTTATCTCCGTACCGAGGACGTTGTACTTCACACCGTTGTGCAGTATGTAGAGTTGTCCGTTCTCGATGAACTTGTTGCCTTGTTTGGGCTCCATCGTGGTGTTCTCCAAAGCCGTTGCCAAGACGCAGGGAGCAGCATAGCCTTTTTCTGTGAAGCCGTAGATGGGCTCCTCAAAGTCATCGCCGAAGAACTCAGGGCTGGTCTTCTCGCCTGTGTAGGGAGCGAAAGCGAAGAGGCAATCAGAGCCCGGGGCTTGGGTTACATCTACGTTTTGAGTTTCCCACATCCACCAGCCGGCACCCGCTTCGGTAGCCGTGTATTCAAAGCCGAAGATTTGACCATAGACATAGAGGATAGAGTCTTTTTGGAGCACATCAGCCGCCAAAACAGCAGGGTCTTTGAAGATTTGCGCATAGTTGACCGTCATACCCCAAATGTTACCGTTGATTTGTTTCATACGGTTGGTCTCTCCGTTGACATCGCCATAACTTGTCCACTTATTGATAGCGATTCCGCGGCTTGCACCTTCTGCTGCGGGCGTACCTTTGAGGAAGTCTTCGAGCCAAGTGCCTGTAACATCCACAGCAAACGTGAACGTCTCATCCACTTCCATATCGTTGGCAGCGGCAAACTGCCCCTGTGCGCAGTCGTACTTCACGATGTAACGACCATCTGCACCAACGGGGTTGTTGAGAGTGTGTTGTGCGGCAGCGGTCATGCTAACCAAGGCTGCGGCAAGAATAAAAGTAAACTTTTTCATAACAAGAAAAAATGAATAGGTTGATAAAAGGTTAATTGCGTCAAATGTTTGACGGTGCAAAATTACAACATTTGATTGAGTTGGCAAAGTTATATGGTAAAAATATAGATAGAAATAGTAAATATAATAACCTGTTATTATTCTATGAATAATAAATTATGTGTAAAATATGGAGTCTAATATAGAAGATATATCCTCCTTAAAATGGCATATATTCGTGCAAAGGAGATTTATATTCGGTTTGTGGTAGGTGAAATTTGGTTATATCAGGAAAAAGTGGTACCTTTGCCATGAATTTTTATTTTATCCTCTATTCCTATGCGCAAACTATCTCTCCTTCTCATTCTCCTTCCTTTCTGTATTTCCTTGTCCGCCTTCTCTAATGCGGACCTCCAATGTTTGGACGACGAACTTAACCACTCTGACTACTACCGGCAGCGCAAAAGGGATGCCATCGCGGCGATACAAAACGCAGAACTCACACCTTACGAACGGTTACTTGCACTCACCACGGAGTACGAGTCTTATTCCTATGACACCGCTACACTCTATCTCGGCAAACTCATCGATGAGGCCACTATTCTCAATGACCCGCGACTTCTTGCGCAGGCGCATATCAAGAGCGCATTCCTCTTTCTCAGTTCCGGACTTTTCAAAGAGAGCGCTGACGTTTTTGAAGACCTCAATCCCGCTACGCTCGATACTGCCTTGCGAGCAGAATACCATATTCACTACGCGCGCCTGCTCTACGACATGGCTGACTATGCACACGGGCAACTCAGCGCAACCTACCTTGAGCAAGGACATCAGCAGAGCAACCTCGCCCTGCGCTATATCTCCACCGACGACACCGTCCGATATTGGTCCACCGCAGCACTCTACGCCATGAAACAATGCGACAACCTGCGCGCCATCGAACGATTCCGACGGGCTTTGGAAGGCTCGACCATCTCCGAGCACGAGAAAGCAATAGCCTACTCGTCTATGGGATTTGTCTATGACTGCATGGGTAGAGCCGACTCGGCTGACCACTACATGGTGCTCGCCGCCATCTCAGACCTCAGGAGTTGTACCAAAGAGGCGGTCGCACTCGCTATCGTCGCACAACGGCTCAATGCCGCGGGAGACACACCGCGAGCAGCACGATATGTGCAGCAGGCTCTCGCTGATGCCAACTTCTACAACGCAAGACACAGACAACTCAGTATCAGCAAGATTCTGCCTATCATAGAGCAACAACAACTGCTCATACACCAGACGCACAACAAGCGTATCAAACTTCTCAATATATGCCTCTACGGAGTCCTTGTCGTGCTCTGCATAGTCCTCGCCGTGCTCTACAACCGTATTCGTGCCACCATCGCTGCCGAACGAAAACTGCAACTGCTCAACCAACGGCTTGCCGAAGCCAATGCCATCAAAGAGGAGTGTATCGCTACTTTTCTCTGCAATGAGAGTTCCGTCTATAGCAAACTCGAGAAATACCAACACTACGTCAAGAAACGCACCCAAGACAAACGATGGGACGACCTCCTGCATGTCCCACAATACGCCGATGTGCGCACACTACGAAACGACTTCTACCGACGATTCGACACCATCTTCCTACATATCTTCCCCAATTTCATCCCACAATTCAACACCCTCCTCTCCCCCGACAAGCAGATAACACCCAAGAGCGGCGAACTCCTCAACGCCGAACTACGCATCTTCGCTCTTATCCGACTCGGCATCAACGACAACAACCAAATAGCCATCCTACTCGACTACTCCATCAATACCATCTATACCTACAAAACCAAAGTCAAAAACGCCTCCCCACTCTCCAACGACGACTTCCATAAACAACTCATGCAGATTGTGTAGTGGTCAGTGGTCAGTTATCAGTGGTTAGTGGTCAGTGATTAGTGTTTTCCGCGGGCGAGACGCCCATGTCCCCGGCAAAATAATCAAAAACTATTGCATATCTCAACTTTTTGTTGTATCTTTGCACCCCAAATTGTAATCTACAACGCCCTCATAATTCTTAATTCATAATTCTTAATTAGAAAAAGTGGATTCCATTCGAGACATATACCGTATCGGCTACGGACCCTCCAGCAGCCACACGATGGCGCCGCGCAAAGCGGCGGAGATGTTCTATGCTAAGCATCCCGATGCCGCACACTATGAGGTTACCCTCTACGGCAGCCTCGCCGCCACCGGCAAAGGACACATGACAGACGTGGCTATCATGCAGTCCATCCCCGGCATACAAATCCTCTGGGAACCCCATGTCTTCAAGCCCTTCCACCCCAACGGCATGGAGTTTCGCGCCTACGACCAAGCGGGTAACCAAACCGCACGCTGGCTCGTCTATAGCATCGGCGGCGGGGCGCTGGCGGAAGATAAAGGAGGTGCGGTCTCTAGGCCGCACTCAAAGAGCATTAGTGATACCATGGTGCGGCCTGGAGACCGCACCTCCTTGGGGGATATCAAAGCTTACTGCGAGGCGTCCGGCAAAGGCTATTGGGAGTATGTCGAGGAATGTGAGGGGGCGGATATATGGAACTATCTGCGCCTCGTATGGCAGACCATGATCGAAGCCGTGGAGCGAGGCATAGACGCTGAGGGAGTGCTCCCCGGACCTCTCCACCTGCGGCGAAAAGCCAATGCCTATTTCGTCAAAGCCTCGGGCTACCGCGATAACATCCGCACTCGTGCCCTCGTCTTCGCCTACGCCCTTGCCGTCGCCGAAGAGAACGCCGCCGGAGGTAAGATAGTTACTGCCCCCACCTGCGGCTCATGCGGTGTCCTACCCGCCGTGCTCTACCACCTCTGGAAGAGCAAGGACTTCAGCGAGACCCGTATCCTCCACGCGCTGGCTACCGCCGGACTCATCGGCAACGTGGTCAAGCACAACGCCTCTATCTCCGGCGCGGAGGTCGGCTGCCAAGGGGAAGTCGGCGTGGCATGCGCCATGGCGGCTGCCGCTGCTACACAACTCTTCGGCGGCTCCGTCGCACAGATAGAGTACGCCGCCGAGATGGGACTCGAACACCACCTCGGCATGACCTGCGACCCCGTCTGCGGGCTCGTGCAGATACCCTGCATAGAGCGCAACGCCTACGCCGCCGCACGAGCACTCGACGCCAACCTATACGCCTCCTTCACCGATGGCAACCACCGTGTGTCCTTCGACAAAGTGGTGGAGGTCATGAAGCAGACAGGACACGACCTACCTTCCCTCTACAAAGAAACCGGCGAAGGAGGACTCGCCTCACAATTTGAAAATTTGTAAATTTGAAAATTTGAAAATTGCCATGCGGCTCTACTTGAATTCGTAATTCGTAAATTCGTAAATCGTAAATTTGAAAATTGCCATGCGGCTCTACTTGAATTCGTAATTCGTAAATTCGTAAATCGTAAATCTCCCGATGTTTTCCGAAAGAGATACCAAAGGACCTGCCATGCGCAGAGGTAGCGTGGAGGTCGTATGCGGAAGCATGTTCTCCGGCAAGACCGAAGAACTCATCCGCCGTATGAAAAGGGCACAGTTTGCCAAGCAGAAAGTCGAAATCTTCAAACCCGCCATCGATGTGCGCTATTCCGAGGAGGATGTGGTCAGCCACGACCACAACGTCATCCCCTCCACGCCCGTTGATTCCAGCCAGAACATCCTCCTCCTTGCCGACGACTGCGATGTGGTCGGCATCGACGAGGCGCAGTTCTTCGATATGGGTATCGTGGACGTGTGCAATCAGTTGGCTAACCGCGGCATGCGCGTCATCGTTGCAGGGCTCGACATGGACTTCAAGGGGCAACCCTTCGGACCCATGCCCGCGCTCATGGCGATAGCCGATGATGTCTATAAGACCCACGCCATCTGCGTCCGCTGCGGCGACCTCGCCTATGTCAGCCACCGACTCGTAGCCTCCGAGAAACGCGTCCTCCTCGGCGAGACCGACTCCTACGAACCCCTCTGCCGAGCATGCTACCAAAAAATGGATAAAGGATTAAGGACACAGGATTAAAGACTAAATAGTTTCTTTGGATTAAGGATTAAGGACACAGGATGAAAGACTAAATAGTATTGACTCTGAGAACGCATAGACGAATGTAATAAGTCCTTCGTCCTTAATCCTTTATCCTTTATCCCAAGAAAGTCTTTTATCCTTCATCCTTTATCCTTCATCCTAAACAGACGAAGGTAACTCCAACTCCCCCGCCTCTCCTGAAAGGAGGGGAGGGGGTACGGGGCGGGAAGGTACACTCGGCTTCAAATTAGATTAAGGATGAAGGACACAGGATTAAGGACTAAATAGTATTGACTCTGAGAACGTATAGACGAAGGTAATAAGTCTTTTTATCTTTTATCCTTCATCCTTTATCCTTCTTGCGGCTGAATGCCGAGTCCTCCTCCCGCCCCCTACCCCCCCCCTGCGAGGGAGGCGGGGGAGTGGCAAAGCATAGAAACTTCGTGTATGAAAGCCTCTACGAGGCTGTAAAAAAGTAAATGTACAGAACTACGTGTAAAGAAGCGCTACGCGCTGTACACGGAGCGAAGCGGAGTTCTATACACGAAGTTTATTACACGGAGCGAAGCGGAGTTCCTAACACGAAGTCCCTAACACGAAGTTATTAGATGTCATATTGCCCTTGGCTATCAGAGATGCATATACCTATGCCGTTCCCGATAGCATGCCTCTGCCCGCGGTAGGGGCGCGGGTGCTGGTGCCGCTCGGCAGAAAGAGCATCACGGGCATCGTCCTCCGCGAGCATACCGACCCTCTCAACGCCGCCATCACCCCCCGCGAGATTATCGAGGTGCTGGATGTTCAAGGAGGTGCGGTCTCCAGGCCGCACCAAGATGTTTCAGGAGGTGCGATCTCCATGCCGCACCAAGATGTTTCAGGAGGTGTGGTCTCCAGGCCGCACCCAAAGAGAATTGATGATACTATGGTGCGGCCTGGAGACCGCACCTCCTTTACTCCTTCCCCTACATGGGTCAGCGAGCAACAACTGCAACTCTGGCAGTGGATTGCCGACTATTATATGTGCACCCTCGGCGAGGTGCTTGCTGCCGCGCTGCCTGCCGGCATCCTCGATGATAACTACAAAGCCCGCACCACCACTTTTATTCGTCTCCGCGAGGGCATAGACCCGCAGCAAGCCCTCTGCGACCTCGCCCGCGCCCCCAAACAGCAGCATGTCTTAGAGACGCTACTAAACTTAGTCCACCTCGGGACCCCCTCCATCTCCCCCTACAAGGGGGAGGGTGAGAAATTACCTTCGTCTATAGAAACTAATCCTTCTCCCTCCCTTTGTAGGGAGGGTTGGGGAGGGTCGGAAAAGCGCCTCCTCATAGAGCAGTCGGGGGAGTCCACGGCTATCGTGCGGGCATTGGTGGAGCGCGGTATCCTCGATGAATACGAAGAGAACACTACCCGCCTGCAAGCCTATACGGGCAGCATAGAGCCTGCCCATCCGCTCACCGATGCGCAGCAAAAAGCCAAAGACGAGATAGACAGATACTTTGGCTTCTCACAGCCCTCAATGCTCACTGGGGACGCAGGCGTCTCGCCTGCGGACGATTCGGAACGAACCGAGGCGGCAAGCAATGCTATTACAACCAAGGCTTTTGCCTTGCCCGCGGGCGAGACGCCCGCGTCCCCAGTCTCCACTGTCCTCCTCCACGGTGTTACCTCTTCCGGCAAGACGGAGGTCTATATCCACCTTATCCAAGACCAGTTGCAGCGCGGCAAGCAGGTGCTCTACCTCGTACCCGAGATAGCGCTCACCGCCCAACTCACTACCCGTCTGCAAGCCGTCTTCGGCAGCCGACTGCTCGTTTATCACTCCCGCTTCAGCGATGCGGAGCGCGTGGAGATTTACCGCGTTGTGCGCGATGCGCAGACCCCCATCGTGGTCTTAGGTGCTCGCTCGGCGGTCTTTCTGCCGCTGCACGACCTCGGGCTGGTGATTGTGGACGAAGAGCATGAGGCGAGTTACAAGCAGCAGGAGCCTGCCCCCCGCTACCATGCCCGCAGCGTGGCGATGATGATGGCTCGTTGGCAAGGGGCGAAAGTGCTGCTCGGCTCTGCCACGCCCTCGGTGGAGTCGTATCACAACGCCATGACGGGTAAGTACGGACTAGTGCGCCTCACCGAGCGATATGCGGGGCTGCAACTGCCGCGGATACGTATTATCGACCTCAAGCGGCAGTACCACCGCAAGGAGATGTACGACCATTTCAGCGACCCGCTGGTGGCGCGGATGCAAGAGGTGCTGGCAAACGGCAAGCAGGTGATACTCTTCCAAAACCGCCGCGGCTATGCGCCGCTGCTCCAGTGCACCGTCTGCGGGCAGACACCCCGCTGCGTCAACTGCGATGTGCCGCTCACCCTCCACATGCGCCTGCAAGAGATGACCTGCCACTACTGCGGCTACCATACCCCCATCCCCGCGCAATGTCCTGCTTGCGGCGGCAAGATGCGCGTGCAGGGCTTCGGCACCGAGCGGCTGGAGGAGGAAGTGCAGAGACTCTTTCCCGATGCCCGTGTCTTGCGCATGGACCTCGACACCACGCGCAATAAAAACGCTTATCAGCAGATTATCAACGCCATGGCGAACCATGAGGTGGACATCCTCATCGGTACGCAGATGGTAACCAAGGGCTTGCATTTCGACGATGTGGCGCTGGTGGCGGTGCTCAGCGCCGATGCTTTGCTCAACCAACCGGATTTCCGCAGTTACGAGCGCGCCTACCAGATGCTGGAGCAGGTGGCGGGCAGAGCAGGCAGGAAAGGGCAGCAAGGGGAGGTGTTTATCCAGACTTTCGAGCCGCAGAACCCCGTGTTGGACTATGTGCAGCGGCATGACTACGAGGGCTTATTCCAAACGCAGATAGCCGAGCGCGAACTGTTCCATTACCCGCCTTTCTATCGGATGACGGTACTGGTCTTGAAACACCATAACCTGAGCCGCTTGGAGTGCGCGGCAAGGGTGTTGCAGGAGCAACTGCGGCAGATTTTCGGCGAGCGGGTTTCGCCCGTGGTAGTGCCGCAAGTGAGCCGCGTCAGAAACGAATATATCCGCGAGATTCGACTGCGTGTGGAGGCAACGGCGAACATCCGCCGAGCCAAACAACTCCTGCGCGAGCAGATAACCTATGTGCAGTCGCTCCCCGACTGCAAAGGTACGGCTATTTTGGCGGATGTGGACCCGCTGTGATTTTTAAATTAAGAATTAAGAATTAAGAATTAAGAGGGCGTTGCTATCCTCAAATTCCCCAACGAAAAATCCTCAAATTCCCCAACGAAAAATCCTCAAATTCCCCAATGAGAAATCCTCAAATTCCCCAACGAATTATCCTCAAATTCCCCAATGAAAAATCCTCAAATTTCCCAACGAATTATCCTCAAATTCCTCAACGAAAAATCCTCAAGTTCCCCAACGAAAAATCCTCAAATTCCCCAATGAAATGAAAAAAATATCGAAAAATATTTGCGTAACTCATTTATTTTTAGTAATTTTGCGGCGGATTTGAAAAAGAAAAGAAAGGAGATGAAAAATGGAAGAAAAATTGGAAGAAAAACTGGAAGAAAAACTGGAAGAAAATGAGGTGTATAGACCGCGTTTGGCTGATGTTGTTTTGAAGGAGCAGTTGGAGGCAGCCGGAATGATATTGGTGCAGGGTGCAAAGTGGTGCGGAAAGACTACAACAGCGCGGCAGCAGGCGAAGAGCGTGTTGTATATGAACGACCCGAGTATGCAAGAGAACATCATGCACTTGGCAGCCTCTTCCGTTGGTCTGTTGCTGGAGGGGGCAACGCCGCGGCTGATAGATGAATGGCAACTGGTGCCGCAGTTGTGGGATGCGGCGCGTTTCATGGTGGATAGGCGTGGCAAAGACGGGCAGTTTATCTTTACAGGCTCTGCGGTGCCCCCTCGCCGCGACAAGATTACCCATACCGGAACGGGTAGGGCAGCGTGGATCACGATGCGACCGATGTCGCTTTGGGAATCGGGAGACAGCAACGGCAAGGTGAGTTTGGAGGATGTGTTCGAGGGGCGTTTTCAGCAGGCGTTGGCGGACGGCAACGATTTGCAGCATATGGCTTTCTTGCTCTGTCGCGGCGGGTGGCCAAAAGCAGTGGGCAGGTCGGAGAAAGCGGCGCTGCGGCAGGCGTACAACTATGTGGATGCCGTGGCTACGCAGGAGATTATGGAGGTGGATGATGTGCGGCGCGATGAGCAGAGCACGCGCAAGTTGCTGCGTAGTTATGCCCGGCACCAAGCCTCGCAAGCCTCGGTGGCAACGATAGTGGCGGATATGCGAGCGAATGAAGCCACGATGCTGAGCGAGAACACAGTGGCATCCTATTTGACTGCATTGCGTATGATATTCGTGGTGGAGGATATGGAGGCGTGGAATCCCAATCTGCGTAGTAAGTCGGCGATACGAACCAGCGATACCCGCTATTTCGTTGACCCCAGTATAGCAACTGCGGCGTTGCGTATCGGTCCGAAGGATTTGCTGCGCGATATGCAGACTTTCGGCTTGCTGTTTGAGACGATGGCAGTGCGTGATTTGAGGGTGTATGCCGAGGTGCTGGATGGTAAGGTCTATCATTTTCGTGATAGCAACGGCTTGGAGTGCGATGCCGTGCTCCATCGCAATGACGGCTCTTACGGCTTGATAGAAGTGAAGATAGGCGGCGAGAAGTATATCGAGGAAGGGGCGCGCAATCTGAAGTTGCTGGCTTCGAAGATAGACACCGACCGAATGCCTGCGCCGGCGTTTATGATGGTGCTCACTGCGGTAGGGGCGTTTGCATACAGGCGCGAGGACGGGGTCTTGGTAGTGCCTATCAGTTGCTTGAAGAATTGATGTTTCATACTTAATGTATAAGGCTTATGTTAAAAGGTAAAATTTCGAATGCGTCTATCTTGGTGCGGGTGTTGGTGTGGCTGGGTATCATGGGCGTTCTGACGATAGCGGCGGTAGGTATATGGTACTTCTTGCCGAACAGAGACACGATGGCAGGGACGAAATGGTTGCAGTTTTTGCAGACGGTGGCGACCTTCCTGCTGCCGGCGTTAGCGGGTGCTTATCTATGGAGCGAGCGTCCTATGCAGTGGCTGCATTTGGATAAAGGGCTATCGTGGCAGGAGGCGCTGGCGGCGGTGGTGATTATGCTGCTAGCGCTGCCAGGGATTAACCTGCTGAGTGCATGGAATCAGCAGATGTCGTTGCCGGAGTGGATGAGCGGGATAGAGCAGTGGATGCGGATGCAGGAAGACGCGGCGGCGCAACTGACGGAGCAGTTTCTGCGGGTGGATACGATAGGCGGGCTGCTGGTGAATATCGGCTTGATGGCGTTGCTGCCGGCGTTGGCGGAGGAGTTGACCTTCCGCGGGGTGGTGCAAGGGATGTTCACGCGCAATAAGCATGTAGCGATATGGGCAGCGGCGGCGATATTCAGTTTTGTGCATTTTCAGTTCTACGGCTTCTTGCCGCGCATGCTGCTGGGGGCGATGTTCGGCTACATATTGTGGTGGACAGGGAGCCTTTGGGCACCGATGTTGATGCACTTTGTGAACAACTGTGCGGCGGTAGTGATGGCATTTTGCGCGTATAATTATCTGGATGAGGGCAGTGCGGAGATGCTGGACAAGATAGGCACGGAAGATACCATTCTGCTGGGGGTGTTCAGTATCTGTATCGTGCTGATAATGATGGTGATGTATGGTTATTTCTACTCGCACGGGAAACGGAGTGTGAAGGAAAAGGAGGAAGACAATGAGAAGGATTTTGCGTGATGCGCTCCGATGTGATGCGCTCCGATATATCGTAGTGCATAGGGGATGGTGCGTCGGTTTGCTGTGTGGAGTGTTGTTTCTGTGCGGCTGCGGGCGGCAGCCGTCGAAGGCGGAAGTGAGAAAGGCGGAGAAGCGGCAGCAGGACAGTCTTGCGCTGGTGGCGCAGGAGCGGACGCTGGCGTACTACGACTCGCTGCAGCAGGCGCTGGCGCCGGAGTTGGATGCGCTGCTGCCTCGCTTTAAGTATGAGAAGGATGAACGATATGAGGATAAGGGGCATTATGTGCATCGGCTGCTGCGCACTACGAGCAACACGGCGCGTAATTATATTCAGACCTATGTGCGCGATGACGGGCAGACGATAGTGCGGTTTTTCTACTATGGAGAGCGGGCGCTTGGCTTTGAGAAAGTGGTGTTGAGTGCTGAGAGTCTGCAAGATACGTTTGCGGGCGATGTGCATGCTTTTGAGGCGGAAGGTTGGCATGAGACGCTGACGATAGAAGGGGATGAGGCGCTGCGTTGCCTGCATTTTGTGGATGCGTATAGGGAAGCGCGTGTGCGAGTGGCGTTGTGCGGGAGTCGGTCGAGGGCGGTGTATTACCTCTCGCAAAATGATAAGGATGCGCTGATGGAGACCTACCGATTGGGCATGGCGATGCGGGATATGGTGGAGGTGGAGCGGCGTATCAAACTGACTTCCATACAAGTGGAAAAATACCAAAAACGTTTGGAAAAATAGCAAACTCTTGCGTATATCAAAAAAAAGTTGTAACTTTGCCGCGATTTTAACCTGTTAGAAACAATACCTCCGCAGAGGGAGGAAGACGACTATGAATGATTTGGAACTATTGGTAGCAAAGAAGTTGCTGCAACTGAAATGCTTCAGCGTACAATCGAAAAGCCCTTTCGTGTGGGCAAACGGCTGGAAATCTCCTATTTATTTTGATGATAGGAAAGTGTTTTCCTATCCTTATATGCGCAGTTTCATCAAGTTGGAACTGGCGCGTATGGTGGCGGAGTTGTTTCCGGATACGGATGTGATAGCGGGTGTAGCAGTGAATGCGATAGGGCACGGTGCGCTGGTAGCAGACCAGTTGGCGTTGCCGTATGTGTATGTGCACCCAACGCCGAAAGACCATGGTCTGGAGAATCAGATAGAGGGGGATTTGCGTCCGCGGCAGAAAGTGGTGGTGATTGAGAATCAGGTGAGTATGGGACACTATGCGATGAGCGTGGTGGAGGCACTGCGCAACAGCGGTTGCTCGGTGGCAGGCGTGGTAACGATATTTGACTACCAGTTGCCGCATGCGACGAAGTTGTTTAAGGAGGCGGATGTGCCTTTGGTGTCGCTGACGAACTACGAGGCACTGATTCAGCAAGCGCAGGCAAACGGCTTGGGAAAAGAGGAGGATTGGAAGGCGTTGTATGATTGGCATAAGAACCCCGCGCGCTGGAAGAAAAGTGCGAAATCTTAATAATCGTATATTTTGAAGTTTGCTTTAGGTCTCGGTTAGGTCTCTTCTAAACCCTTACTTGAGCCTATTGGGAGCAAGAAGTGTGAAATCTTAAAAATAGAACATTATGTCGGAGTGTAAATACGAAAGTGCTGTAAC
Source organism: Paludibacteraceae bacterium (assembly GCA_051870915.1). GTDB lineage: Bacteria > Bacteroidota > Bacteroidia > Bacteroidales > Paludibacteraceae > Colicola. The sequence goes on from JBJECI010000100.1 coordinate 17,634, forward strand.
CAAGGTGGCGGCATCGGCGGCGCAGGTATATAGTGTGTTCAGCAACCTGAAGAACCTTGAGCGGGTGAAGGACTTGATACCGAAAGACAAGGTGCAGGAGTTGGAGATAGAGGCGGAGAGCGTGCGCATGAAAGTGGACGGGTTGGGGCAGAAAATTACCGTACTGATTGTAGATAAGACTGAGAATGAGGTGATTAAGTACGGCGCAGAGGGTATTCCGATGCAGATGAACTTCTGGATACAGATGAAGGAGGTCGCGCCGATGGATACGCGCATCAAACTGACGCTGAAAGCCGATATTCCGATGATGTTCAAGATGATGCTGGATAAGAAGATACAGCAGGGCATCGACCAAGCGGCGGCGATGATAGCACAATTCCCGTTTGCGGCGTGGAGTTAGAGGACAATTAACAATTAAAAATTAACATGCCACTGCTTTGGGGAATCGGAGTAATCTGAATAATCGGAGTTTTCTGAAAAGGTTGAGCAAAAAGACTGAAATATGAAGAAAATCAAACGAGTAAAGATACATCGCGAAGGGCGAAACACCATTATCGGTCTGACGCTGGTGCTGTTTGTGGTGAATATCATTGCGTTCATGTACACGGCGCATTGGCTGTTTGCGATACTGCTGTTGCTGTCGGCAACGCTGCTGGTGTTCGTTACCTATTTCTTCCGCAATCCCGTGCGCGTATTGGAGTTGGATGACCCGAACTTCCTCGTGGCGCCTGCCGACGGGCGCGTGGTGGTGGTGGAGCCAACGATGGAAAACGAGTATTTCCATGAGGAGCGGCTGCAAGTGAGTATCTTCATGTCGCCGTTTAACGTGCATGCGAACTGGTATCCGATAGAGGGCACGATATTGGTGTCGGAGCATCAGAAAGGTCGGCATCAGGGAGCGTGGCTGCCGAAGTCGAGCACGGAGAATGAGCGCTCGCTGGTGGTGATAGAGACGCCGTCGAAAGTGCAGATTGCCGTGCGACAGATAGCCGGCGCGATGGCACGACGGATAGTAACCTACGCCAAACCGGGGAAACATTCGCACAGAAACACCCACTTGGGTTTCATCAAGTTAGGCTCGCGCGTGGATATGTACCTGCCGCTGAACACGGAGATGTTTGTGGCTGTTGGCGACCTTGTGCGGGGCAATGAGACGGTAGTCGGACGATTGGCGGAAGAGGAGTTTTAATTAACAATTAACAATTAACAATTAACAATTAAAATACTACTGCTCTGAGGAGTTGATATACAGCGAGTTATGATTAAAATGACTAAACACTATGAATAAATTTGAAGAATTATTTGCGCAGTACCCGTTTGCGTACAGCGATGAGGAAGTGACGACCGCGACGGCGGAGATTCTCAGTAAGCATTTCGATGAGAACAACCATGCGGAGGTGTGGAAACAGTGTCTGCATTCGATAGACCTGACGACCCTCAACGGCGATGACACCACGGCGAAAGTGGCGGGCATGGCAGAGAAAGTGAACGGTTTCAGCAAGGCATATCCCGATATCCCCAATGTGGCGGCGATGTGCGTGTATCCCGCGCTGGTGGAGACCGCCAAGCAGACGCTGACGGAGCCGATAGGTATCGCGGCGGTGGCAGCAGGCTTCCCCGCCTCGCAGACGTTCATCGAGGTGAAGGTGGCTGAGGCGGCTATGGCTGTGGCAGCGGGGGCGACGGAGATAGACATCGTGATTTCTATCGGGAAGTTCCTCGAGGGCAACTACCAAGAGGTGTTTGACGAGATAAGCGAGATAAAAGCGGCTATTCGCGGGGCGCACCTGAAAGTGATTCTGGAGACGGGCGCGCTGAAGACGGCGGAGAACATCTACCGCGCAAGCATACTGGCGATGGCGGCAGGGGCTGATTTCATCAAGACCTCCACGGGCAAGATTGCCGTGAACGCTACGCCGGAAGCCACTTTCGTGATGTGTCATGCCATCAAGGATTGGCAGGCGAAGACCGGCGCGAAAGTGTGCTACAAGCCCGCGGGAGGCGTGAGCACTACGGAAGAGGCAGTGCAACACTACACGCTGGTGAAGGAGATACTGGGGCAGGACTGGCTCAACAACCAGAGTTTCCGCTTTGGCGCAAGCCGCTTGGCGAACAACCTGCTCAGTTCGATAGTGGGCGAGGAAGTGAAGTATTTTTAATTATGAATTAAGAATTAAGAATTAAGAGGCATATTCTCTGAGGAGTTCTCAATAGGCCTCTTAGTTCTTTTTCATAATGATTTTCAATCGTGTATAGGATAGTAAGTAAACGATTCTTTTCGGAGAATGTGGCGGAGTTGGAAGTAGAAGCGCCGCTTATTGCCCGCAGCCGCAAGGCGGGGCATTTTGTTATTGTGCGTGTGGAGAAGCAGGGCGAGCGTATGCCGCTGACCATCTCGAATGCGGATGTGGAGCGGGGTACAATAACGCTGGTGGTGCAACGGATTGGCGTGTCGTCTGCGAAATTGGCAGCCATGGAGGTCGGCGATGAGCTGGCGGACGTGGTGGGACCGTTGGGGCGCGCAACGCGGATAGAGAAGTACGGCACCGTGGTGTGTGCCTGCGGCGGCGTGGGTGCGGCGCCGATGTTGCCCATCGCGCAGGCGATGAAGGCGGCGGGCAACCGTGTGGTTACCGTGCTGGCGGCGCGAACGGCAGAGTTGATAATCCTGCGTGAGCAGTTGGAGGCGGTGTCGGACGAGGTGATTGTGATGACGGATGACGGGTCGCTGGGCACGAAAGGGCTGATTACGCAAGGGGTGGAGCAGGTGATTCAACGCGAGACGGTGAACAAATGTATCACGATAGGTCCTGCCATCATGATGAAGTTCGTGGCGCTGACGACCAAGAAGTACGATATCCCCACGGAGGCGAGCCTGAACACCATCATGGTGGACGGGACGGGGATGTGCGGCGCATGCCGTGTTACCGTGGGCGGCAAGACGAAGTTTGTGTGCGTGGACGGACCGGAGTTTGATGCACACGAGGTGGACTTCGATGAGATGCTCTCGCGCTTGAAGTCATACAAGGCAGAGGAAACGGAGGCGTATGAGAAGTATAGGATGGGGGCTTCGGATAAAGGATTAAAGATACAAGATGAAAGACTAAATAGCAGCGACTCTGAAAACAAAGAGACGAAGGTAACGAGTCCTTCATCCTTCATCCTTCATTCTTTGTCCAATAAGGAGCGGGTGGCGATACCGCGTGTGCAGATGAATGAGTTGGCGCCGGAGGTGCGTATTCACTCGCTGCGCGAGGAGGTGAACCAAGGGCTGACCTTTGAACAGGCGGTTACCGAGGCGCACCGATGCCTGAACTGCAAGAACCCGACCTGCGTAGAGGGCTGCCCCGTGAATATCCATATCCCCGCGTTTATCAAGCAGTTGGAACAGGGCGATGTGATGGGGGCAGCGGCGATTATCAAAGAGAGCAGCACGTTGCCGGCAGTGTGCGGACGCGTCTGCCCGCAGGAGAAACAGTGTGAGGCGCACTGTATCCACCTGAAGATGGGCAAACCCGCTGTGGCAATCGGATATCTAGAACGCTTTGTGGCGGACTATGCGAGGGAGGAACATGACCCCCTCCAACTCCTCCTACGAAAGCACCCCAATCCCGATAAATCGGGGTTCGGGGACCCCGCAAGGGGGAGAGTAGGTGAATCACCTACGTCTATAGATACTAATCCTTCCCCCTCCCTTTGTAGGGAGGGTCGGGGTGGGTCCTCCCGTATTGCCGTCGTTGGTTCCGGTCCGGCGGGATTGGCGTTTGCGGGCGATATGGCGAAGTATGGCTACAAGGTTACGGTGTTTGAGGCGTTGCATGAGATTGGAGGCGTGCTCAAGTACGGCATTCCCGAGTTCCGCCTGCCGAATCGTATTGTGGATGCGGAGATAGACGGGCTGCGCGCGCTGGGTGTGGAGTTCAAGACCGATACTATCGTGGGTAAGACTATCACGGTAGAACAATTGCAGGTGGAAGGCTATGCAGGTATCTTCGTAGGTTCCGGCGCGGGGCTGCCGCGATTCATGAATATCCAGGGCGAGAACCTGAATGGTGTGCTGTCGTGCAACGAGTATCTGACCCGCGTGAACTTGATGGATGCGAGCAGCGATGCCACCGACACGCCGTTGCTGCGGGGGAAGAATGTGGTGGTAGTAGGCGGTGGCAACACGGCGATGGATGCCGTGCGTACAGCTAAGCGTCTCGGCGCGGAGCATGCCATCATCGTCTATCGCCGTTCGGAAGAGGAGATGCCCGCGCGTATTGAGGAGGTGCACCATGCGAAGGCAGAGGGCATTGAGTTCATGACGCTGCACAACCCGCTTGAGTACCATGCCGATGAAAACGGGCGTGTGAAGGAGGCGGTTTTGCAGGTGATGACGCTGGGAGAACCTGATGAGTCGGGACGCCGGAGTCCCGTGCCCGTAGAGGGAGAGACGGTAACCATTCCTGCGGACTTGGTGATAGTGAGCGTGGGCGTATCGCCTAACCCTTTGATTCCTTCTACGGTCAAGGTGCTGGAAATCAGCAAGAAAGGCACTATTGTGGTGAACGAGAAGATGCAGTCGGCTATCCCGACCTTGTTCGCGGGCGGCGATATCGTTCGTGGTGGTGCAACGGTTATACTCGCGATGGCGGACGGCAGACACGCTGCCAAAGAGATGCACGCGATGCTATCCGTTAAAGGATGATTAGAGTCTAAATTAGACGAGTAGTTTTTTCTATATATAGGTGAAACATCTTGGTATATTCTTGCTAATTTAGTTACTTCCATCTTCAACGAGGATAAACAAAAACAGACCGTTCCGATTTAGGAACGGTCTGTTTTTGTTTGTTTCGTTTCAAGTTTCACGAATTGCAAATAAGGTCGCAAGTTCAAATCATAGTTTGAAACTTAATACTTGAACTTGAAACTCGCCTTACTTCTTCAGCGCCAGCGCTACGTTCACCGCGCAAGCCACCGTACAACCTACCATCGGGTTGTTGCCGATACCGAGGAAGCCCATCATCTCTACGTGTGCGGGCACGCTCGACGAACCTGCGAACTGTGCATCGCTGTGCATACGACCCATCGTGTCGGTCATACCGTACGATGCGGGACCTGCTGCCATGTTATCGGGGTGCAGGGTACGACCCGTGCCGCCGCCCGACGCTACGGAGAAGTAGGGCTTGCCTGCCAGCACGCGCTCTTTCTTGTACGTGCCTGCTACGGGGTGCTGGAAGCGAGTGGGGTTGGTTGAGTTACCCGTGATACTTACGTCCACGTTCTCGTGCCACATGATAGCCACACCCTCGCGTACATCGTCTGCACCATAGCAGTTCACTTTCGCACGCGGACCATTGCTGTACGCTTTGCGGCGTACCTCTTTCAACTCACCCGTGTAGTAGTCGAACTCGGTCTGTACATAGGTGAAACCGTTGATACGGCTGATAATCATCGCTGCGTCTTTGCCCAGACCGTTCAGGATGATACGGAGCGGTTTCTGACGCACTTTGTTCGCCATCTCGGCAATTTTGATGGCACCCTCTGCGGCTGCGAAACTCTCGTGCCCTGCCAAGAAAGCAAAGCACTCCGTCTCCTCGCGCAGCAGACGCGCTGCCAAGTTACCGTGTCCGATACCTACCTTGCGGTCGTCTGCCACCGAGCCGGGGATGCAGAAAGCTTGCAGACCGATACCGATAGCCTCGGCAGCGTCGGCAGCGTTCGTGCAACCTTTCTTCAGCGCAATAGCGCTACCTACCACGTAAGCCCACTTCGCATTCTCGAAGCAGATACGCTGCGTCTCCTCGCAGGTCATGTACGGGTCTAAACCATATTGCTCGCAAATCTGATTAGCCTCTTCGATAGAAGCAATACCATTTGCGTTCAGCGCGGCGAGAATCTGTTTCTCGCGGCGGTCTTGGGACTCAAATTTTACTTCGCGTAACATAATGTAATTATGAATTTTGAATTTTGAATTATGAGTTATTTTGCTGAGTGGTTCTAATAATTGAGGTTAACAATTTGAGCAGTTCTTCACAATCCGCATTTATGCTGTGAAACTCAATATCTGTTAATGCTTCTGAATAGTGCAATAACTCCAACCAATAAGCAGTTTCATCTGCTTCTTTTAGCGATATATAGAGTTTTGCGATAAAGTCGGCTTTGCTTTGTGCTCGGCGCGCCTCACGGATATTTGCACCTATACTCGTTCCGCTACGAAGAACTTGATTGGCTAAAATTGATTCGCAAGATTGATATTTATTAGCAATCGTTATATGCTTATACATTCTGATAATGCGAAATGCAAATAATCTGCTTTTATCCAATACTATGTTTTCTATTTTTAGCGGCAAAATAACAAGATTCAAAAAAAGTTTATAATATTTTCTGAACTCTTGATTATGAAAAAGAGGATATTAGAGACTATGAATTTAGGAATATAAATTTATGAATTTGAATTTAGAGTATTGTCTTTATTAACAACGTTTTCATAATTCATAATTCAAAAATTCAAATTATCAATGCCCTCATAATTCATAATTCATAATTCAAAATTAATTTTTTCTCGGGTCAATAGATTTAACTGCGCCCTGCTCCTCGGTCGTGCGACCGTAGGTGCCGGTTACTTGCTTCAGTGCCTCCTCTGCGGGCACCCCTTTCTTGATGGCATCCATGAACTTGCCCATGTGCACGTACTCGTAGCCGCATACCTCGTTGTCCTCGTCGAGGAACTCCTTGGTGATGTAGCCCTCGGTCAGTTGCAGGTAGCGGACGCCCTTCTCCTTGGTGGAGAACAGCGTGCCGCACTGGCTTACCAGACCCTTGCCCAGGTCTTCCAAACCGGCACCGATAGCTAGACCGCCCTCGGAGAAAGCCGATTGGGTACGACCATAGACAATTTGCAGGAACAACTCGCGCATAGCCGTGTTGATGGCATCGCATACGAGGTCGGTATTCAGCGCCTCAAGCAGCGTCTTGCCGGGAAGAATCTCTGCTGCCATAGCCGCAGAGTGCGTCATACCCGAGCAGCCGATGGTCTCTACCAACGCCTCTTCGATGATACCGTTCTTTACGTTCAAACTCAGTTTGCACGCACCCTGTTGCGGTGCGCACCAACCAATACCATGAGTCATGCCCGAGATGTCAGAAATCTCTTTGGCTTTCACCCACTTACCCTCTTCAGGGATGGGAGCCGGTCCGTGATGAGGACCCTTGGCTACCTGGCACATGTTCTGTACCTCTTTCGAGTAAATCATAGTTCTTGTAAATGTTATGTTGATTTATTTTCTTGGATTATTCGGAGTATTCTGATTATTCAGAGCACTCTGATTATTCAGATTACTCCGATCTCTCACACTTTCTGCCCGCAAAATTACAACAATTTTCCGATATACGCAAGTTTTTCCAGAAAATTGCAAAATATACTTATCAAACAACTACCCCACGAGCACCTCCAGCAGTCGCTCTATCGGTGTGCTGAAGAACTGCTCCAATGAGAATGCGCCACTCCCCACCACAAGACTTGCCGTAGGATGAAAATGTTCGTTGAACGTATGCAGACCTTGGTTGTCCTGTCGCCTGCCGCTCTTCACCTCAATGGCGATGCAGATACCATTATCCTGCTTGAGGATGAAATCCACTTCCTTATCGCGCTCACGCCAATAATATACTTGGTAACCTATTTCTGCTGCGTGGTTGAGGAGATAGCAACCTACAGCGCTCTCCACCCATCGCCCCCAACGTTGCGGGTCGCGCAACTCTTTCTCAAAACCGCGCCCTTGGTAATAAGACAAGAACGCATTGTTGAACACCTGCAACTTCGGAACCGACTGATTACGGCGTGCGTAGTCGTTGGCATACCGTTGCAGCGCGCCTAACAAGTTGGCTTCTTCCAACGTCTGCAGATAAGAAGCCAATGTCGAACTGTTGCCTGCATCTTGCAACTGACCTAACATCTTGTTGTATGAGAGCAACTCGCTGCTGTAAGCACACCCCACGTCAAACGCTTGGCGTAACAGTGCCGGTTTGTAGATTCGTTTGGTTAGCAGTACATCGCGCGAGATAGAAGGTTCAATAATAGAGTCACGCAAATAGTTGCGCCAACGAGTAGGTTGCCCTATGTAGGGGGCAGCCCCGGGATAACCGCCGAAATAGATGTATTGCTCCATGTTAAAGCCAAACGCATCGCGCATCTCAGTATAATCCCAATGGGTCATACGAATCAACTCGTAGCGTCCCATAAGGCTCTCTGTGAGACCGTCTTTCAGAAGCAAACGGCTGCTGCCCAAGAGAATAACTTTCATGGAGAGGTCGTTGAAGGTGTCTGCGTCCCACTCGCGCTTCACCTGCTCGCTCCAGTTCCTGATTTTCTGTACTTCGTCAATAATCAGCAGATAGTCGTCGGCTTGACGCAGACGCATCTCCGTGCGAGCCGCTTGCCACTGTTGGGGTATCCATAGCCTGTCTTCTTCATCCACAGCATCCGCAGAAACAAACGTATAGGGTAAATCCAAATGGGCAACCAACTGTTTTATTAGGGTTGTCTTGCCAATCTGCCGCGCGCCGGCTAATACCTGAATAAACCTTCGAGGTTCCGTGATACGCTCTCTTAATTCGCTGATTTTCTGCCGAACAATCATATCCTATATGTGTTGGTTAGGTATAGTCTCCGAAAAGAAATGAAACGCAATCTGTTGCTACTGAGTTTTCAAATCTCTGTTACTGAGTTTTCAAATCTCCATTACCGAGTTTTCAAATTGTGCCTGCAAAGGTACTGCTTTTTTTTGATATATGCAACCCAATGTAGCAATTTTTATTGAAAAAGTGCAATTCCTCAACATCCATCTATCATTAGAGCCATAACATGTTATGGCTCTACACATACAGAACTATAGGAGCATCCCTTCTAATTCAGAATTGAACTCTCAGGCTATCGCATATATGGCGGGGATTTAGCAGTAGCGGGCGGGTGGAGTAGAAGCACTCACCTTGTATCTCGGGAATGCTGTCGTTGAAGCGTAGTTGGCGCATTATCTCGTTGCCTTTTGCCCACGCGGATGTCCTTTGTTTGGCGGAGGGACTGTCTATCAGACGGTAGGGCGCCATGCCTATGTATAGCCGGCAGCCGTGGCTGTTGTCTGCCCACCAACGTACCAGCGTGGCGTAGTCCACACCTTTGCGACCTATCTCCCAATAGAGTTGCGGCACCACATAGTCTATCCACCCCTCCCGCATCCACAGCACGATGTCGGCATACAGGTCGTCGTAGTTGGTCATGCCTGCCTGAATGCCGAGCGTGCTATCGTTGCGATACACACCGAAAGGTGAGATACCAAACTGCACATGGGGTTTAAGGCTATGAATGATAGTATGCAGTTCACGGATTATGGTATTCACGTTGTCGCGTCGCCAATCGTCTATATTGCTGAATCCGCGGGGATTGGCTTCGTAAGTCGCACGGTCGGGGATACGCTGCCCCTTGACGGGATAGGGGTAGAAATAGTCGTCCATGTGGATGGCGTCGATGTTGTAGCGCGAGACGATGTCGCTTACCACCATGCAAATCCACGCCTGTGTGTCCTCCTTCCCAGGGTCGAGGTACCACTGGTTGTTGTACTGAAAAGCAGCGGCTTTCAGTATGTGCGCGGTGGCTTCGGGCAGCGGATAGTCTTTGAGTGTGAGGCGATAGGGGTTGAGCCATACATGCACCTCCATGCCCCGTGCGTGCGCTTCGTGAAGCACAAACTCCAAAGGGTCGTAGGGCATTTGTGTCCCCCAACTGCCGGTATTGCCGGTCAGCCAAAGGCTTACGGGCTCCAACTCCGAGTAGTAGAGTGCGTCGGCGGTGGGGCGCACTTGGAAGATGATGGCATTCATCCCAAGCGACTGTAGCGAGTCTAGCAGGAAAAGCATCTCTGACTGCTGCTGCATGGTGTTGCCTACGGCTTCCGCAGAGGGCCAATCGATGTTCGCCACGGTGGCTATCCACGCCCCGCGGAAACGCCGGTTACGCGGCTCCGCAAAAAGACTACCCACCCCGTCCCTCCCTGTTAAGGGAGGGAGAATGGTTAGGGTAAGGATGAAGAAAAGGGTGATTTTGCGCATTGTTTTAGTGGTCATTGGATATAATCAGGGTAGAAGATATAGGTATTTGAGTTGAGGGCAGAGACATGCCCGATGCCGCCTTCTACGTTGTCGTACAGTTGTACGCCCTCCATATTGCCCATCTCATCGAACATCTCCTGTATTATCTCTATAATATCCACCAAATCGTCTGCATCGCTATTATCGCTTCTGAAATAGTCGGGGACATACTGATAGACATAGTATCCGGCAAGCATCGTTGCCCACGTGAGGTATTCATCGATAGTAACCGTCTCTACGCGAATCTCAATAGAGTCAAGCTGAGTTGTTATGTATGGATAGTGATAGGGACTGGAAGAAGGTTTACCATAGTAGTGGGAGGAGTGATAATAGGGCGAGAGGGCACCTTTCATATCATAGTGGGTAGGGACATTGGAAACCGGCACATATAGTCCTATGGAGTTGGCACCATAGTAGCCGTCAGATAGCGTCTCATTGGTTTTATCACAGCGTGCAAAGCGGAGGTCGTTGGAAAAAACATACGGATAATTTTCGTGGATGGTATCCACATAGAATAGGCTATCACCGTAATACTCATAGTGGATATTCTGCACATAGGATGTGCAACTGATTCGCAGCAGGTGAGTGCTATCGCCGGTATAGGCAGGCAGATCAATGCCAAACGAGAAAGTCGTCTGCATCGTATCTATTTCCGAAAACGTGATGGAAGCCTGTGCAGGAGCGGGTATGCGCTGCTGTACCGTAGCCACATCCGAAAAATCGGGGTGCACTACGCGGATATTCACAAGGTCGTTGGGCTGCAACCGATGGTCTGAGGTATAGACATGTTCAGGCGTTTCATGCAGCGTTTGCCAGTCGCCATCATTCACCTGCATCTGTACCATAGCATTGGAGAGTTCATCGTTTTTTAGGAAGTATTCATAGTACTCATTACCGAAATAGTTGCTCTTTATGCTATCGTATCTATCTTTGTCTTGAAAGAAGCGCGAACGATTGACATGGACCACGGGGACAGAATCGGCATAGAGCCTTGCGGTTACCACCATCTGCGGTTCGGTAACTTTTCCGTTGAAGGCTACGGGATGGTAGAAGAAGTTGTTTTCGGAATCGCAAGCCGTGCAAGCGAGAACGAACAAAAAGAGTATATATTGAACAATGCGTTTCATACGTCCGTGTTAGAATTTGAAGGTGTAACTGATACTCGGCAGGATGGGGAAAAGGGATATTTGGTATAACTCTTCTCCTTCTGCAATCATCATATACGGGTTGGAGTGGCAATATACATTATAGATAGAGATGTTGAGCAGGTGCTCGGCGTTCTTGCACCATGCGTACTTGCCCGACTCGTAGATGGCTTGGTGCTTGGCGAGTTTCTCGGGCTTTCGCCATATCTTGCGTTGCTGCTTGCGGGTGGGTTCCTGCTGCCCCCATACGGAGTACTTGTGCGGGAAATGGAAGTTGATACCGAGGTCCAGACGATGGTAGTCGGGCATTTGGTAGTTGTTGCGCTCCTCAAAGTAGTCGATATACTTCCCAGCGATAGGGTCGTAATATCTTTGCGTGGCGAGCGTGGCGCGGGTGCCGGTGCCATAGACGAAGGTGCCGGCGATGTCAATGTGCTTGTTGATTTGGTATTGCAGCGTGATGCTCAGGTCATGCTCGCGGTCGTACTTCGCATGGAAAGGTCGCCCGAAGTTTATCTCTTGCCCTTCGCGGTTGAACTGCCGCATAGATCGGCTCCACGTGTAGCCTATCCAGCCCGTTACGGGACCCGTCTTGCGTTGCAGCAGCACTTCCACGCCGTAACTCCATCCGTCGCCCATCACCACTTTGTCTTGCCACGTGGTGGACGAGCCGAAGAACGAAGCACCGTCCTTGTATTCCAGCAGGTTGACGGAGCGTTTGTAGTAGCCTTCCACGCTGGCTTCCACTTGGTCTAAGATATTGTATGACAAGCCCGCTGCGGCTATCATGGAGTGCATGGGGGCTATCTCCTCCGTTACAGGCACCCATAGGTCAGTGGGTAGCGACACATCGGAGTTTGACAAGAGGTGGACATACTGCGTGGTGTAGGAGTAACTGGCTTTGAATGCCAAGTCCTTGTAGAGCAACGCCCGCAAGCCCACGCGCGGCTCGATGGAGGGATAGACCTTGCCGTTGATGCCATAGAGCGACCCGCGCACGCCGATGTTCAGTTTCAACCAACGCCACGGCGACCACTGGTCCTCGATATAGACCGCCGCCTCGTGCCCGTGCAACGTACCGTCGCTGAGGGTGGTGTCTAAGCGGGTCTCGTTGTCTGCATCTTGCGCAAAAAGGAAGATATTGCTCACCTCGGGGCGGAACTGATGGTAGGCGTATTCCGCACCGAAACGCAGACTGTTGTTCGGCAGCGGTGTCCACTCGTAGTGGGTCTGGAACATGAGGTCGTGCAGCGAGGAGTTGTAAGCCATGCTCTGCTCAAACTGCATGCTTTCTTCGGGAGTGTCGGACTTGATACGTTCCGACATCGACTCCGTGATACCATAGCGGTAGCGGGTGAAACTGAGTTGGGTATTGGAGAAAAGCCGCGAGTTGTAGCAGTGCTCCCAATTGACGGCGGCAAGGATATTCCCCCAAGCCATACGCATGTTCATGCGCTCGCGGTACAACTCTCCCGCCTCGCGCTCCTTGTAACTCATACGCATATACATCGCGTCATCGCCCATATAGAACGAAGCGGATAGTTTGTCGCGCATGTTGGGGAAAGTGTGGGTGAGTTTGGCATTCACATCGTAGAAATAGGCTCCGGCAGCCATCGCTCCGCCGCCCATTGACAAACTGATGAGTTCCATGATGGGCGTGGTAAAGACATCAAAGTAGGTGCGCCGTGCGGAGATGTTGAAGGTCGTAGTGCCGGTGGAGTCTTTCACGTGCGGGATAGGACCTTCGAGGTTGAATTTCGCAGCCAGCAAGCCCACGGTGAAGTTCCCGTGGTAGCCTTCGGTATTGCCGTCGTTCTGCCGCACATCGATGATGGACGACAGCCGACCGCCGTACTGCGCGGGGAAATTGCCTTTGTAGAGCGTTACGTTCTTGATAGCATCGGCGTTGAAGACCGAGAAGAATCCCATCAGGTGGTTCACGTTGTAAAGCGGCACGCCGTCTAAGAGAATCAGGTTCTCGTCCGGTCCGCCGCCGCGTACATACAAGCCCGCGCTACCCTCCGACCCGCTTTGCACGCCGGGCAGGAGTTGCAGGGCTTTGATGATATCCACCTCGCCGGCTATCATCGGGATGGCTTTTATCTGGCTGACAGGCACTTCGATAGCCGACATCTGCACTGCCTCGGGGCTGCTCACCGATTTCTGCCCCACCACGGTAACCTCCTCAATGACGGTGGCGGAACGCAGCGGGAAGTTGCAGAGTGTGTCTGTCGTGAGCGTAAGCGTATGGGAGTCGGATGTGCGGAAACCGACATAGTTGGCGCGGAGCACATGCTCGCCCTTAGGGAGCGTCAGCGAGTAGAAACCCGCGTGGTTGGAGACGGTACCCAGATGGCTGACCGTGTCGAACACGGTGGCACCGATAAGACGCTCCCCCGATTCCGCGTCGGTGATGTAGCCGCAGATAGTGGCGCGTTCCCGACCGGCAGAGGTCGTTTGCGCCATCGCGGTAAGCGAGAGGAAAAGAAAGAAAATACCTAAACAGACTTTTTTCATACGTTGTGGTGTTCGTTTTGTTGCAGGATTGCGACTGCAAAATTACTGCAAAAAGCGGAACTATGCAAGCGTTAGGGGTGGAAAAATGTAGGGGCTATCTTGTTGATAATCAGTAATAGGGGTGGAAAAATGAACGATATTTGACCTTTTTGCAATTTACAATTTTACAATTTACAATTTGACCATTATGCCTACGGAAATAGTTATTCCTTTATCATTCCCTGCTCTACGTGAAATATCTTTGCTTCCGGTGTGGGGCGGAGCAGGTCGGTCAGGTGTTGGCGGTCGGTGTCGGTGATGAATATCTGCCCGAAGCGGTCGCTGTTGACGAGTCGCACTATCCTCGCCACGCGCTCCGAGTCCAGTTTGTCGAAGATATCGTCCAGCAGCAGGATAGGTTTGCCGAGATAGAGTGCCTGCGCCAGTTTCATCGCCAGCAGATAGGTCTTCTGCTGTCCCTGCGAACCCACGCGCTTCAGCGGATAATCGCCCAAGAGCATCTCTATCTCGTCTTTGTGAATGCCCTGCGACGTCCATCCCAAGATACGGTCGCGCTCCCGTGTTCGTACATACGCCTCGGCAAGGTCGCGGTCTTGCAACTGACTGATATACCGCAGACTAACCTTCTCTGCATCTCCCGACAACTCGCTGTAAATCTCCTGAAAGAGCGGGATGAACTGCTCTACAAATCGGCTCCGCTCGCGGTAGATATACTCCGCCTGCGGCACCATCTGCAACTCATACACCTCCAGCAAGGCAGATGACCCACCCCGTCCCTCCCTACCAAGGGAGGGTGAAGAGAACCCACCCCATCCCTCCCTACCAAGGGAGGGGGTAAGATTTGTTTCTATAGAAGAAGGTAGTGTATCAACGCTCCCCCTTTGTAGGGGGAGATGGAGGGAGTCTTCTTCTTTGAGCAATGCGTTGCGCTGTTTGAGCAAGGCGTTGTAGGTGTTCAGGCGGTTGAGGTACTCTTTGTTGTGTTGCGAGATGACCACATCGAGAAATCGTCTGCGCTCCTCGCTGCCGTCTTCTATCAGTCGTCCGTCTTGCGGACTGACCATCACCAGCGGCAGCAACCCGATATGGTCAACCATCCGTTTGTAGTCTTTCTTCCCGTTGCGAAACTGCTTCTTCTGCCCGCGCTTCATCCCGCAAGTAATCGTAATCGGGTCCCCTCCTTCCCTATACACCCCCTGCACCATCGCCATCTCTTCGCCGTGGGTGATGTTCATCGAGTCAACAGCGTTGTAGGCGGACTTGGTGAAACTGAGCAGGTAGATGGCATCGAGGATATTCGTCTTGCCCTGTCCGTTCAGTCCGACAAAGCAGTTTAACTTATCCGCGAAGTGCAATTGCGCCTCGCGGATATTCTTATAATTAAGGATATGCAGTTCGTCCAAATACATCTAATGCAAGGTGGCTAACACCCTATCCAAAATATACTCCGTTTACTTACTCCCTCCCTCTTGTAGGGAGGGTTGGGGAGGGTCATCTCTTTACACAAACATCTCCACATCCCCCTTGCTGATAGTGCTCCCGCCGAGGATGAGCAAACGCTCCACCACGTTGCGCAGTTCGCGGATGTTCCCCGTCCACGAGCGGGCTTGCAGCGCCGCAATGGCATCTGCCGCAAAGGTCTTGCGTGCGATGCCCATCTCCCCGCATATCAGTTCGTCGAAGTGATTGACCAGCAGCGGGATATCTTCCTTGCGCTCATCTAACTTCGGCACGTGGATGGGTATCACGTTCAGTCGGTGGAACAAGTCCTCGCGGAAGCGGTGAGCGGCTATCTCTGCTTGCAGGTCTTTGTTCGTCGCGGCTATCACGCGCACGTTCACTTTTATCGGCTTGTCGCTACCCACGCGCGTTATCTCGTTCTCTTGCAGCGCACGCAGCACCTTCGTCTGCGCGGCGAGCGACATATCGCCTATCTCGTCGAGGAAGAGTGTCCCCCCGTCGGCTTGCTCGAACTTCCCCGCGCGGTCTTTCACCGCCCCCGTGAACGCTCCTTTCATGTGCCCGAACAACTCGCTCTCTATCAACTCCGACGGTATCGCGGCGCAGTTCACTTCCACCATCGGCTTGTCCGCCCTCAGGCTTCCTTCGTGTAGCAGCCGCGCCACCACCTCCTTGCCTGTGCCGTTGTCCCCGGTAATCATCACCCGCGCCTCGGTCGGAGCCACTTTCTCGATAATCTCACGCACGCGCTGAATAGCCTCGCTCTCGCCTATCATCTGATTGCGTTTCCCCACTTTCTTGCGCAGCACGCTTATCTCCTGTTTGCTGCGGCTGTTCTCGGCTTTCAGACTCTTCTGCTCCAGCGCGTTCTTCGTCGTAACGAGCAGACGGTTCAAGTCCAGCGGCTTCTCGATAAAGTCGTAGGCACCTTTCTTCAGCGCCGTTACTGCCGTCTCCACGTCCGCATGCCCCGAAATCATCACTATCGGACACTCGCAAGCCTCCTCTTTCTGCAGCGTCTCCAGCACCTCAAGACCGTCCATCTCCGGCATCTTCACATCGCTGTAAATCAGGTCGTAGCCGCCCGCTTTGGCTTTCTCCACGCCCTGTTTGCCGTTCTCCGCGAGGTCTATCGTATAGCCCTCAAACTCCAGTATCTCTTTCAGCGTGTTGCGTATCGCCCGCTCGTCGTCTATAATCAGTATTTTCGACATAAGCCTAATGGTTAAAGTAATCTAAGTTCTTGCTTGTAAAGCAAATTACCCTGCAAAGGTACTGCTTTTTTGTCAATTACGCAAATTTTTGTTTATAGTACGTTCATTATTACTGATGCGTTTAGTTTTTTGACTTTTATTCACATGCATTCGAAATAAGATTGATACACAAAAATAAACAATAATATTTGACAAAAATGAACAAAAAAACTCTTTTATTCAACAAATATTTTATTTGACAATTTGACTATTATTACTATTTTATAATTAACAAAAACCAAATTACTTCTTGACTGCGGAAAGCATAGACTTAGTTTCTCTGTTTATGCGTGCAAATAAGAAAAAATGGATCAGTATAACTTGTTGTGTAATAATACGTTATAGTACATTTAATGGAAGTTAACATATCACTAATATACATTCATAACAGTTGATTGAGTGAATCGTAGTACTTCGGAGAAACGGGGATGGATTTCGAGGGAGTGGTGTCCAACTCCGCTACGATAGCCCCCTCTTTATCTTTGCGCAGTACGGTAACGTGCCGCGGATTAACGAAATACGAGCGTTGGCAACGCACGATACCCGCTCGCTGCATGACGGGCTCTATGGAGCGCATAGAGTTGCGCAAAGCATACTCTTTCTGCCGCTCGCCGTCCAAGTAGCAGATATTCACATAGTTCTCATCGGCTTTGATATACAAGATGGCTTCGGCTGAAATGACCAGTTTCAGTCGCTGTGTGGCATCTTGGAAGCGCACGAGGTTATCCTCTTGCGCAGCGTTGTTCGTCTCTCGGAAGTTACTGAACAGCGCATTGATAAAGAGGTAAGGCAAGAGGATGGTGGTGAGCAACAGAGACATACACTTGCCAACGTTGGGGAAATAGTAGATAGAGCCGACGGCAAGTTCGGTATTCTTGTACATGAGCGCCATGTAAAGCCCCATGAACAGCGCCATCAGGACAATTTCCGCGATAGACCAGAGCACATAGTGCACCCATTTGAGATGCAGGTGCTTGCGGCATGCCACCATAGGAATACGGCTTGCGCAGAGTACACCCATGATGATACACATCAGCATGAGGGTGTTGAGCGTGAGGCGCCCCACTCCCATGTCCAGATACGCTACCGTCCACGCGGAGCGATAGACAAACACCGAAACGAGAAAGCAGGCAGGGATAGCCAGCACATGAGTCAGCAACGAGGCGACGGAAAGGATAGAACGGGGAAGCATGATTTAATTATGAATTATGAATTAGGAATTAGGAATTATGAGAACATTGTGGGTAAAAGGGATGGATTTTTGTCATTTTCCTTAGTGGGATGAAATGGGAATTGTGGTTATTTAGTCCCTGTATTGGTGATTTAGTCATCTTTTTTGTATGTTTCATCAAAAATCATGCCATACAATCACAATTTGTTGTTCGAGTGCAAAAAAGGGACTAATTTTGCAGCAGAATTAGCGGTCAGTGGTTAGTAACCAGTGGTCAGTAATTGTTACATTATTCATCTATTAAATTAAAAACGCTATGAAAAAGAATTGTTTATTATGGAATCTGTTGTTGGTCTTCTTGTTTCCCGTGTTTGCCGTATATGGTATGTGGCAGGAGATGAAGGAATAAGAATTAAGAATTATGAATTATGAGGGCGGTGCATATCACAAGCAGGCGGGGACGCCTGCGCACCCGGACAGCAGGCGAGCCGACTGCATCCTCGGTGCATCAACGAAAAAATTAATGAATAATTACATGATAATTACATGTTAAAAGAAAGTTTGAGTGAACGAAGATTAGTGTTTAATGTTATGGAAAAGAATGTTGTTTTGTTAGGCGACTCGATTGGTCGCGGAGTGGTATTGGTCGGCGAGCGGTACACGCTGCTGAAAGAGGGCGTGGCGGAGATGTGCGCGGAGAAGTTGGGGCTGAACTTGCAGAATTTCAGCAAGATGGGCAGCACGGTGGAGCGCGGTCAGCAGGTGCTGGCGCAGCGCGAAGCAGCCGTGGCGGCAGCCGACATCACGGTGCTGGAGTTTGGCGGCAACGACTCCGACTTCTATTGGCAGGAGATAGCCGAGCGCCCGACGGAGGTGCACGAGCCACGCACGCCGATAGCGCGGTTTGTGGAGGTGTATCGCAGTATGATTCAACGCGTTAGGGAGTTAGGGAGCCGCCCTGTGATGATTTCGCTTCCGCTGATGGACGGGGAGCGGTTTATCGACTTTCAGACGCGAGGGATGACGGCGCCCGAACGGCAGAACGTGTACGACTGGTTGGGGCACGTGGAGCGCGTGCGTAACTATCACGATATGTACAACTTAGAGTTGTTTCGGCTGGCGGCGGAGGAACGTGTGCCGCTGGTGGATATCACCACGCCGTTTCTGCTGAGCCGCGACTATCAGGCGAACCTCTGCGCCGACGGTATCCACCCGAATGCCGCGGGGCATCGGATGATGGCAGAGTGGATAGCGGGAAATCACCTTAACATGTAATTATTAAGGGCATGAAACATATAATTTTCGTGTAATTATTCGTATAATTTTGCGCCGTTACCACAACGAAGAATTAATGAATAATTACACGAAAATTATATGTTTAAGGAAATTGGTAACTACGTGTTTACCAAATTTCTACATCTTCCAAATCATCAATAATCGAGATCACTACTGTCCACTAAAAGATTGACGATAAGATATTAAGACTAAAATTA
>JBJECI010000101.1:0-1692 GCA_051870915.1 Paludibacteraceae bacterium
CGACACGGTGGACATCGCGCTGGCGTATGCGGAGATAGTGGTGCGCGTGGAGTTCTTCGGCAACGAGATAGACAGCATCTCCGAGGTCAGCACACTCACGGGCACGGAGGGGGCGCAGTTCGCGGAATACAACATCTCGCCGGCGACCATCTTCGTTACCTCTCGCGAGCGCATAGACGCCGCCATGGGGCAGATTAAACTCGACCTCGCCAACCAAGTGATGCACTTTCAGGAGATAGGCGAACCGCTCTATGCCAAGCGCATAGAAGACCGCGTGAAGTACGACTTGGAGATGATTCAGGAGTTGGGCTACTGCTCCGGCGTGGAGAACTACAGCCGCTATTTTGACGGGCGTGAGCCGGGCACGCCGCCGTATTGTCTGCTGGACTATTTCCCGAAAGACATGCTGCTGGTGATAGACGAGAGCCATGTTACCGTGCCGCAGATTCGCGGCATGTACGGCGGCGATAAGGCGCGGAAAGACAACCTTGTGAACTACGGCTTCCGTCTGCCTGCCGCCCGCGACAACCGCCCGCTGACCTTCGATGAGTTCTTGGAGAAGACGGGGCAGACCATCTTCGTCTCAGCCACGCCGGACGAGTACGAGTTGCAGCGTGCGGAGGGCGTGGTTATCGACCAGTTGATTCGCCCGACAGGCTTGCTCGACCCCGAGATATACGTGCGCCCGAGTGAGCACCAAGTGGACGACCTGATGGACGAGATACAGCAGCGTATCCGCCTCAACGAGCGAGTGTTGGTAACCACACTCACCAAGCGCATGGCGGAGGAGTTGGACGACTACCTGCGTCGCTACGGCATACGGTCGGCGTATATCCATTCGGACATAGACACTATTGAGCGTGTGAAGATTATGGAAGACCTGCGCAAGGGGCTGTACGATGTGCTGGTAGGCGTGAACTTGCTGCGCGAGGGACTGGACTTGCCGGAGGTGTCGCTGGTGGCGATACTCGATGCCGACAAGCCCGGTTTCCTGCGTGACCAACGCTCGCTCACGCAGACGGCGGGGCGCGCGGCAAGGCATGTGCACGGGAAGGTGATTATGTACGGCGACAGCATCACGCCCGCCATGCAGGCGACTATCGATGAGACCAACCGCCGCCGCACTATTCAGATGGCGTACAACGAGGCGCACGGCATCACGCCCACGCCGCTCCACAAAGCCATTACCACCTCCGCGCTCTCCGCGCTCTACAAAGACCCCGAGGCGGAGAAACTGCGTGTGGAGGAGAAGATAAAAGAGGGCTGGAAGACGGCGGCTTGGCAGCAGATGAACGCCAAAGAACTGAAGAAAGCCATCGAGCAGAAACGCCGCGCGATGCTGGCTGCCGCCAAAGATCTCAACTTCGACCAAGCCGCTTTCCTACGCGATGAGATGTTGCAGATGGAAGACAAACTGCAAGCGATGGAGTGATAACGAGGATAAAAGACAAAGGATAAAGGATGAAGGACTTATTACCTTTGTCTATAAATTTCAGAGTAGAAGGTAACTTCCACTCCCCCGCCTCCCTCGTAGAGGGGGGGGGGAGGGGGTAAGGGGGCGGGAGGAGTATTCGGCATCCAGCCGCAATATGACTTTCATAAGCCGAAAGTAACAAGTCATTCATCCCTTAGCGGCATGAAGCCGAGTGTACCATCCCGCCCCCTAACCCCCTCCCCTCCTTTTAGGAGAGG
>JBJECI010000102.1:0-8145 GCA_051870915.1 Paludibacteraceae bacterium
AATAGCAAGGTAATGCCCTCTTATGGTTCGGGTTTACGAGTTGCAAAGCGGGGTGGCTCTTTCAATATCACAAATCCCTTAATGGAGGAATAAATTAAGAATAATCATCCCTCAATGAGGGAAAAATTACCATAAAATACGCATAATAATGGTGTTTTTTAGATTTTATCCTCATAAAAGCGCATAGATATTTGGATTTCTCCAAAAAAAGCAGTACCTTTGCGCCGAAAAATCCCTCAATGAGTGAAAATAAAACTCTCAACATTCAACTCTAAACTCTCAACCCGTAAAATGTTAGACAATAGTTTGTTTGAAAGTCAAGCGCAGTTGCTTCGCTTAGTGCCTGATAGTATGCAACGGTATTTGTACCATCAGATAGCGTGGGAAGCACGATTAGTAGGTCTTACCGGTCCTCGCGGTGTGGGCAAAACCACTATGATTTTACAACATATAGCAGCCCATCAGAATGAGCAGTCTTGCCTGTACGTGAGTGCGGACGCTCAGTGGTTCAACACCCACTCGCTGCAATATCTTGCTGACGAAGCCGTGAAAGAAGGGATTACGTATCTTTACATTGATGAGATACACAAGTATCCGAAATGGTCGCAAGCACTCAAAGAGATTTACGACCGTTATCCTGAGTTGCATATTGTCTTCACCGGCTCCTCGGTGCTGGACATACAGCGTGGTGAGGCGGACTTGAGCCGAAGGGCGGTGATGTACCATTTGCAGGGGCTTTCTTTCCGCGAATATGTAGCGCTGGTACACGGGGTGCAGTTACCTTGCCTTTCGTTGGAGCAGGTTCTGCGCAACGAGTTACCGCTCAACCTGATGCCGCACCCTCTGCCGGCCTTCCGCCGCTATTTGGCATGCGGCTATTATCCTTTTGCGCAAGAACCGCTTTTCCAAATGCGTATGGAGCAGGTGGTTGCACAAACGATGGAAGTGGATATACCGCAATATGCGGATATGAAGGTTTCCACGGCGCGCAAACTAAAGCAGATGTTGGGTATTCTCTCGACCTTAGCCCCTTATAAACCGAACATGGAAAGTCTTGCGCAAGAAGTGGGAGTGAGCAAGAACAACTTGCCGGATTATTTGGTGTATATGGAGCGTGCAGGATTGATAGGAATGCTCCGCGATGACACAAAAGGGCTTCGAGGGCTCGGAAAGATAGAGAAAGTATATATAGACAACCCCAACCTAATGACCATTTTGTCGAATGGCACCCCCGATTTGGGTAATCTGCGAGAGACTTTCTTCTACAACCAGACGCGGGCGTTGCTGCCCGTGCGCGCGAGCCGCGAGGCGGATTTTACCATCGGCGATTATACCTTCGAGGTAGGCGGCAAGAAGAAAGGGCAACGCCAACTGGAGGGAGCAAATCACGGTATTGTCGTGCGCGATGATATTGAGATAGGGCATGCTAATATCGTGCCGCTATGGGCGTTTGGGCTGCTCTACTAACCATTTTCTCGCTTCGCTTTTCGCAAGCACTGCCACGCCGCGGGGGTATTCCGATAGGCGGATGGTGCCGTTCTGCACCGTTGCCTGCTGCCCTGTGTAGCACTCGGTCAGCGTGTCGCCGTCGCGGAAGAAGGGTGCCACGGGGATGGCGCGGTCGGGTATGGACGCTACGCTGATGACCACCGTGTCGCCATCCAGCACACGGGCGCAGGTATGCGGGTCGAGCGTGGTCTGCCTGCCGCCGCCGATGGCGGGGTGCGCCTGCCGAATCGTGCCGAGGCGTTGGTAGTGGGCAAGCAAAGCGGTGTCCATCGTCTGCCAGTTCATGTCGGAGCGGAAGGCTTGGTCGCTATCCACATTGTAGCGTGCGTCGCTCAGCCCGCGCGCCGTCTCGTCGCCGTAGAACAGTTGTATAGCACCCGGGGCGAGCAGCAGGCTCGTGGCGCAGTCGTAGCGACGGAGTGTGTCCAACTCGCGGTGGTAGGAGTTGTTCAGGTAGGAGAACGGTCCCCAGTCGGCATGCGCGTGCAGGCTGTCGGCATAGGCTTGCCACACGTAGGTTATCTGGTCCATGTCGCCGTGCTTGGGGAAGTAGAAATTGACCATGCTGCCGAAGCCCGCCTCGGCGTAACGGGGCAGGTAGCGTATGTCGGCGAAGTCCATGTCGCCCGTGAGGTAGATGGGGTCTGTCCACTGCGCGGCGGGGTCGTCGGGGTGCGCCTGCCGCCAGCGGTTGAGGGCGGCGTTGCAGACGTCGGTCAGTTGTTTCCAGCGGTAGGTATGCACGTAGTCCACGATGTCGCAGCGGAAGCCGTCGATGCCGAACTCCTCCACCCACGCGGCTATCCATGCTATCACGTAGTCCGCCGGCGCCCACGCATGGTCTTTGCGAAGGGGCACCGAGCAGGGGTTCACCCACGGGTCGTTTTGGTGCTTCTCCGTTTTCCATTTCTTCTTGAGGAAGGCGGGTATCTTCACGGGGTCGGTCTTCTCGGTCTTGAAGTCGGGCAATCCGAAGAGGGTGCAGGTGAGCGGGTCGGTCTCGTCCCATTCCTCATCGCTCATGCGCAGCCAGTCGCGCGTCCACCATTGGCTCCATGTCGCCATGTCCGCTGCCCACTCGCTGTATCGCCACTGCGGGTCGTGCGCAGCGTCCGCCCGCCCCTCGGCGAAGCCGTACTGATATGCATCGAGCAGCGTGGGATAGCCCGGGTCGTTGAGGTTAGCGCCGAGCATCACGCGGATGCCCTGCGCGTGCAGACAGTCGATGAGCGCATGCAGTTCGGCGATAGTGCCGTAGTTCTTGTCCATCTGCGTGTAGTCCAAGGGGTAGTAGCCGTGGTAGCCGTAGTGGGGGAAGTCGTTGATATCGCCGCTGCCCGACATCCAGCCGTGTATCTGCTCATATACATCGGTCATCCACAGCACGTCCACGCCCAGCGCTTGGAAATAGCCCTCCTGCGCTTTCTGCAATAGCCCCGCTATGTCGCCGCCGTGGAACGTGGCGGCATTCAGCCGCTCCGAGCCGTAGTCGTTCCGGCGACCGTACTGTTGGTCGTTGGTGGGGTCGCCGTTGCAGAAACGGTCGGTGATGACGAAATAGACATTTGCCCGCCGCCAGTCGAAGGTGTCGGCAGAGGACGCTTGTGCCCGCATAGCACAGCAGGCGCAAAAGAGGAAGACGAAAAGGGAGAGTCGTGTTTTCATAGGTATTGTTGTTTTTGTATTGTTCTCACAGATACCTCTGCCTCAGGGGGAAGAGTCGGTTGTGTCTCGGTATAGACTCGTTCAGATACCGAGCAGGAACCGAGCAGAAACCGAGCAGGAACCGATTGAAATGGCTGATGAGCGGCTGAGGGTTAGTGGAAAAAACGGGTGAAGGGCGGAAGGGAGAACCCGTTATGGCTCGCCAAGTGCTATTCCATCCGATAGGCTTTCGGGGTTACCCCTACGTGGGACTTGAAGAAGCGGTTGAAGAAACCGATGTTGTCAAACCCGAGCGACATGGCTATCTCCTTGATTTGCAGGTTGGTAATCTTCAGTTGCGCCTTGGCATCGGTGAGGATAGCATCGGTGATAATCTCGCCCGCTGTCCGGTCGCTCACGGCTTTGATGGTTGCGCACAAGTGCGGCAAGGTGATGTGCATCGCCTCCGCATATTGGTTCACATGATGCCACTGCTGATAGTTCTTCAGCACCAATTGGCAGTAGTCTTGATAAATCTGTGTCTTGCGGTCTTGCGGTCGCATCAGGAAGTCCGACTCCAACTGACGTGCATGGGCAGCATAACTGCTCTGCACCAAGTTGAAGATATGCACCATGCTATCCGAGGTGAGCATTGACGGACGCGTGTTCATCGCCTTGATAAGCAGTTCGGCTGCCTCGCGGATGACGTCCGCCTGCTCCTCACCAACATGGATAATGGGCGACTGCAGGCGCAATGCGGTCAGCGACATACGGCTCTTGAAGGCATGCTTCTCCATAAAGGAGGAAGAGAACAGCACATAATATACCAGCGCGTCTTCCGAAAACTCGTGTATCAGCAGGAAACTGCCCGGCTCCAGCAAAAGCACGTCGTGTTGCCGAAACTCGTACTGCGTGATGTTAATCGTTGCGCGCGCAGAGCCACGCACGATGATGGCATAGACACCACACTTGATCTTGCACGGGAATCGACCGTACTCGTTCATCACTTTGCCGCTCGCATCGCCTATCAGGTAGTCCACGGGGCAGTCCAACAAGGGGATATTCTTCTGTTCGTCCATAGCGTATGATAAGTTTTTAAGTGCTATATTTCAGGTTTCAAGTATGTTTCTTTCTGCTAAATTCATTTATATTCAGATACTTGAAACTTGAAATCACCCCGCAAAGATACAAAAATAAATCCATATATTAAGCATAGCAATAAAAAAAATGCACTTTTTCATACGAAAAGTGCATTTTAATTATGAATTACACACAAAGTGGCAACCTATAACTCTATTTCTACTCTGACTATTCTGAGTATGCCTATAACTCTGACCATTCGCCCGTTTGCTAATCAGTTTCTCGGGAATGGCACGCCGTATTTGACCATAATCTGCGGGGTACGCTGAATAGTCGTATCTTGCTCTACCTCCGCGGCAGGTATTTCCGCAGCTTCCGAAGGGCTACCGCCAATCGTGTCCGCCTCGTTGGCAGGCAGCGGCTCAAACTGCTCCACAGGTACCCCATAGAGTGCCATGATTTGATGCTCCGAAGCGATGGGCTTAGTTGCCTTCTGCGTACTGCCACAGCCGGCTAACAACAGGCTCAGAGAGCCCAACAGCATATTCCACTTGGATAATAAACGATGTTTCATTTACG
This sequence comes from Paludibacteraceae bacterium, assembly GCA_051870915.1. GTDB lineage: Bacteria > Bacteroidota > Bacteroidia > Bacteroidales > Paludibacteraceae > Colicola. The sequence goes on from JBJECI010000102.1 coordinate 4,813, forward strand.
AATTACGATTTACAATTCATTGCGTTGGCAAAGATACCGCTTTTTTACGATATACGCAAAATTTGTGCAAAAAATATGCCATACGTTTGCTTATTTCGTTTTTTTTGGCTAACTTTGTGCCCGATTATGCGACGAGTGAAACTCTTTTTGACGGATGTGGACGGTTGCCTGACGGACGGCGGCATGTACTACGGAGCCAACGGCGAGGAGATGAAACGCTTCTGCGTCTATGACGGCATGGGGATTGCCCGCCTGCAGAAAGCCGGCATCCCCTGCGGCATCCTCACCAGCGAGAACACGCCCATCGTGCAGCATCGCGCCGAGAAACTGCGGCTGCAATACCTCCGCATGGGTGTTGGCAGTCAGGTGCAGCAAGGAGCCACCACCAAACTGGCAGCCGCCGAGGAGATTTGCCGCGAGTTGGGAATCACCTTGGAAGACGTCTGCTTCGTAGGCGACGACATCAACGACCTCGACCTGCTCCGAGCCGTAGGGCTCCCTGCCTGCCCTCCCAACGCCCGCCCCGAGGTGCTTGCCATCCCTCATATCCTTCGCCTTCAAACCCAGGGCGGACAAGGTGCCATCCGCGAACTGGCAGACAAGATACTTGATTTGACAATCTATGTTATTTGACAATTTGACAATTTACTATTTTACAATTATGCGCCGCATGGTCAATGGTCAAATAGTAAATTGTAAAATTGTAAAGTTGTTATTACCGAAAGGGTATAATTACTATATATCCATCGTAGAATATACCCGAAATGATGCAATATGGAAGTTACATTGGTAGGAAAATATGTGAAAGAGAAGCGCAAACAGTACCATCTAACGCAAGAAGATTTATCGGATAAGGCCGGCGTGGGTCTGCGGTTTGTGCGTGATTTGGAGCAAGGGAAAACGACTTTACGCATGGATAAGGTGAACCAAGTGTTAGCACTTTTTGGTGCGGAGTTGCAGCCTATGCGCAAAACAACATTGGAGCAAGATGCGTAGAGCAAAAATATATTGTTTCAATAGGTTAGCAGGTTATCTGCAAGAAGATGAAAGCGGATTCTCTTTCGCGTATAATGCAGATTATCTACAAGAAATCGATGCTGTGCCCGTAAGTCTCACCTTGCCTCTGCAGGCAGAACCGTATCGTAGCAGTCAAATGTTCTCCTTTTTTGATGGATTGATACCGGAAGGATGGCTGTTGGATGTAGCGCAAGAGAATTGGAAACTGAATCCTCGTGACCGAATGGGATTGTTGCTGGCATGTTGCAAAGATTGTATCGGAGCGGTAAGTGTGCGAAAAGAAGATGAATAGATGTCTTTGTTGCTATAAAGAATTGTTACCGAGCGAAGTGGATTACCACGCCGCCTGTGCAAAGAAGTGGTTCGGGAAAGCCGGCATCCCCGAGATGCCTTTTGCTCATACCTCCGTACACGAACTGGCAAAGCAGATTGTTCGCGCCCAAGTGGCAGTTACCGGCGTACAACCCAAGTTATCTATGGACATCGCAAAGATAGAAGGCACAACACGCTTTACGTTGGTCGGATTGCAAGGCAGATATATCCTCAAACCGCAGACCGATAGTTACCCCTATCTGCCGGAAAATGAGGACCTGACTATGCAATTAGCGGAGACAATCGGCATAGATACGGTACCCCATATTTTGGTTAGAATGGCGGACGGGAAATTGGCTTATCTTGCACGAAGGATTGACCGAACAGCCAAGGGAGAGAAAGTAGCGATGGAAGATTTTTGTCAACTCTCGGAGCAATTGACGGAGTATAAATACCGAGGTTCACACGAACGAATCACTAAAATTATTCGATGCTTTTCCGAAGCCCCCGGATTGGATATCGTAGCATTTTGGACGTTAGTACTCTTCTGCTGGTTGACGGGCAATAATGATATGCATTTGAAGAACTTTTCGCTCTATCAACCTCATAGTACGGGTTTTATGCTCTCTCCTGCCTACGACCTATTGAACGTGGCAATAGTGAATCCTGCCGACCACGAAGAGTTGGCTCTCACGTTGAATGGCAAAAAGAGCAAACTGCATCGAGCAGACTTTGAAACAGCGATGTTGGATAGCGGAATGGACAAAAAGGCAGTAGAGAATATCTTTCGTAAATTCGAAAAGGTCTATCCTAAGTGGGAACCCATCATTCGCTGCTCGTTCATACCCGAGAAGATGCAGGACGCATATTGGCAATTAGTACAAGAACGAATAAGCAGACTATATACTTGAGAATTATGAATTAAGAATTATGAATTATGAGCACCCATGCTCTGAAAATAGGCATGCAACGCCCTCTTAATTCTTAATTTCAGCAGGCGGGGACGCCTGCGCACCCGGACATCCTGCGCCCTCATAATTCTTAATTCATAATTCAAAATTAACCTATATGCTTGATTTTGATTACTACATACAGCACGGGGAGCCGAGCCAACGCGAGAAAGCCGAGGCTTGGGCGGTCGCCATCGGTCTGCAAGACGTCGATGGTCTGAAGCCGTCGGCATACCTGCTGGATACGGCGCAGAAGCATATAGAAGGGCAGGTGAGTTACGAGGAAGCCAAACGGTTAGTGAACACCTACTACGAGACTCTCCCCGCGGCGCAGCGTAGTGATGACGAGGAAGAGGCAGATAAAGTCTCGCTGCATATCACGCAAGTGTTATCCGAGAAAACATTCACGTTCTCGCCTGCCGAATTAGCCAATATCCACCGCCGCCTTTTCACCGGGGTGCTACCCCATGCAGGGCGTTACCGCGAGGTGAATATCACGAAGAAAGAGTGGGTGCTGAACGGCGATACGGTCTTATACGCCTCGTATGACGCTATCTCCGCCACGCTGGCTTATGATTTTGAGCAAGAACGCCGTTTCTCCTACAAACACCTCACACGCGAGCAGATGGTGGCACATCTTGCGCAATTCATCGCAGGAATATGGCAAATCCACCCCTTCCGAGAAGGCAACACGCGCACAACGGCTATCTTCCTCATCAAGTACCTGCGCAAGTTAGGCTTTGACCTAACCAACGAGCCGTTTGCAGAGTACGCCAAGTATTTTCGCAATGCCTTAGTGCGCGCCAACTATCAAAACTACGAAAAGGGCATTGAGGAAACCACCGAGTTCTTAGAACGCTTCTTGCGCAACGTACTCTATGGGGAGCAAAACGAACTGAAGAAACGCTACGAGCACATCGACTGGAAGCAAGCCCAAGAAACGCTAAAACAGCATGAGCCGATAAATGAGCCGATAACCCCCTCAAGTACCCCCTCAAGTACCCCCTCAAGTACCCCCTCAAGTACCCCCTCAACTTACCCCCTCAACTTACCC